>JBGAWE010000126.1:0-12833 GCA_044227705.1 Saprospiraceae bacterium
GCTGATTTCGCCCGAAAAAAGGCCGTTTTTGCTCACGCGGGCCACGTTCGCCGGCGGCCAACGCGACGCGGCCATTTGGACCGGCGACAACTGCGCGACCTGGGAACACCTCCAACTCGCCAACATCCAATGCCAGCGGCTGGCGGTAAGTGGCTTCTCGTTCTGCGGGTCGGACATCGGCGGTTTCAGCGGCTCGACGGAAGGCGAATTGATGGTCAGGTGGCTCCAGTTGGCTGCGTTCCACCCGTTCATGCGGGCGCACTACTCGGGCAACCACCTCAAAGGCGACGCGCTCGAAACTGAGGAGCCAACGGAAGAGAGTGGCGTGGCCTTCACCCATGAGCCGTTCAGCTTCGGCGACAAGTGGACGCCGCACGCGAAGAAGGCCATCGAGCTTCGCTACCACCTGCTGCCCGCGATTTACACGGCTTTTAAAAGGCACACGGTCGATGGGTCGCCGATGCTGCGGCATCTTTTTTTCGAAGACCCAGCGGACGCCAAACTGCTCGACAACGAGCGCGACTTTCTTTTTGGCGAACACCTGCTGGTCTCGCCTGTCGTGCTGCCGAAGGCGCAGCGGCAATCGGTCTACCTCCCTCAAAAAAGCAACTGGTTCTATTTCTGGACGGGCCAACCGGCGCGGGGCGGGAGCGATTTTTTCGTCTCGATCCAGCCGGAGCAGATTCCGTTTTTCGTCAGGGAAGGGGCTGTTCTTCCCATCTGGCCGACACGGAACAGCACCTGCGAAAAGCCAATCGACGAGCTGACGCTATATGTCTACCACAAAATCGGGATGGAGACGAGCCAGCTTTACGAGGACGAAGGGGAGGGGCACGGCCACCGTGACGGTCGATGCAACCTCAAAACCTACCGAGTCGAGGGCGCGGCGGACAGTCTGCGCCTTACCCAAACCATTGAGGGGAGCTTCGAGCCGAGCTATCAGAAGGTGACGGTCTATCTCGTTGGACTGCCCTTTTTCGTGAAAAAATGCCGGGCGGACGGGCACGAGGTGGTGTCGAAAGAAATCCGGCTGCGCGACCGGTCGATATACAAGCTGGAACTGGAGCCGGGGTTTGGGGCGGTGGAAATCGGTTGAGTTTCCAAAACGGAGCGGATGACGAGAATTGAACCCGCACAAATTCCAAAGTGCCCGGAGCGGGAATCGAACCCGCACGACCGATATGGTCAAGGGATTTTAAGTCCCTCGTGTCTACCCTTTCACCACCCGGGCGGGCCGCATCGCAGCAAATGTATTTTTCCAAAAAACAAAAAAGCCCACCCGAAGGTGAGCTTTCTAGGAGCGGATAACGAGATTCGAACTCGTGGCCTCGACCTTGGCAAGGTCGCGCTCTACCAGCTGAGCTACATCCGCATTTACTGGTGAGTGCGCGGCGAAGATAGACTCGCCTTTTTCGCGTAGCCAAGCCTTTGCTTTGATTTTTTTCAAAAAAACCTTCCCGCTCATCTGCCCGGCCATTCAAAAGTCATTGATTTTCACCGAGTTGTGCGTCGAGACGGCGCTTTAGCCAGTAGTAGGTTTCTATCTGCGATCGGATGGGTATGTCGCTCTTTGTGCGGCGGTAATCGTTCGACTGGCCGCTGTCGAGGACGCGTGCCTTGACGTTGTCGGCCAGTTGGAAGTCGAGGATTTGGAGGATTTCCTTTTTGATTTCAGGATCAAAAACGGGGAAGGCTGCCTCTATTCGATGGCTCAAGTTGCGCAGCATCAGGTCGGCAGAGGATAGGAACATCTTCTCCGCGCCCGCGTGGTGGAAGACGAAAACGCGGGCGTGTTCGAGGAAGCGGTCGACGATGCTGATGGCCGTGATATTCTTCGAAAAATCCTTCATCTCCGGAATGAGGCAGCAGATGCCGCGCACGACGAGGCGGATTTCGACCCCGGCGCGGCTCGCTTCGTAGAGCTTCTCGATGATTTCGAGGTCTTCGAGGCTGTTGACTTTTACGAGGAGACGGGCCGGGCGGCCTTTTTTGGCTTCGTCGATTTCAAAGTTGATGTGGGCGAGGATGTCCTTCCGCAGGTTGAACTGGCCGATGAGCAGGTGCTCAAAGTCTTGCGGCGGCCGCTTCACGTTTTCCAAAAAGGAGAAGAGGCGCGACACCTCGCCCGTCAGCCGCGTGTCGGAGGTGAAGATTCCGAAGTCCGAGTAGATTTTGGCCGTGTCCTCGTGGAAGTTGCCGGTCGAGAGGTAGCTGTAGAGCTTCGTCCCGCCCGGTTCCTCGCGGCGGACGAGCGCCAGCTTCGCGTGGACTTTCACGCCGGGGAAGCTGTAATGGACGCGGACGCCCGCTTTTTGCAGCTTTTCGCCCCATTCGAGGTTGTTCGCCTCGTCGAAACGGGCCTTTATCTCAACAAAGACAGAGACCTGCTTTCCCAATTCGACGGCTCGGATGAGCGCGTTGAGGATGCGCGACCGCTTGCCCGTCCGGTACTGGATGATTTTGATGTGCGTCACCGTCGGGTCCTCCGCGGCCGCCTCGAAGAAGCGGACGACTCCTTCGTAGCTCTGATAGGGGTAGTGCAGCATCCGGTCGCCGCCCGAAATCAGTTGGAAAAAGTCTGCCGTCTCCTCCAGTTCCGGTACGGGCAGGGGCGGCAGCGGTTTGTACCGAAGTTGGTGCAGCCCGAAATCGGGGAAGCGGAAGAAGTCGAAGTTGTTGTGATAGCGCCCCTCTGGATGGATGTCGTACTTGCCCAGCCCGAAGGTGATTTGCAGGTAGTCGAGCAGGTGGAAGGGCATCTCGCGGTCGTAGACGAAGCGCGTCGGAGGCCCCACATTCCTTTTTGAAAGGCTCGATTTCACCTTTGAAATCAGATCGCCCTGCATCTCGTCGTCGATGTAAAGCTCCGCGTCGCGCGAGCTTTTGATGGAATAGGTGTCCTGAATGTCGTACCCGGGGAAAAGGAACGAGACCGAATGCCGCACGATGTCGTCGAGCATGATGAGGTCGTGCGAGTGGCCGCTCGAGGCGGGAAGCTCCACGAATCGCGGCAACTGGTCGCTCGGCACCTTAACGAGGGCGTACTCGCTCGCCCCTTTCGGCTTGCCCTTCGGCTTGAGGTGGACGGCGAGGTAGATGTGCGCGTTGGCCAGAAACGGCCTGATTTTCTGCCCGACCAAAAGCATTGGTTGGACGAACGGCAGGAGGTTGCCGTGGAAATACCCCTCGACAAAGGCCCGCTGCTCCGCGTTCAGCTCGAGGCGGGTAAGGAGGTGGATGCCGTTCGTCCGTAGCTCGCCGACGATTTGCTTGAAGGTCGCCGAGAACTCCTCCTGCTGCCGGTTGACAAGGCGGTTTATCTGCTTGAGCAGTTCCGTCGGGTCGAAGTCCAGTTCTCGCTTGGTCTTTTTGCCCACCTTCCGAAGGTTGCGGACGTAGGCCACGCGAATCCGAAAGAACTCGTCGAGGTTGCTCGAATAGATGGCGAGGAACTTCAGCCTTTCGAGCAGCGGCACCGAGGGGTCCTTCGCCTCCTGCAAGACTCGATAGTTGAACGAGAGCCAGCTTATGTCTCGGTGGATGAATGGGATGTTCATTACTGGAATATTGGGGATCGGAGATTGGGGACTGGGTTGGGAGCGCGGCCCAATCCCCAACCTCCAATCCTAAATCCAAAGTCAAAAAAGGCTGGTTTGAACGGCCAGCGTCGCGATCGGTTTCGGCCCTCGGATGTCCAGCCCGGGGATGGCGGCGCGGAATTTTTCGTCCAGCATCATCGCCACCTCGGGCGCACGGAGGTTGTCGGGCGCATGGGCAAAGAAAAACACTTCGGTCAAACCGCGCGCGAACCAGTCGGCGAGCCGCTTGGCCCAGTCGTCGGCGCGGCCGAAGTCGGTCGGGTGGAGACTGTTCGAGACGAAGCGGACGAGGATTTTGCTCGTCGTCAATCTCGGATAGACCACATCGCGCCGCCCGGCCGTGTCGCTGATGCAGGTCGCAACTCCCTCTGCTTCAATGAGTTGGAAATAGTTCTCCGCCTCGGGCGAGAGCCTGCCGGTCTTTTGGCTGGAGAAAAAATCCTCGTGCCGCACCTCGATGGCGAGCGGCAATGCCTTCGGCCAAATTCTCAAAAACTTAATGATGGCCGCTGTCCTTTTGGGCGAGAAACCGGGCGCGAGCTGCAAAAACGCGCAGCCCATCCGGTCGCCGAGGCGCAGGAGCGCGTCGGTGAAAAGCGGCAAATCGCGCCCGATTTGGCTGAAATCAGACAAGTGGCTGACGCTTTGCGGCACCTTCGGGCAGAACCGAAAATCAGCTGGCGTGGCCGCTCGCCAGTTGTCGATGGTCGCCGCGTCGGGGATTCGGTAATAGGTCGTGTTTCCCTCGATGGTGTTGAACTGGCGGGCGTAGTGCGAGAGGTATTCGCCGGGCTTGGCGCCCTTCGGGTAATAGGTGCCGACCCATTCCCTCATGCTCCAGCCGGTCGCGCCGAGCCATATTTTGGGGTTCGTCCCTCGTTTTAGAAGACTGGAAAGGAGCCGCTCGTTCTCCGTCGGGTCGGGCGGCAGATTAAAATCCACGCCGTCGAGCGATTCGAGTTTGCCGAATTCCATGCCTAGTGTTTTGTGAGATCTGCCAGCAAAGAAGGCCGGGCAGCATGATGCGATTCAAAAAAAAGCCCGGCACCGCTTCCGGCCCGGGCTGAACATTCCGATAAGAGTAAATCTTCGTCGCCACAAAAGTAGTCGGCGCAATTAAGATTTGAAAGGGTTCGAAAAGCGCTCGTCCATCGTCACGCTCGCATCGGTCAGGGTGAGGAGGAACGCCTTGAGGGCGGCCTTCTCGGCGGGCGTGAAGTTGAGCTGAACGGCCGCGCCCGAGCCGAAGTTGGAGCGCAGGTTCGCATCAAGATTCGGGTGCGTCTGGATTTTCTGCGAGTAGTGGTCGAGCACGTCGTCGAGCGTCGTGAAGCGGCCGTCGTGCATGTAGGGTGCCGTAAGCTCGATGTTGCGCAGGCTCGGGATGCAAAACTCGCCGTTGCGGAAGCCGTTGTCCTTGTAGTTGATGTCGAGGCCGATGTTGGCCGCGCCGCGCTTGTCGTCGCCGTAGTAGCCGACGAACGGCGCATCCGGTGCGCCGAAAAGCGGGGCCGCGTGGCAGGTGTTGCAGTGGTTTTCCTGCTTGAAGAAGATGTCCTTCCCCTCACGCTCCTGCGCAGTGAAATTGGCGAAGTTGTTCTTCACCCCCTGGTCGTACTTCGAGTTCGTCGAGACTATCGAGGCGAGGAACTGAGCCACCGCGCTCGAAATCCGGTCGGCTGTGATGCTGCGGCTGCCAAACGCCTTGTCGAAAAGGTCGGGGTAGAAATCGACCGTCGCCAGACGTTTGGCCACGTCGTCGAGGCTCTCCATGCCCATCTCGATGTGGTTTGAGACGGGCTTCGAAACGAGGTCGGGCAGCGATTGCACGCGGCTGTCCCAAAAGAGGTTGTTCTTAAAGGCCGTGTTGCAGATGGCCGGGGAGTTGCGCGAGGTGATTTGCCCGCTCATGCCCTCCGAGCCGACCTTCCCGCCGTCGGCGAAGGCCGTCGCTTGCAAGTGGCAGCTCGCACAAGCGACCGTCCGGTTGATGGAGAGCCGCTTGTCATAAAAAAGGACGCGGCCGAGCTGTGCCCCGAGGTCGGTGACGGCCGGGTTCTTCGGGTTGAAACCGACCTGAAGAATGCCGTTCGAGACCGTGCCGCCCGAGCCGAAGCCGGGTTGTTCGATGGTTCCGCCGATTGAGGCGCGGCCGTCGGGGCCAGTGAAATGAGAGTAGACGAAAGGCTGGTCGGGGAGAGTGGGGCGCACGTCGGCGAGGGGGTCCTTGCTGTTTGTGGCACACTGGAAGAAGAACGTGCCGAGCGCGATGGAGGCGGCAGCGGTGAGGAGAACCTTTTTCATGAAATGGAAGAATTTTGTTGGTGAATAAGGTACGGGTCTAAATAGGCCTTGAAGGTAGAACGTAACGGCCCGGGGCTACTTGTTTTTTAACCCGATTTTGACAATCGAGACGAGGTTGGACAGTTTTGGGCAAATTCTTTGTCAAAAACAGATGGTCAGCCATGCAACTCACCATACGACAGCCTTCGCTCACCATTCAAAGAGTCGCCGTCACGCCGGTCTGGAGAGAGAAGGTCGAAAGCCTGTCGTGCCGCAGCCCGATGCCCTTCGGCACGACGGTATGTTGAAAAACCGGCTCCACAAAAAGGCTCAACCGCCGCCCAATCGGCCGCTCCAACCGCACTGCCGCGTCCGCCGTTATGAACCCGTTTTCCATCAAGCTCCCACCCTCGAACAGGCCGCGCCGCTCCTGCTTGTTGTTGCGCTGCAAGGCGAGGATGCCGGGGACGTAATTGTTTCCCGAGGAGTAGCTGTCGATTCTGTCCTTCACGTTGTTCTTCTGGACGATGGCGCAAGCCGAGGCACCGAGCCTAGCCGAGAACGAGACGTGCCGGACTTGGCCGATCCTCATCGTGGCCCGAAGCGGAACGCCTGCGATTTCATATTGCTGCTGCTGCAAAAGGACGGTCTTCGTGAACCCTTCCTCGAGGCTGCCCGAGGTTGCGGTCAGGTTCCGGTCGAGGCTTTTGGACTCGTAGGTCAGGCCGGTCTCGAAGCCGAAGCGGTCTCGGGTTGCCGAAAAATTCAGTCCGAAGGCCCAGCCGTTTTTCAGTTGAACGATGTCGGGGTTGATCGGGTCGAGCGCGGGCGTCCGGGCGAGGTTGGCCTGCGGCGCGATGAAGATGCCGACCTTGAACCGCCTTTCCTTTTTCCCAATATAACTCGGTTCGAAAGGGAGGAATGTTGGGCCGAACTCGCCATCAACTTCGGTCATTCGAGTCTCGACTGGCTCGACGGCAGCGAGTTTTCCAAAAGCCGACTGCTTTTCACCCAAAACCTGCCCGTACGGCTGGCCGAGCGCGGCAATCGGCAGTGGCGGCTTCGTAGCCTCTTCCGCCGGTTTTTTCGTGAAAAAGAAATCGCGCAGCGAATTGACGACCTCCTCTGTTATCGAGATTTCCGAGGCCGGCACGACGGGCGACTCCTTTATTATATCGAGTGAACCGTCGGGCGAGGGCTGGAGGGAAGCATCGGGACCAACCGCCGCCGGGTCGTTTAAATCAATGGCGGTGGCCGCAGCTTGGCGCGCCTTTGCTTCCAACGTCCTTCGGATGAAACCTTCAGCATCCGGTTCTTCCACGCCTGCGATTGGGGCCCCTGCCGAAATCGGGATCCGCTGCGGTTCGGCACGGCCGAGGCCGAGCCAAGTCGGCAGATTGCCCAAAAACAAAAGGACGAGCGCCGTTTCAAGCAGTTTTGTCGAGGCAATTTGCCGCCGCCGCGCCGCGATGAGCCGCAACCGGTCAGCCATGATTTGCCAGTGGGCGGGGTCGTAGACGGCCTCGAAGCGCTCGATTTTCGGGCGCACCAGCTTGTCCACCTCCTCGACGGCGGCGGGCTTTTCCTCGGTGAACGGCGCGTTGAGTCGCGCCTCCAGTTTTTCCCAGGAGGCGGGGTTATATGGCACCTCGAGGTTGTCGAGCGCGTCCTTGATTTCCCTTTCCGAGTAGTTTTTTTCAGTCATATCTCATGCGCTTGGCGGCAAAATAGTCTTGCAACTTCTGCCGCGCCTTGACCAGGTTTGAGCGGGAGGTCGATTCGTTGATGTCGAGGTGGTCGGCAATTTCTTTGTGCGAATAGCCTTCCACCACGTAGAGGTTGAACACAGCCCGGTAGGCTGGCGAGAGGGTCTGGACGCCTTTCAAGATTTCCTTTTCGGTGTAGACCGAGAGCGCGTCCGGCTCGTCGGAGGAGCAGTCAAAAACCGTGTCGATTGGGACAGTCCGCCGCCGGATAGCCTTCCTATAATAATCGATGCAGTTGTTGACCATGATGGTCCGAATCCACGCGGCCAGCGAGGTGCCGGGCTTGTACTTCGAGATGTTCTGGAAAACCTTGATGAATCCCTCGTGGAGGAGGTCGAGGGCCTCGTCCTCGCTGCCCGCGTAGCGCAGGCATACGCCCATCATGCGGGGATAGAACTCCTCGTAGATGTGCTGCTGGGCGACCCGGTCTTGCCGGGCCACGGCCGCGATGAGCGCTTTTTCGTCGATTTCCAATTGCAGGGTGAAATCCATAGGGCGATTTCCGATGGCAAGTTTATGAAAATGGTGGGCTGACGGCGGTTTTTTTGGCGAGGCAAAACCGCGCCGCCTCGAAACGGGAGCGGCCCGCGTCGCGCTGCCCGGACCTCGCATTAAACAATGTGGCACAACAAAAATCTGTTGGAAAAAGGCCCGGTTTTGGAGACGCAAGTAATTTCACCCCAAAATAAGCCTGTAAAATCGCTCGTTTCAAGCCAAAACGTCAACGCCTTTTCTACTATGAGTTTCCAGATGCTCGCTTCCTTTTTCTTCCTCCAACTGACCAAGCCCGCCATCCCAGCCGCCACAGAGACCACCGAATCGCAGAGCCTCATCGACATCGTGCTCTCGACCTCGCTCTCCGGCCTCATCGTGCTGACCATCCTTTTGATGCTCTCCATCGTAGCCGTATACATCATCATCGAGCGGTACACGACCCTGAAAAGGGCCGGGATGGTCGACCAGAACTTCATGAACTCCATCCGCAACTCGGTAGAAGCCGGGAATTTGCAGGCCGCTAAGGCTCTCTGCCAGTCTGTCGACGCGCCGGTCGCCCGCCTCGTGGGCAAGGGTCTCGACCGCATCGGCAAGCCGCTCGACGACATCAACAAGGCCATCGAGAATGTCGGCAACCTCGAATTGCTCAAGCTCGAAAAGAACCTCTCCACCCTCGCCTCCATCAGCGGCATCGCCCCGATGATTGGGCTGCTCGGGACGGTCATCGGCCTCATCATCTCCTTTCAGGACATGGCCAATGCGGCGACCGTCACCCCGAAGGTCCTGTCGAGCGGCATATACCACGCCCTCACCGCGACGGCGATGGGCCTGTTCGTCTCCATCATCGCCATGGCCGGCTACAACCTGCTCGTCTCCAACCTCGACAAGGTCATCTTCAAGATGGAGAACACGGCCATGCAGTTCATGGACCTGCTCCAGGAGCCGAGCCGCTGATTCTTTTTAATGGTGAATTGTCAATTGTTAATTGTGGAGCCGATGCAAAGGCTTCCGTCACAGCTGACAATTGACAATTGACAATTAGAAAATTCCCGTTCAAGAAATGGCACTGAAAAGAAGAAACCGGGTGGAGCCGGAGTTTTCGCTGGCGGCGATGATTGACGTCATCTTCCTGCTGCTTATGTTCTTTATGCTCACCTCCAACTTCGTCACGCCCAACGCGCTCAACCTGCAGTTGCCGTCGTCGAAGTCCAAGTCAATGGCCTCGCCGACGTTGGCCGTCTCGATCAAGAACACGGGCGAGGTCTACATCGACCGGACCCCCGTCAAGCGGCCGTCGCTCGAACTGTCGCTCAAAGCCCGCATGTCGAACCTGCAAGAGGGTCAGGACAAGACCATCACCGTCGTCGCCGAGAAGGGCACGCCCATCGACGATGTGGTCTTCGTCCTCGAAATCGCCCGCAACCTCGGTTTGAAGACCATCCTCGCCACCGACCCGACGGCCAATTGAACGGCCGTATGCAAAAAACGGCTCGACAGCATCCTTCTGGAAATCCGTTCCACCAACCCAGTTTTTGAGAAATGGTACAATCGCACCAATACGGCAACGAGGAGAACCGGGGCACGGCGGCGTTGGGCAGCTTCATCTTCCACGCCATCTTGATTGCCCTGCTGTTCTTCACCGTCGTCACCACCAACAAGGTCGAGGAGCTTGGCGGCGGCGGCATCGAGCTTGCCCTCGGCGCGCCCGATCAGGGCAGCCCCGACCAATCCAATATGCCCAAAGGCACCCAGACCGAAGACCCGACCCAGACCGAGGAGGAAAAACCTGTGAAGGCCAAGTCCACGCCCCCCGTGCCGACCCCGCCCGTCTCGAAACCCGAACCTGCCAAGCCCACGCCGCCGACAAAAACGGACGTGCCAAAAAACACCCCGACCGTCGAAGACCCCGACGTGGCCGCCATCCGCAAGGCCAAAGAGGAGAAAAAGAAGAAAGACGCGGCCGATGCCGCTGAAAAGACCCGTCAAGAAAACGAAGCCCGCGCCCAAGCTCAAGCCGAGGCCGACCGCAAACGCCGCGAAGCCGACGCAGCCGCAGCTGCCGAAAAAGCCAAGCAAGACGCATACAACAAGGCCAAGAAGAACGCTGGTGGCGCCTTCGGAACCTCCAGCGGCAGCGGAACCGGCAGCGGCAGCGGCTCGAAACCCGGTCAGGGCGGCGCGGCTGGCGGAAAGCTCGGCGGCTTCCCCGACGGCGACGGCGGCTCTGGAGGCGGGACGGGTGGAGGCAGCGGAACCGGAACCGGTGCATCCGTTGGCGGCGGCCTCTCAAACAGGACGGTGAAAAGCCGGGGCAAAGTCAACGAAAGCTCCCAAAAGACGGGGACGGTCAACGTCAACGTCTGCGTCGACTCGAACGGCGACGTGATTTCGGCCGACTTCACCCAAAAAGGCTCCGACACCGCCGACGGGCAGCTGCGCGAAGCTGCCGTCGATGCGGCGAGGCGGTACAAGTTCGCCCCCTCGGAGTTTGACAAGCAGTGCGGAACCATCACCTTCCGGTTCCGCGTCAAGTAGCACGGCATTCGTGCTGTGATTGATTCAAAAAAGGCAAAAGCTCGGCCGAACCGCTGCTTTTGCCTTTTGTTTTTCAAGCTGGAATGAACTACAAAGAGACGCTCAACTACCTCTACGCCCAGCTCCCGATGTACCACCGCATCGGCCCGGCTGCGTTCAAAAAAGACCTGACGAACACCCTCGCCCTCCTCGAACACCTCGGCGACCCGCATCAAAAATTTCCGACCATCCACGTCGGCGGGACGAATGGCAAAGGCTCCGTTTCCCACATGCTCTCCGCCGCCCTCCAATCGGCCGGGCTGAAAACAGGGCTTTACATCTCGCCTCACTACAAGGATTTCCGGGAAAGGATAAAAATAGACGGCCGCCTCATCGAGCGGAAAAAAGTGGTCGCCTTCATCGAGCAGAACCGCCCGGCCATCGAGGCGATCCAGCCGAGCTTTTTCGAGCTGTGCGTGGCGATGGCGTTCGACCATTTCGCCCGCGAAAAAGTCGACATCGCTGTCGTAGAGGTCGGCCTCGGCGGGCGGCTCGACTCGACGAACGTCCTCGCGCCGCTTCTTTCCGTAATCACCAACATCAGCTTCGATCACCAGTCGATGCTCGGCGACACGCTCGAAAAAATCGCGTTCGAAAAAGCAGGCATCATCAAGCCGCTGACGCCCGTCGTCATTGGCGAGAGCCGGGCGGAGACACGGCAGGTCTTTTTAAAAAAGGCAGCGGAAACGGGGAGCGAGATTTTATTCGCGGAGAAGATTTTTGAGGCAAGAAAAGTTTCAACCGACTGGCATTCAACGGTTTATGAAACCAGAGCCTTGAAACCTGCAAAAAAGTTTGCAGTAAAACTTGATGCTGCCGGGCCTTTTCAAGAGAAGAACTTGGCGACCGTTTTGACCGCCGTCGAGGTTTTGGGAAGGACAGATTTTGGAAGGAAGGTCGGCGTGGACAGGCTGCGCAAAGCATCCCTCACCGGCCTCGAAAACCTCCGTCGGTTGACCAAGTTTCAGGGCCGCTGGCAAGTCCTTGCCCGCGACCCGCTCGTGCTTGCCGATTCGGCGCACAACGAGGCGGGCCTGCGCTCCATCTTTTCCGAGATTGAAAAAGGCGGGTTCGAGCGCCTGCACATCGTCACCGGCTTTGTCAACGACAAGGAACTGGAGCCGGTGCTGGCCCTCTTTCCCCAAAGGGCGCGGTACTATTTTTCAAAAGCCAACATCCCGCGCGGCCTCGATGCCCAAGTTTTGACTGAAAAAGCGGCAGGCTTCGGGTTGCGCGGCCGGGCTTATTCCTCCGTGAAAAACGCCTTCAAAGCCGCCCATCGTGCCGCCGGGCCGGGCGACTTGGTGCTGGTCTGCGGCTCGATTTTCGTGGTGGCCGAAGTTATCTGATTGGTCGGCTGGACTCGGCTTTTACTTTCGCCCGAAAATTCCTGAAATGAAAAAAGCCATGCTTTTCGCAACCATCGTGGCCGTTTTCGCCGGTTTCGGCTGCAAAAAAGAGAAGGACTACGCCAAAATCGACCGCGACCTCATCACGGCCGACCTCGCCAAAAAGGGCCTCGCCGCCTCCGAACAACTGTCGTCGGGCATCTTCTACATCATCGACAAACCGGGAAACGACCAGCGGCCGGATATCAACTCGCTTATCGAGTTCACCTACAAGGGCACGCTGCTCGACGGGACGCAGTTCGACGCCTCGGATCCGGGGAAGACGGCCAAATACTCCCTCTACGAACTCATCGAGGGTTGGCAGAAGTGCATCCCGCTGCTCGGCAAGGGCGGGCACGGCACCTTCTGGATACCCTCCGACCTTGCCTATGGCAGCCAGGAATTGCCCGGGATTCCGGCGCACTCGCCGCTGATTTTTGAAATCACGCTGGTCGATTTCCAGTAAGGTTTATTCAAAAAGAAAAAGCCCAACCCGCTGACAGTCAGCGAGTTGGGCTTTTTTATTCAGTCATCGACCCCGATCAGTCGAGGTGGCTGACCAGCAGTTTCACCGTCACCGGCCGCAGCTTGTCGCTCTCAACCTGCAGCAGCCATAGGCCGTTGGACAACCCTTCGGTCGAAAGCCTCACAGGCTCGTCGCCGATTTCGTCGATGCGGACGCTCTTCTCCAAACGGCCCGTCGAGCTGATGAAGTTGATGTTCGCCGA
>JBGAWE010000127.1:0-8737 GCA_044227705.1 Saprospiraceae bacterium
TTTTGCCCGGCGGTCTGAACGTCGGCTTGGCGGCGAAGGTACACGGAGAGGGAGGTTGTTGCCCGAAAATTAGCCCCGTCGAGCCACCGAACCGGGCGGCGTCTCTATTTTTGGCCCGACGATTCGTTGCACTTGGGCCGCCTTCTGGTTGGCCCTGTTTCCCTTCCTGAAAATTGATTTCATCCCAGAACACGGGGCGCCCAGGTGCCGTGTGTCGGAATCGGACCGATTGAAGCTTTTGCCCAAAAGTCTTTTGAAACCCCCGCCCGGGAAGGGCGCAGTTCTATGTACGCAATTATCCTCGGTTTCATCAGCGCGTTCGTCTTGACGTACTTCGCCATCCCCAGCATCATTCGCATCGCGGTGGTGAAACGGCTTTACGACAAGCCCAACGACCGCTCTTCGCACTCCGAAATCGTCCCGCGCCTCGGCGGCATCGGCATTTTCGCGGGTGCCCTTTTCGCCATTTTGATGTGGACGCCGTTCAACGTCTTCGCCGATTTGCAATACGTCCTCTGCTCGTTCATCATCATTTTTCTCATCGGCGCGAAGGACGACTTGGTTGGTGTCTCGCCGACCAAAAAGCTGATTGGCCAAATCCTCGCTGCGTTCATCCTCGTCTACAAAGCGAACATCCGTATCACCTCTTTTTACGGCGTCCTCGGCGTGAGCGAGCTGCCCGACATGGTCAGTTTCACGCTCTCCGTTTTCACCATCGTGGTCATTGTCAACGCCTTCAACCTCATTGACGGCATCAACGGCCTCGCCGGGAGCATTGGCACCTTGATATGCACCCTGCTCGGATTCTGGTTCTTTTTCATCCACCGCTCGGATTTGGCCGTCGTCGCCTTCTCGCTCGTCGGCTCGCTCATTGCTTTTTTGAACTACAACCTCGCACCGAAGGCGAAAATCTTCATGGGCGACACCGGCTCGATGCTCGTTGGCCTTGTCTGCTCCTTGTTGGCCATCAGCTTCATGGAGCTTGACCACGACCTCGCGGCCGGGCCTTTCAAGTTCGACGCCGTCCCCGCCATCGCGGTCGCCATCCTGATTTTGCCGCTTTTCGACACGATTCGCGTCTTTTCGACCCGCATTTTGAAAGGCCGCTCGCCCTTCAGCCCCGACCGGACGCATATACACCACCTCCTCCTCGACTTCGGGATGACGCATTTGCAGGCCACGTTCACCCTTGTCTTGGTCAATATCCTGTTCATCGGGGCCGTTGTCGCGATGCAGCACATCGGGCCGTTCCGCCTCGTGGTGATTGAGGTCGTAGCTGCCGGACTTTTGACGGCGGTCCTTTTCCGGCTTGTTTCATTGAAAAAGAAGACTGGCCAATGACCAACTGGCTCCTTGTCTTCATTGGCGGCGGGCTGGGCAGCCTCGCCCGATTTGCCGTCGGCCAGTTATTCGGGAAATACTGGACGGTGTTCCCCTTCGGGACTTTCGCGGCCAATGTCGCGGCCTGTTTCCTGTTCGGCGCGGCGGTTTCTCTTTTCCAAAAAGGGGTGCTTTCCGATGGCAGCCGCTTGTTCCTGTTGACCGGTTTTTGTGGCGGCTTTTCCACCTTTTCCAGCTTCTCTGGCGAGACAGTCGCCCTCCTCCACAACAGCCAGCCGGGCATGGCTTTGCTAAATATTGGAGCAAGTTTCGTGGCGTGCCTAATAGCCGTCTGGCTGGGTCTTCGGATGTTTGCGGCCTGAAATCGAGGGCTGGATCCTCCAACCACACAGTCCTCATCCCATCCAATCATCCAATTTCCACAACAAATGACAGCCGAACAGCTGAGAACCTTGCGAGACAGGCTCGCCGTCATAAGGGGGTATCTTTGACGTCGCCAGTAGGCGATTAGACCTCCAAGACAAAGAACAGTTGAGCTACGACCCCAATTTCTGGAACGATCCCGAGCGCGCGGAGGGCATCATGCGGACCATCAAAATCCACAAAGGCTGGATTGGGACGTATGAAAACCTCGAGCGCGAAGTGGACGACCTCGAAGTGCTTTTCGATTTCCAAAAAGAGGGGCTTGAGGACGAGGCGACCGTCGATGCTCAATTCAAAAAAACGGACGAGCTGCTCGCCGACACCGAGTTCCGTTCCACCCTCAACAAGCCGGAGGACGAGCTCCCTTGCATCCTCACCATCAACGCCGGGGCGGGCGGCACGGAGGCCTGTGACTGGACTTCGATGCTCTACCGGATGTACGTCATGTGGGGCGAGAAGCAGGGCTTCAAGCTCAACGAGATTTTCTATCAGGACGGCGACTCGGCGGGCCTCAAGTCGGTCTCGATGGAGGTCAACGGCGAGTACGCCTATGGCTACCTGAAAGGCGAGAACGGCGTCCACCGCCTCGTCCGAATCTCGCCGTACAACGCGCAGGGCAAGCGGCAGACCTCCTTTTCGAGCGTCTTCGTCTACCCCGTCATCGACGACCGCATCGTGGTCGACATAAACCCGGCCGACATCCGAATGGACGTTTTCCGGGCCTCGGGCGCGGGCGGTCAGCACGTCAACCGGACGGAATCGGCCGTGCGGCTTGTCCACCTCCCGACGGGCATCGTGGCCGAGTGCCAGGCCGAGCGGTCGCAGCACAAGAACCGCGACACCGCCATGAAGATGCTTCGCTCCCGCATATACGACAAGCTGTTGAAAGAGCAGCAGGCCGAGAAGGACAAAATCGAGGCGGGCAAGACGAAAATAGAGTGGGGGAGCCAGATTCGCAGCTACGTCCTCGACGACCGCTGGGTGAAAGACCTGCGGACTGGGTACAAGACGCACAACCCCGACGCGGTTTTGAACGGCGACCTCGACCCGTTCATCAAAGCCTATTTGATGTGGGAAAAGAACCCGGAGGGGATTGCCGTTGAGGATGACGAATAGGGACGGACAGGACACGGATGCCGCAGAAAATGCCAGATGAACACTGATTTATTAAGAGAATCCATGTTCACCCGTGCATTTTTGTGCTATCCCTGTTCCCAACCAATCCAAAAATCGAAACATGATGTTCTCAAAAGAAACATACGCCAATCGCCGAAAGGCATTGATGTCCAAACTCGGCGAATCCCAAATCCTCCTCCCGGGCAACCTCGAGGTGGGGATGAACTACCGCGACAACACCTACCGGTGGCGGCAGGACTCGAACTTCCTCTATTACTGCGGCATCGACCAGCCCGGCCTTGCGCTCCTCATGGACGCAACAAGCGGGCAGGCATGGCTCGTCGGCGAGGAGATTTCCATCGACCACGTCATCTGGACAGGCCCGCAGCCGACGCTGGCCTCGCTCGCCGAGCGCGTCGGGCTTGCGGGGGTGATTTCTTTTGAGAAAATGGTGGAGAAACTGACCGGTCGGCCCGCACTTTTCACGCCGCCTTATCGGGAGGACCGGATTTTCCAACTGTCTAAATGGTTGAAAATCAGGCCTGAACTCGTCTCTAAGAAGTCCTCGAAGGCCCTCTGCCTCGCCATTATCGCGCAGCGTCACCACAAGACGGCGGAGGAGATTGGGCAGATGGAGGAGGCCCTCGACATCACCCGCGAGATGCACCTCGCCGCCATCCAGGCAACGCGGCCGGGCATGATGGAGCATGAGGTCGTGGCGAAGGTTTTGGAAAGCATGGCAGCTCGCGGGGCGGAACTTTCCTATCCAATCATCCTATCCGTCAACGGACAGACGCTGCACAACCATTTTCACGGCAACCGCATGGCCGACGGGCAAATCGTCCTCGGAGACTTCGGCGCGGAAAACTCGATGCACTACGCGGGCGACATCACGCGCTCCTGGCCGGTCGGCAGGTGTTTCACGGAGCAGCAGAAGGAGATTTACGAGCTGGTCTTGAAGATGCAGATGGCGGTCATCAAGTCGCTTAAGTCGGGCCTACAATACAAAAAAAGCCATCTCAAGGCCAACCAAATCATGCTCGACGGGCTGAAATCCATCGGCCTTTTGGAGGGCGACACGAAAGAGATGCTGGCCGAAGGTGTCGGTGGCCTGTTCATGCCGCACGGCCTCGGCCACGCCATCGGGCTGGATGTACACGACATGGAAGACCTTGATGAAAACCTCGTCGGCTACCGGCCGGGGCTGAAGAGGTCGACGCAGCTCGGCCTGCGCTCGCTGCGGCTGGCCCGCGAACTGGAAACGGGGATGGTGCTGACGGTCGAGCCGGGCATCTATTTCATCCCCGAACTCATCGAGAAATGGCGGGGCGAGGGCAGGTTCAAACAGTGGGTTCGGTACGACCGGCTGGAAAGCTGGAAGTCGTTCGGCGGCATTCGGATTGAGGACAATTGTTTGATTACCGAGTCGGGAAGCCGGGTTCTCGGCACCCCGATTCCGAAAACCGTCAAAGAAGTGGAAGCTGAACGGGCGGCGGCGTTCGCCTGAACCATCAAATCATGCAATCATCCAATCGTCCCATCCGGGTCCGTTTCGCCCCGTCGCCAACCGGCGCGCTGCACATCGGCGGCATCCGCACGGCTCTTTACAACTACCTCTTTGCGAGAAAGCACGGCGGCCAGTTCATTCTCCGAATCGAGGACACCGACCAGACGCGCTACGTTCCCGGCGCGGAGGACTACATCATCGAATCCCTCCGCTGGGCGGGGCTTCTGCCCGACGAGGGCGTGGGCTTCGGCGGTGATTTCGGCCCATACCGGCAGAGCGACCGGAAGGCTATTTACGCAGAATACGCCCACAAGCTGGTCGAAAACGGCCACGCCTACTTCGCATACGACACCCCCGAGCAGCTCGATGCCGCCCGCGCCGCGACCGAGAATTTCACCTACAACTGGAAGACGCGCGGCCGCTTGGTCAACAGCCTGACACTTTCCGAAGCCGACTGGAAGGCCCGGAACGCGAGCGATGAACCGAGCGTTATCCGCCTTAAAGTGGACCCCGGCCCGCCGGTCGTCATCAACGATCTGGTGCGCGGCCGGGTGGAAATAGACCCCGCAGAGCTTGACGACAAGGTGCTTTTGAAAGCCGACGGGATGCCGACCTACCATCTGGCGAACATCGTCGACGACCACCTCATGCAAATCTCGCACGTCATCCGGGGCGAGGAGTGGCTGCCGAGCACGGCGCACCACGTCCTGCTCTATCGTGGCTTCGGATGGGAGGAGACGATGCCGAGGTTCTGCCACCTCCCCCTGATTCTCAAACCAGTTGGAAACGGAAAACTGTCGAAGCGCGACGGCGTGAAGCTCGGGATGCCTGTCTTCCCGCTCGACTGGGTCGGGGCGACGCCAGAAGAGTCTTTCACCGGCTTCAAAGGCGCAGGTTTCTTGCCGGAGGCGATGCTCAACTTCCTCGCCCTCCTCGGCTGGAACCCCGGCACGGAGCAGGAGATTTTCTCGATGGAGGAGCTGATTAAGCAGTTTGACATCGAAAAAATATCGAAATCCGGGGCGCGTTTCGACTTCGAGAAGGCCAAGTGGTTCAACCAAAAATACCTCGCGGCAACGGCCGACGACCGCCTCGCCGCCCTCGTCCAACCGATGGCCGAGGCAGCGGGATTCAGGAACGACCTGCCTTTCCTCTCTAAAATGGCTGGGCTGATGAAAGAGCGGGCGACCCTTTTGCCCGATTTCATCCGCGACGGCCGCTTCTTTTTCGAGACCATCGAGGAAGTCGACGTGGAAATGGTGGCGAAAAAGTGGAACCCGGTGGTCGCGCAGGTTTTCTCGGACTTCTCGGAACAAATGGCGGCCGTCGAGCCTTTCTCGGCCCAGCCGCTTGAAGAATTGGCCAAAAAACTCCTCGCAGAGGCGGGCCTGAAACCGGGGGATGCCTTCCCGCTCCTCCGCGCCGCGCTCGCCGGGAACATGAAGGGACCGGGGATTTTTGAGACGATGGAGGTTTTGGGCGGAGACGAGGTCCGGTCTCGCCTCGCACGGTTCAGCTCCCGGTGGCACACGGCTTAGATATAATGGACACGGTTACACACGAAAAAATCCGTGCCCGATCCTTCTAACCTGTGTGCCATCGGGAGCCGAACAGGAACAATTCTTGCTGCCAGAAATAATGGAAAAGGACAAAGCCAAAAAGCCTGACCTCTCGGGCCTTCGGATCACCGTCAACGAGCTGGGCGAGATTGTCCAGAACATCGGGACGGAGCAAATCGTCGAGTTCCTCAACGAGAACACGACCGACCTGAAGCTCAACGAGCACCCCGATTTCCAAAAGACTGCGACCCCCGAACCGGATGCTAAATGAGCGGGCAACGCCCGAACTTGCCCCCTGAAAACCGGAACTTTCAATCCGTCATCCCGTAGAACATTCAAAGTTTTTTGCATGATTAACCGATTACACGCGCCCGGCCGCCGGCTGTGGCAACTGGTTTTTTTCCTCCTTCCGCTGGCCTGCGAGGCGCAGTTCACGCAGACCACGCAGTTCTTCCAGTTCAACTTTCCCGGCCCGAACAACATCCCCGTCAACGGCGACTGCACCGGCTTTTTGAGCATGATGGCGACGCCCGTTGTCACGCCGCTGTCGCCCGGGGCGAGCATCACGCAGAGCTATTACGACTCGGTTTCGACGGGGAACAACAACGGCTACCCCCCTTTTTTGAGCGTCAACGAGCCGTTCGGGCAGGGCAACACCATCAACGTTTACTGGCAGGTCCTCGACAATCAGGGCCACTCCTACAACTTCCAGTTCCCCATTTCTTTCAACGACCTGACCGCGCCCGTTTTCACCGGGCTGCCGGGACAGGCGGTTTTGAACTTGATTTCGTTGAAAGACGTGCCGCCCGTCCCAACGGTCTCGGCGAACGACAATTGCGACGGCCCTTTCTGGCTCTATGATTTCGTGGAGACGCCCCGCCCGCCTATTTGCCAAGCCGGCAGTTTCACCCGGACGTGGACCTCGACCGACACGAAGGGCAACGCCGCCACCTTCACCCAAACCATCAACATCGCCGCAGACCTGACCGGCCCAACCATCACGACCTTCCCGCAAAACGGGACGGTCGACTGCTCGGCCAACCCGCAAACTGCCTATTCCAACTGGAAATCCGCGCAACTCGCGGCCATCACAGCGACCGACAAGCACGGCATTCTGACGAAAACCATCAGTGCCTCGAACAGCATCGGCACTACTTGCGGCGCGGTCGAAACGGCCACTTTCATCGTTGTCGACTCCTGCGGAAACGCGACGAGCGTTGACCGGACTTTCTCCGTAACCGACTCCCAGCCGCCCGTTTTCGGCACGAACCCGGCAACTTTGATTGTCAACTGCAACTCGGGAACCGACGCCGCCTCGCTCGCCGCATGGATTCAAAACCGGGGCGGTGCGACGGCGACCGACAACTGCGCCCCCATCGACTGGTACATGAAAATCGGCGGCGTGGTCGCGGATTCGGCTGCTGTTCAGGCCGCTTTTGATCTGTCCAAAAGCCAAGCTTGCGGCCCGAAGACCATCGACGGCATTCAAAAACCCAGCATCCGAGGCCTTGTGACGGTCGAGTTCGTCGCCAGCGACGGGTGCAACGCGCCGTCGAAGTCGGCCACTTTTGCGGTGCAAGACCTCCAGTCGCCCGCCTTCTCGCCGCTCCCGACCGACGGCAGCGCGGCCTGCGGAGGCCAAACGACCCTCAACGACTTCGTCCTAAATCACGGCGGTGGCGCAGCGAGCGACATCTGCTCAGGCGTCATTTGGACCATCACGCCAACCCCGATTTCCGGGCAATGCGACGGGACGAAGAAGTGGAGCGTCGAGTTCCTCGTCGCTGACGCTTGCGGGAACACGAACTATGCGACGGCCAATTTCACCCTGTTCGACAACGTGGGGCCGTCGATAAACCTGCCCGCGAACCCGGTTTTGGAAGACTGCGGTGGAGGCGACGACCAAGCGAAACTGGAGGCGTTCATCCAAAATCGGGCCTCGGCCACCCTTTCCGACAACTGCTCGAACACCCTTTCGTGGATGCCCGGTTTCACATGGGTCAACTCGACGGGCGGCGCGGGCAGCGGCACGACGGCCAACGGCCCGTATCCGCAAATCGCCGCGAACGACTGCTCGTGGTGGGTAGACGTGACCTTCGGTGCCACCGACGATTGCGGCAATTCCTCTACCAAACTCACCCGCTTCCAAATCGTCGACGGCGATGCGCCGGTTTTCGCGACGCCGATCACCCGCGACACTTTTTTGTGCACCCAAAACCTTCCGTCTCCCGTCGCCCCGACGGTCAGCGACAACTGCGACCCGACAGTTCAGCTCGACCTCTTTACCTCGATTGGGCAAAACCCGTGCAGCGGCCGGTTCGATTTGATTCGGACCTGGAAGGCGACGGACGACTGCGGGAACGTCGCCATCGCCACCCAATACCTCGTCGTCATCGACACGGTCGGGCCGGTTTTCGATGTATTTCCAGCTGACACTGTGGTGGATTGCGGTTTTGTCCCGCCCGCCGCGACGGTCGGCGACGGCATAGAGGCGAACGACGCTTGCGGCGGCGCTGCCCAATCGGTCACGTCGCAGGATTTTTCCACGCAAAACCCCGATCCGCTGGACTGCGGACATTACAACTACACGGTCACCCGCATTTTCTCGGCGATGGACGACTGTGGGAACCTCTCGACCCGCGCCCAAATCATTGCGGTTCAGGACACGGCTGGGCCGATTTTCACTCAGAACCTCTATTTCTCAACGACTTGCGACAAGCTCGTGAGCTTCCCTGCGCCGGTCGCCGTCGATGGCTGCGGGAGCTTCGCGACCGACCCGGTTCAGGTCGGC
>JBGAWE010000127.1:8763-13108 GCA_044227705.1 Saprospiraceae bacterium
TTGAAAAAGACTTTTTCGAGCACTGACCTCTGCGGGAACGAGGGCTTTTTCACCCAAATCACGACCGTCGTCGACACCGTGAAGCCGACGCTGGCGGGCATCCCGCCCTTCGCGCAAGCGGGCTGTGGCGCGGTGCCGAACCCGCCGGTCATCGGGCAGGACATCACGGGGGCTGACAACTGCGACCCGTCCGTGCAAATCCTGTTCAGCGAGACCTCGACGCAGGAGCCGGACCCGGCCAACTGCGGCCACTACAACTATTGGATAACACGGGAATGGCTTGCCGTCGACAACTGCCTCAACTCGCAGCAATATAGCCAGACGATTCAGGTCGAGGACAAGGACGCGCCGGTGATGGAACTGCGCCCCGGCGGCATCATCCCGACCGGCCTCGCACAATGCGCAGCCGACGTGAACTTCGACGCGCCACTCACCCTGCGCGACGACTGCACCGTCTTGGCCGACACGGTGACTGTCAGCCAGACCGAGTTTTTGAAGAACACGAGCGGCCTGCCGGACAACTTCTCGCCGGTCGATGACGTGGTGTTGAACATCAGCCTCGTCAACACCTTCCCCGACCAACCGGCGACGGGCGGCGCGGCCATCGCCCTGAACATCGAAAACTTCGACGGCGAGCAAACGACCGAGATTTTCGAGGTTTATGGGGAAAACAACCTGCTTTTGGCCACGACGCAGCCCGCGCCGAGCCAGTGCGGCAGCGTCTCGATGACGCTCAACTTGAGCGAAGCTCAACTGAATGCATGGGGCCAAGACGGCTTCATCACCCTCACCCTCCACCCGGTGAACGACACGACGGACGCGGTGAACCTCATTTGCCCCGGTGCCTCGGCGACGGCGACCATGACCTATTCGTACATCGTCCCGCAAAGCCCGGTCGTGCTGACTTTCACGGTCGACGGGGGGCCGGTGCAGAGCTTCCCGCCGCCCTCGTCGACGAGCCTGCCTGTTGGGCCGCACGTCGTCAAAATGACGGCGACGGACTGCTCGGGCAACTCCGTTTCGGCCATTCAGAACCTCGAGGTCGTTGACGTTTTCCCGCCGACGATGGAAGCGCCTGTTGACCAATCGGTGTTCGCCAGCGACACTTGCCGGACGCTCGTCAGCCTGCCATTCCCCCAAAATTTGTCGGACAACTGCGGTTTTTCGGGCAGTTTCGACCAAAACCTTCCGTCGAAACTACTGACCTTCAAAACCGACCCGAACGCCGGGAAGGTGCCGAACGACGTGGTTCTCACCTTCACCGGCGCGATTGCAAACGCCATCACCGGCGGCACGCTCACCATCCCGCTGCTTGCCGACAACGGCGACGTTGGCGAGTTCTTCCAAATTTTTGACGAAAACGGCTTGCCACTTGGGCAGACCGGCCAGGGCACGGCCCAGTGTGCCTCCGCCTCGACGACGACGCTGCCCGTGACTGCCCAACAAATCAACTCGTGGGCAGCCGACGGAATCGTCAAATTTACCCTCAAGGCGAACACCGACGCGACCGTCTGGTCGGACTTCATCAACCCATGCGGTACGCTGAACGGGGCCAGTCAGGATGGGACGAGCACCGTCGGCGGGCGACTGAAATACGAGTTCGCTCCAGTCTTTTTTGAAATCAAAAGTCCCGGCGGTGCGGTCGTGAAATCGGGCCAACTGGTTGGAAATCAGACAGTTGTGTCTGTCCCCGCTGGTCAATACGAGGTCGATTACAGCGTGACCGACCGCAACGGCCTAACGGGTTCGACGCTCTGGAACCTCGAAGTCCGAGACACCACGCGGCCGGTCGCCCTTTGCAAATTGGGCAGCCAGGTATATGTCAACCCGAGCGGTCTGGACGATTATCAAGTCGCGCCGCAAAGCATCGACGACGGGAGCCACGACAACTGCTCGACGACGTTGAGCTACTCGGTCTACCCGCCGTCATTCCCCTGTTCGGTCATCGGTGCGTTTGTCGCGGTCGACCTGACGGTGGCGGACGAGTGGGGCAACTCGTCCACTTGCTCGACCGTGCTTTTTGCCAACGGTGCGCCGCCGGTGCCGAGCTACGCAGGAAACATTTGTCAAAATGACACCTTGCGGCTTTACGCCAACGCCCCCAACGACCCGACGAACGGGGCCTTCACCTACCTCTGGACGGCGCCCAACGGCAACCAGTTCACGGTCGAAAACCCCGTCATCCCGACTGCCGATTTGAGCTACGAAGGGGCATGGTCGGTGCTGGTGACCGGCATCACGGGCTGCCAATCGACGGGCCTTGTCAATGTCAGCCTCGTCCACACACCGACCACGCCTGTGCTGACGGCGACGCAGCCGGCCTTCTGCGACGGCGAACCCATTGTGCTGAAAACACAGAATTACACGGGTCAAAACCCAACTTTTTACTGGTATTCGGGACAATTCCCGACGGGGACGCTGCTCGGGACGACCATTACTGCCCCCTGCCTCGGGCCGGCCGCGCAGGTCGGGACGAACGATTTTTACGTAATGGTTCGGGAGAACGGCTGCCTGTCGAACCCGAGCGCGGCGCTCGCGGTGCCGGTCTATGCGATTCCGGCGGCGGCTGTCGTCACCCCCGGCATGACGGTTTGTGAGGGGCTGCCCATCGCGCTCGGCACGTCGTCGGGCGGGGCGAACACGAGCTATTCGTGGTCGGGGCCGAACGGCTTTTCGAGCAACCTGCAATACCCGCCTGTCATTTTGTCAGCAAAGCCGGTCGTTCACGAAGCATCTACCAAGTCGTGATTTCGAGAACGGCTAAAGTTCTGCGGGGCCGCGATTTCGGTCGCCGTCAAGCTGCGTCTGGCCACGCCGGAAATCGGCACAGATCTCCCAAAATGCACAGGCCAGACCGTTCAACTGGTCTCGAACGTAACGAACGCGGAACAATACCTCTGGTTTTCGCCCCTTTACCCCTCGGTGGAGGCGGACACGACGACGGTCAACGGGCTGTCTATTTTTAACGCGCAACCGAGCGAGAGCGGCGGCTGGCGACTCGTCATCATCAAACAAGGCTGCCCGAGCGATACTTCGAATGCCGGGCAGGTTTTGGTGAAAGATTTCCCGTCGCTCGCACCGGCGAACAACGGGCCCCTCTGCGAGGGCGCCCCGGCCAATTTCTTCGCCACGACAAACCAGGCGACGGGTTCCATTTTCCAATGGTCGGGGCCTGCGGGCTTCAGCAGTTTCACCCAAAACCCGACGCTCAACCAGCCCGCCGCCGGGGTCTACAACGTGACCATCACGAACGACATCGGCTGCTCGGCGACGGGGCAAAGCCTCCTCCAAATCTCTGCGCAGCCGGTCATCGCGGCCCTCGTGTCGAATGCGCCGATTTGCGAGGACGCATCGCAAAGCGTTCAGCTTCAGGCACTTATCAGCCCGGCCGACCCGACCTACATCTATTCGTGGACGGGGCCGAACGGCTGGACAAGCTCTGATCCCAGCCCCGTTCTGCCGACCGCGACGGTGGCCATCAACGGCTCGTACACCCTCTCCGTCACCAAAAACCTCGGCGCAAACCTCTGTGTGTCGAACCCGAAATCTACCACCATTTCCATCATCCCGACGCCGAAAACGCCGAGCATCACGCAGCCGGCGGCCATCTGCGCGGGGCAGCCGTTCACCATCGTCGTGGCGAATCCGGGCGACTACCCGCCCGGCGCGACGTACATCTGGGACACGCCCATCGGCCTCGTTTCCACGGCTACGCCGAACTTCACCATCTCAAACTCGAACATCGGCTACGCAGGCGACTATCTACTCGAGGTGCAGGTCAACGGCTGCAAATCGGCCGCCTCGCCGGTTGTCGCGCTGACCGTTCACCCGATTCCCGGGGTGCCGACGGTGACGACGAACAGCCCCGTTTGCGAGGGGGACCAAATCGAGCTGTCGGTGCCACTGATGTCGAACACGACCTATCAATGGTTCGGGCCGAACAGTTTTTCGTCGTCATTGCACAACCCGGTCATACCGAACTGCACGATGGCCAATGCGGGTGAGTATTTTGTGAAAATCGCCCAGTTCGGCTGCGAGTCGAACTTCACGGAGCCTATAAAAATCGTCGTGAAACCTCGCGCCGCCGTCCCGACGCTTTCTGGCACGGCCCAAATCTGCCTTGACGCGCCCGGCGCGACGCTGCAACTTTCCATCAACCAGCCGAGCCAGACGGCGGGCGCGACGTACAACTGGTACCAGTACATCAACCCGCAAAATGCCCTGTTCCTGGTGTCGAGCGCGACGGCAACGGGCATCAACTACTCGAACCTCGGCGGCTTCTCGCAGGGGATTTATCAGTTCGTTGCACTCGCCGATCTGAACGGCTGTGCGAGCGCGGCGAGCC
>JBGAWE010000128.1:0-13934 GCA_044227705.1 Saprospiraceae bacterium
CCGGGGGCAAGGTAAAACGGCGCTGGCTGTGTGAAAGCCGCACCCGTTTTTTTAACCCGGCTCGGGCAGGGGCCGCATTTTCAAAAACATAGAGCCGGGCGGGCGGGGGATAGCTGCTTTGCCCGGCTAATTTCGCCGCCTCGAAAAGCGGGCTGACGGGCGGTTTTGGGCCGTTCCGCCATTCCGCGACCAAAGTCTTATGGAACTGATTCAAAACATCCAAGCGGCCGTTGCCCGGGCGGTCGCCGAGCTTTACCAGCAGGATATCGCCCCGAGCGCGGTGCAAATCGCGCCCACCTCGACCGATTTCGAGGGGGATTTCACCGTCGTCACCTTCCCTTTCGTCAAGATTGCCCGCAAGTCGCCGGAGGCCGCCGGGCAGGAAATCGGGGAGTTCATCCAAAAAAACCTGCCCGAAATCGGGCGGTTCAACGTCATCAAGGGCTTCCTCAACCTCTCCATCGCCGACGGTTTTTGGAAAGGGTTTCTCTCGCAAGTCGTTGACAACAAACAGTTTGGCCGCCAGCCGCGCAACGGCCGCCGTGTGATGGTCGAGTTCTCGTCGCCCAACACCAACAAGCCGCTGCACCTCGGCCACGTCCGCAACATCTGCCTCGGCTGGTCGTGCGCGCAAATCCTCGACGCGGCCGGTTTCGACGTCGTCAAAGCCCAAATCATCAACGACCGAGGCATCGCCATCTGCAAGTCGATGGTCGCGTGGCGCAGGTTCGGCGAGGGCAAGACTCCCGCCATGCTCGGCCAAAAGGGCGACCACGTCGTCGGCGACTTCTATGTCCTTTTTGAAAAAAAATCAAAGGAGGAATATTCGAATTGGCAGAAGACCGCCGAGGCCGCTGATATTTTTGAAAAACTTTCAAAAGAAGGACAATCGCGGGAGGAGTTCTTCGCCGCTTTCAAGAACCGCTATTTCAACGAGCACAGCCAGCTCGGCGCAGAGGCCCGCGACCTCCTGCAACGCTGGGAGGCGGGAGACACCGAGGCCATCGACCTTTGGAAAATGATGAACGGTTGGGTCTACTCGGGCTTCGACGAGACCTATCGGACGCTCGGCGTGTCGTTCGACAAGCTTTACTACGAGAGCGACACCTATCTTTTGGGAAAGGAAATCATCGACGACGGCCTCGCCAAACAGGTCTTTTTCAAAAAGCCGGACAGCTCGGTCTGGGTCGATTTGACCGCCGAGGGCTTGGACGAGAAACTCCTCCTCCGCTCCGACGGAACCTCCGTTTACATGACGCAAGACCTCGGAACCGCCCGGATGCGCTGGGACGAAATGGGCTGCGAGAAGACCGTCTACGTCGTCGCTGACGAGCAGAACTACCACTTCCAGGCCCTGTTCAAAACCCTAAAAAAGCTCGGCGAGCCGTATGCCGACGGCCTCTATCACCTGAATTACGGAATGGTCGAACTGCCGACCGGCCGCATGAAAAGCCGCGAAGGAACCGTCGTCGACGCCGACGATTTGGTGGCCGAGGTCATTAAAGAGGTCAAGGCCGACTCGCTCGAACGCTCCGAGATGGCCGATTTTTCACCCGAGGAAAAGGAGGAGACATGGCGGCGCGTCGGCCTCGCAGCCCTCAAGTTTTTCATCCTCAAAGTCGGCCCGCGCAAGAAGATGATTTTCGACCCGACCGAGTCCGTCGACATCCAGGGGCAGACGGGTCCGTACATCCAGTACAGCTTCGTGCGAATAAACAGCCTGATGGGCCGCGTCGAGCGCGAGGGGATTTCGCTGGCGGCGGCCGACAGCTACGGGCCGATTCTTCCGCAGGAAAAAGCGCTGCTGGGCCAGCTTTTCGCCTTCCCCGGCATCGTCGGGCTGGCGGCCGAGAGCTACGACCCGTCGCAGGTGGCGCATTGGTGCTACGAGATGGCGAAGGACTACCACAAGTTCTGGCACGACCTCTCCGTGTTCAATGCGGTCGACGAGGCGGCGCGGGCCTTCCGCTTGAAGGGTCTCCTCGAAAACGGTCGGCTCGAGGTGGCGATGCACCGGGGGCGGTTTCAGCTACTTTCCAACAACTCGATTTACAGTTGGGACGACCTTTATGTCAACTATGTCCGCGCCTTCGAGCTTTTCGATTTTGAGAAATTCAAGCCGAAAGAGGTTCTCGTTCTCGGCCTCGGGCTGGGCAGCGTGCCCTTCATGCTGGAAAAGAAGTTCGGCCAGCGGCCCCATTTCACCTGCGTCGAACTCGACGAAATCGTGGCCGAATGGGCCTTCAAGTACACCTTTTCACGGATGGAGAGCACCGTCGAGGTCATCACGGCCGACGCATCCCTCTTTGTCGAGACCTGCGAAGAGCAGTTCGACCTCCTCGTGATGGACATATTCATCGACGACCTCGTGCCGACCGTTTTCGAGGAGACCTACTTTTTGGAGGAGTGCGCGAGGCTGCTCGCGCCGGGCGGGTTTTTGCTTTACAACCGCCTCTACCAAACCGACCGCGACCGGCTGGCCACGGAAAGGTTTTTCGAGGGCGAGTTCCGCCTCGTCTTCCCCGACGGCTTCCGGTTGAACACGACGGGGAACTGGATTTTGATGAACAAAAAACCGGTTTTCTGACCGCTCACTTCCACGTGTCGCGCAGCGTGACTGTTCGGTTGAAAACTATTTTTCCCGCCGTCGAATCCCGGTCGCAGCAGAAATAGCCCAGCCGTAGAAACTGGAAGCTCTCCCCCACCCGCGCCTCAAGCAGACTGGCCTCGACCATCGCTTCGGGTATGATTTTCAACGAGTTGGGGTTTAAGCTTTTTGAAAAATCAGGCTCGGAGGCCGGGTCTTCGAGCTGGAAGAGGCGGTCGTAGATCCTGATTTCCGCCTTCCCCGCGTGGCTGGCCGACAGCCAGTGGATGACGGTGCCGGGCTTCACGCCGCTCGTGTCGGCACCGCTCCAAGAGTTTTCAACTATCGAGCAAAAGACTTCGACGACCTCGCCAGTCTCGTCCTTTCGGAAATCGTCGCAACGGACGATGCACGCGCTTTTCAGCCGGACGAACTTTCCGACCGACAGCCGCAGCCACTTCGGCGGCTGCACCTCGGCGAAGTCGTCCTTTTCCACAAAGATTTCTTTCGTGAAGGGCAGCAGCCGCGTCCCCGCCTCGGGGTCCTCGGGGTTGTTGTCGACGGGGAAATGCAGCACCTCCTGTCCATCGGGGAAGTTGGTGATGGTCACTTTCAACGGGTCTAGGACGGCCATCGCCCGGCGGGCGACCTTGTTCAGATCCTCGCGGACGCAGAACTCGAGCAGGCCGTAGTCGATGACGTTCTCGCGGCGGGCCACGCCGACCCTTTTGGCAAAATCCCGAATCGAGGCGGGCGTGAAGCCGCGCCGCCGGAAGGCGCTGATGGTCGGCATCCGAGGGTCGTCCCAGCCGCTGACGAAACCTTCTTGAACGAGGCGCAGCAGGTTGCGTTTCGACATGTAGGTGTACGTCAGGTTGAGCCGCGCGAACTCGTACTGTTTCGACGGAAAAATCCCCAGTTTCTCGATGAACCAGAAGTAAAGCTCCCTGTGCGGGATGAACTCGAGGGTGCAAATCGAGTGCGTGATGTGCTCAATGGCGTCGCTCTGCCCGTGCGCGTAGTCGTACATCGGGTAGATGCACCACTTGTCGCCCGTGCGGTGGTGGTGGGCGTGCTTGATGCGGTACATGAGCGGGTCGCGCATGTGCATGTTGGGCGCGGCGAGGTCGATTTTGGCGCGGAGGACACAGTGGCCGTCGGGCCATTCGCCCGACCTCATTTTTCGGAAATGGAGGAGGTTGTCCTCGGGCGGGGAGTCGCGGTAATGGTTGCCGGTGCCGGGGACGGTCGGCGTTCCCTTCTGCGCGGCGATCTCCTCGGCGGTCGAGAAGTCGACGTAGGCCAGCCCTTTTTCAATCAAAAGCTCGGCCCACACGTAGAGCTGCTCGAAATAATCGGAGGCATAGAGGATCTCTGCCGGCTCGAAGCCCAGCCAGCGCACGTCGTCGATGATGCTCTCGACGTACTCGACCTCCTCCTTCGTCGGGTTGGTGTCGTCGAAGCGGAGGTTGGTCTTGCCGCCGTACTTCTGGGCGAGGCCGAAGTTGAGGCAGATGGATTTGGCGTGGCCGATGTGCAGGTAGCCGTTCGGCTCGGGCGGGAAGCGCGTAGCAATGCTCGCATGGCGGCCAGCGGCGAGGTCGGCCTCGATGATTTCCTCCAAAAAGTTGAGGTGCTCGTGGGCGGGTTTTTCAACGCTCATGTCTTTTCAATTTGGCGGGCGAAGGTAGCCGCTGGCCGTTGTCGGCGTCCTCGCGAACAACTTTTCAGGGGCTGGAAGTTGTTGGCGAGGACGCAAACAAGGGCCGGCACGGCCGAACTGTAACCACTTTCAATAGCCGGCTGTCAAAGAGGCGAACCAATATTTTTCACCAACAAGAATTTCAGCAATGCAACACAGCCTTCCCTTTATCGTCCCCATCGTGGCCATGCTCGGCTCGTTTCTGCTCGTCGCCGTGCTGCGCTACATGCGGCACCAAGAGCGGATGAACATGATTGAAAAGGGCATCAGCCCCGCCGACCTCGTTGAGAGCGACGCCCGCCCGTTCAACCCAAACCGCTCGCCATATCTGCTCATCGGGGCAGGCGCAGGCCTGCTCACCGCCATCTTCCTCACAAAGGGCATGGGCGCCTGGCTCTCCGACGACGAGGGAACAGGCATCTACTTCGCTTGCATCGGCATCGGCGCGGGCCTCGGCATCCTCTTGGCCAACCGGAGGAGCAATTCGGGGCAGTGATCTGAAAAAATTGCGGCACTCGGATTGCGGGTTTCGGACATTGCCCCCGAAATCCGCAATCCGTATTCATCAAATCCGCAATCAAAATGTCCCACATCATCGGCATCGGCGGCGTCTTCCTCAAATGCCAGCACATCGAGGAGACGAAGCGCTTCTACACGGAAACCCTCGAACTCCCGCTCGAAGACTGGGGCGGATGTTCTTCTTCGGGAGAACGACGGAAGGTTACTCGGACGACTTCTTCAAAAAGGAGACGTCCTACCTCGGCCTTTGGCCTGCTCCATTCCTCGGCCTTCGGGTAGAAAGACCTCGACGGGCGCGCTCCAGAGGGCCCCCAGGGCAAGGGCGCGACGCTCGTCGGCGAGCCGCGAGAAGACGACTGCGGCCACTTCGCCTGGGTCATGGACGAGGAACAAAATCCCGACTTTGGAACGGTAGGCCGCGCCGTCGGAACCTCGCCCAGCAGTTTCATGTAAGCAGGTGGTGCGGTCGGCTACATTGCCGCCGCACCGTCGCTGTCTTGTAAGGAGCATTCGCCTCCTGCCTCCTTTTCGCTGCCGCCCCGGTTTCGTGCGCGGAAACCTGCCGAAATAGCCACCTACCATCTTCCTCGACGGAAGACCGGCCGACGACCTCGCCCGCCTCAACATCGGGGCCGACCATGGCATCTCTCTCGCCGGGCGTTTTGGTCACTGCAGTTTTCGAAGAAACGCGGCGATGGTCAGGGCCGCCGGTTTCAGAGTCGCCGTCGAGATCGACGACGTGGCCGATTTTTATTCAAAACAAAACAAGGACGCGGCGGCCAGCCCGCCGCAGCCAACTGCCGGTGCAGAGCCCTCTGGCCCTGCCCGCCAACTGATGCAGCTCGATAGGCGGCTGTCTCACTTCTCTCGGAGATGGGCAAATGCTGGATTTGATGCCTGACGGTTCCTGAACCTGATTCAGGAAGGACTGCAGCCAGACCATCTCGACTTGGGAAAGACGAAAACCTGATAGGTGCGCATCTCGGACAGCGAAGCCGATAGGCCGAGCAGACGAATCGCTTTACCGCAAATCCCTACGCCCGCGAACCGCTGGGGATGAGCCGTCTGTTGTTCGTAGCACCTTTTTGAAACCTGGCTCCGGCAATCAAGTTCATGGTCGACAACGAGGGCTTTGTTTCATCCCCTGCGTCAACCGGACGGCTACGTTTTAACGAGACGACCAACCCCGACAACGGCGGCGCGAAAGAACCGGCGCGACAACGGCGGCGGCTCCTTCGGCGTCGATTTGAACAGAAATTATGGCCATCAATGGGGGTTCGACGACATCGGCTCCTCGCCCGACCCGGAATCCGAGGTTTATCGCGGCCCGGCCGGGTTCAGCGAGCCGGAGACGCAGACGGTCAGGGACTTTTGCAAGGCGCACCAGTTCAAACTGGCCCTCAACTACCACACCTGGGGCAACCTCCTCATCCACCCGTGGGGCTGGGCCGATGCGGCCCCGCCGGACAGCGTCAAGTTCCGCCGCCTCGCCCGCTGGCTGACGGCCGAGAACCGGTTCAACTCCGGCCTCGCCACGCAAACCGTTGGCTATCAAGTGAATGGAAGCAGCGACGATTGGCAATATGGCGGTCCCGGCATCCTCGCTCTGACCCCCGAGGTGGGGCGGGTTGACGGCTTCTGGCCGCCCGACGCGGAAATCGACGCGCTCTCGAAAAGCACGATGTGGATGAACTTGACCCTCGCCCGCTTCGCCCTCGACGCGGCCCAATACGAGGACCGCTCGCCCGCTTGGCTGCCGAACGTGCTGGGCGGGAAGCTGGATTTCGACCTCCATTTCATGGGCCTCGACCCGAAGGTTTTCACGGTCTCCATCGCGCCGGTCTCACCGAACGTCCTCTCGACAGGCGGGGCGCAAAACTTCAGTTTGGGGGCGAACGAGAAGGTTTCGGGCAGTTTTTCCTATCAATTGAGTCAAAACGTTCAGCCGGGCGACAAGCTCAAGTTCGCGGTGACGGTGACGAACGGAGGGCTTTTCACCCATCATTTCCTTTTGGAAAAAACCTACGGCGGGAAAAAATCCACGCCACTCGACGACGCGCTCGACAATACCGGCAACTTCGACAACGCCGGGACGTGGGGCCTCAACTACCTCGACTTCCACTCGCCACCGACGAGCATGGGCGACTCTCCCGACGATGTCTACCCGGAGTTTTGGTACAACTTCATGTCCACCTCCACGCCCGTCCACATCCCGTCCGACGCGGTGGAGGCGCGGCTGCGGTTTTGGGCGAAATGGGACATCGCCGCGCGTTACGAGTTCGCCGAGATATACGCCAACGGCATACCGCTCTGCGGGAGGTACACCAACTTCGGTACGGAATGGCAGAGCCTGGGCCAACCGATTTACGACGGCTTCCAGCCCGACTGGGTCGAGGAGAGCATGGATTTGAGCGAGCACCTCGGCGAGGATGTGATTTTTTCCTTCCTCATGAACTCCGGCGGCGGCGGCCTCGACGGCTTCAACTTCGACGACCTGCGAGTGGAGATCCTCCAAAAGAACAATGCCGTCGGCACCGTCGACCTCGATGGGCAACTCTCGAACACTTGGGCGCAGCCGAACCCGGCGCGGCTTTCGACAACCCTTTTTTGGAACGGCCCGGCGGGCGACAAACTGTTGATTTTCAACCAGTTGGGGCAACTTTACAAAACCGTCGAGCTTCCGGCCTCGGCCTCGAACAACTTCCATCTCGACCTGACAGGTTGGCCATCGGGAGTCTATTTTTGGAAGACAACCGACGGTGCGACAGCCTCCGAAGCCCAGCGGTTGGTGGTCGGGCGATAGAAGTTTATTTTTGAAAAATATAAATCAGCGGGCTTGGCGGGCTGGGATACGGCTCTACTTTTGCGCCACGATATCGCGGAGTGGAGCAGTTGGTAGCTCGTTGGGCTCATAACCCAAAGGTCGTAGGTTCAAGTCCTGCCTCCGCCACACACGAAAAAAGCCTCGTCTCGGTCAACCGGACGGGGCTTTTTCTTTTCCCGAAGCCAGGGAAATCAAAGGTGCAGCCGCGCCTTGCGCTCCAGCAGAAACTCGTTCGAATCAACATGGTCAGGGTCCGGCACGCAGCAGTCGACCGGGCAGACGGCCGCGCACTGCGGCTCCTCGTGGAAACCGACGCACTCCGTGCACTTGTCGGTAACGATGAAATAATAGTCGAGGCTGACGGGCGCCTGCTTGTCGGCAGCGTCCACGTCGCGGCCGTCGAGGAGGTGGTAGGTGCCCTTGACGGTGTTCCCGTCAGCGATGGCCCACTCCACTCCGCCCTCGTAGATGGCGTTGTTGGGGCATTCCGGTTCGCAAGCGCCGCAGTTGATGCACTCGTCGGTAATCATGATGGCCATGTCAATAGGTCGTTTTTGTGGTTGACTCGATTCCTCCTCCTCCTCAATTCTTCGATTTCAAATACTCCTCCACCAAAGCCTTGTAATAAGGCCGCAGCGCAGGTGAAACCGTCCGAAACTGGTCCACCTCCGCCCGTCGAGCCTTGAGGTATTCCTCCAAAGCCGGCGGCATCTTCGGCGGGATGTTCTTCGCCGACTCGGCCTGCCGCTGCTCGTCCTGTTCCTGCTGCCGCTCGGCGCGCTCCTCTTCGAGCAGCCGCGACATGATGTCCTGCTGCCGTTTGAGCATCTCGTTCGTCAGCTTTTTGTTGACCAGTTCCTTTTCGGTCTCCTCCATCTGTTTGGCGATTTCGTCGAGGGCTTGGGTCGATTGGCCCTGGCCCTGCTTTTCCTTCCTTTTTTCGTCGAGCGCCTTGCGAAGCTCGGCCTGCTGCCGCGCCATCTGGGCGTACTGCTTGGCTTGGCCGCCGCCGTTTCCGTCCTTCCCCTGCTTTTCGAGGCGTTCTTTCAGGCCTTTCATCATCTCGTTGAGGTTGCCCTGGCCCTTTGACATTTTATCGCCCGGCGACTTGTCCTTTCCTTTTCCCTTGCCCTTCGACTTGCCCGGCTTCTTGCATTTGCCGCTCCCTTCCTGCTCGCTCTGCGATTGGTTCTGCATCTGGTTCAAGGTTTCAGAGAGCATCAAAGCGAGGTCGTTCAGCCCCTTCATCGAGGATTGCTGGAAGCCGTTCGCGCGCCCGACGTTCCGCTCCTCGAGGTCGTCCGTCGAGTTTTTGATGGACGATTTGATGTCCGTGACCTTCTCCAAAACAAAGCCCTCGATTTGATAGACCCGCTTGGCAAGCGCGTCGAGCGAATCCTCCACGATTTTGAAGTCGTCTTTAATCCTGTATTGTCCCTGAACAAGGTCGACATAGGTCGGTGTGTTGATGGGCGCCTTCGAAATCGAGTTCATGTTGTCCTCCTGCGCGAACGACAGCCCGATGATGTTCTCCAAGAGCTGCCGCAAGGCCGCCATGTCCTCTTCCGCCTGCTCGCCCGCGCTCGACGACATCTGCTGCTTCATGTTGTTGGCCATCTCCTTCATCTTTTTGGCCGCCGATTTCTGCTTCTTCGAAGCCTTCGACTTTTTGTCGCCGCCGCTCTTTTTCATCTCGTCCGAGGCGTCCTTCTGGTCCTTTTTGATGTCGTCCTGCGCCTCCTTCGAGTCAGGGATGTCCTTCGGGCGGTCGAGTTCCTTGTTCTTCTTTTCGGCGTCCTCCAGCTTGTCGGCAATCTTCTCCATCTCCTTGTTCAGATCCTCCTGTTCCTTCTGGATTTGTTCGTCGGTCTTCTCGCCCGTGTCGGTCTCATCGCCCAGCTTGTCCTGCTTCTCAGCCAGCTTCTCCAGTTCCTCCATCGCCTCGTCGACCATCTTTTCGACCTCGAGCTGTTTGAAAAGCTCCTCCAGCCTGTCCAGCTCCTTCGTCACCTCCTCGTTGTTCATCTTCATCTCCTCCATTTTGTCAAGGGTCTCCTCCTTGTTCATGTTCTGCAGCATCTCCTCGATTTGCTTCATAAGCTCTTTCATCTCCGGCGACAAGGCCTCCTCGAACATCTTCTGCAGCTTCTCCTGCTTCTCCAAAATCTGCTGGTTCTGCTCCATGTTCTCCTGGAGCTTCATGTTCTCCTCGAAGTTCTTCCGCGCCTCCTCGATTTGCTGGTCGAGCTTCTTCTGCCGGTCGAGGAGCTTCTCCATCTCCTTCTTGCTCTGCCAGTCCATCTCCTTTTGCTGCAAGACCTTCTCCCGCAGTTTCTTCAAATCCTCCTGCACCTTCATCGACTCCTTCAATGCCTTTTCCAGGTCTTTCTTAATCTCTTTGTCGTTCTCAGCCGTCTGTTTTTGAACCTCCTCGATGGTCGGCATCTTGAAAAGCTCCACGCCAGTCCGTGCCGATTTCGCCCCGTTCACCCCGTCATTGTCAAAGACTTCAAAGTAGTAGCTCACCTCGTCGCCCGGCTCCAAGCCGAGGTCTTCGAGGTTGAAATGATGGCTGTACCCCGTCTGCTTCCCGCTCGTGAAAGGCACCGGCACCGTGCTCATCGGCTGCTGCCCGCCCGCCTTCTTGACTTGATAGTTGAAAACGAGCCGCGAGATGCCGTAATCGTCGGAGGCGTCGCCCGCGAAAAAGAGCAAGTCCGTGTTCGTCGAATCCGCAAACTTCTTCACATCGATGACCGGCACCTGGTCCGGCACAACGGTTATCGAGTAGCCGACCGAATCGGCATTGGGCAGGTTTTTATTGGAAATGAAAATCTTGTACGGCTCGTCGCGCATCGCCCGCCGCCCGTGCTGGAAAAGCTCGTCGTCGAACCTTTTGGCGTCAATCGATTGATTATCACCAGCAAAACGCATCTTGATTTCGTCCGTATGCTCGGCAGAGAAGACCCAACCGAGGTCGGTTCCCTGCGGCACGACGAGGTCGCCGACGTTCTCGAGCTGCTCGTTTTGACGGCCGATGTACTTCGGGAAATTGAGCTTGACCGAGAAAGAAAGGATGTTCGGCTTCTCAATCACATCAATCTTGAACTCATCGGACTCCACGCCGCCGCCGAACAGCTTGAACTTCGTGTCCCGCTGAACATTGGTGAACCGATACGAAAACACATTCCCCGCCTCTTTCGCCAACCGATACTGCGCCCCGCCGAGGTCGATGAAAACCTCGTTCGGCAAGGCCGCGCCCTCCACCTCGACGCGCAGCGGGAAGTCCGAAAACTGCACCGCCCGCAGGCTGTCGGGGTTGACCAAAAACTTGAACGGCGCGGGCTTTTCAAACTTCGTGCTGTTGTTAAACAGCCGCTTCGTCCCCTCCCGAAGGATGCTCGGCGCCGCGAAAAAGATGAACAGCAGCAGGAGCAGCGGCGGCAGGGCGTACTTCAGGTAACGCTGGTTTTTCCCCAAATCGATGGCCCCGGTGAAAGGAACGAGCTTGATTTCCTCCGATTTCTGGTTGATGCTGGCGTTGATAAGCTCGGCATGAATCGCGTTGGCCGACTGCGCCTTGAGCTGCAGGATGTTGAGCAGCTTGTCCTTCACGTCGGCAAAATGGTCGCCTATGATGGCCGCGGCTTTTTCATGCGAAATCACCTCGCCGAGCCGGAAATAGTGCATCAGCGGCACCGCGACCCACGCCCAGAGCGCGCCGCCCGTCACGGCGAGGAACGACCAGAACATGGCCTTCCGAACGCCCGTAGAAAAGTAGAACTGGAACTCCAGCACGTTCATCACGATGAACAGCGTCAGCACCAGCCCGACCGTGTAGAGGGCGCCGCGCAGGAGCTGATTGACGTAGAACTTGCGGATGAAAGCGTCGAGCTTTTGGATGAGAAGCGAGTAGTTGCTCATTTTTCTAATGGCGATTGACTGATGGCAAATCTGGGGCGGCAAAAACTTGGGGCGAAAAACCTGCGGCGGCCGAAAAGGATGAAGGCCCGCCAGGTTTTTAACCAAAAAATTTCGAGGGCAAGATACGGCGACCGTTTGCGGCAGGGTTCGCCGGGCGGCGAGACGGATTTGAGTTTTTTGAAAATCAACTCGCCGCCTGTCGTTGGATTTGTAAGAAAGCCGCACTCTCCGCAACCAACTTTGAGCCAGATTTATCCAAACAAAATGCCCGTCCCGCCGCCCGCCGAGCCGTCCACCGAGGCCGCCTTCCTTTCTCAACTCGCTGACTGCCAGCAAGTTGTGCAGAAGATTGCCCGTGTCTACGGCCGAACCGAGGCCGATCGCGCCGACCTGAGGCAGGAGATTCTGATGCAAGCATGGCGGGCGTGGCCGGGCTTTCGCGGCGACTCGAAGTTTTCGACATGGCTGTACAAAATCGGGCTGAACACCGCCCTCATGGCCCGCCGCCGGGAGCGGCCGCCGACCGTCGAAATCCTCCCCGAAAAAGACGCTATGCAACAGCCCGTCGAGCCAATCCCGACCGACCTCGAACGCCTCTACGCCGCCATTGACCGGCTCGAACTGGCCGACAAATCGCTCGTCCTCCTCTGGCTCGACGATTTGAGCTATGCCGAGATTTCGGAGATAACGGGCCTTTCGCAGTCGAACGTCGGGGTGAAACTGAACCGAATCCGCGCCAAGCTGCGGGAGTTCATGGCCATTGAAAACTGACCAAAAACACGAAATCATGGACGACCTTCAATCAATCTGGTCAAAAAATCAGCCCACCGCGCCCGACCTCTCGGAGGAGCTTCGCCGCGCCCGGCTCGGGCGGATTTCGCGCTCGACTTCGCGGCTGCGGCTGCGGCTCTGGCTCGAAGCGGGGTTTGTTTTGCTCGCGCTCGCGGCCATTCTTTTTGCATGGCAGACTGGGATGGTCTATAAAAGCCGGACTGTCCTGTGGATGATCGCGGCGGCGGCAATTACTGCGCTTCCCATCCTATACAGATTGGCGCGGGCAATAGCCGGTTTTTCCCAATTGGACTATTCAAAAAACGTCGTCGAAAACCTCCGCTCCGTCCTCGCATCCATCCAACGCGAATTGAGGTTTTATTTGTGGTCGCTCTATCTTTTCACAATCGTGATGACAGGGCTTATTCTTATTGACCCTTTTAGTTTTTGGAAAAAAGCCGCGCTCCTCGGCTTCCTTTTTATCAATGCGCTTATGGGGAAACATTGGGTTCGGCTGCTGTACGGAAAAGAGTTGGACAGGCTCGAAGCCGAACTGAAAAGTTGGGAGCCGGATATTTGAGCGGCTCAATCCCCGCCCATCGAAAACCGCCGCGCCGCCGCGCCGAACGCCGTCGAGACTTGGTAGAAACCGCCTCCCGTCCCGACCGCTTTTCGAGGACAAAGGCGTTCAGCCCCGCTTCGAAAAACCGGCTTTCCTCTAAGACCAACCGCCCGAGGCCGTCGAACACCCGCAACCGCACCGCCTCGTTTTGCGGGATGAAAAAAGGCACCTCTGCCACCTCCGAAAACGGGTTCGGCTGGTTTTGGAAAAGCTCGAAACCGCCCTCCGAAGGTTCCTCGCGGCGCCAATCGACTGAGCCTCCCACGAGGCTGTCCTTACAGAGCTTTGTCATGTCGCCCATGCTCACGGCCGTCGGGCAGTAAGCTGCGTTGCCGTCGGCGTCGCGCACCCAGAGTTCGAGCGGGCGGTAGCCGAGCTGCTTGCAACCCCACGACAGCCACTTGACCGGCTTGCCCTGCGCGTCGACGGGGAAGCCCGAGCCGGGGTTCAGCCCCGTGTCGCGGAGGGCGAATTGGAGCTTGGCGAACGGTGTCTTGTCGTCGAAAGCCGTGTTGAGAAACTGGGTCGCCGAGCGCGTCGCCGCCGGGTCGACGGCCGGGGAGCCTTGATACAACTGGTTGATTTTCAGGTACTTCTTGCACAGCATGACCGGCTTTTTGCAGCCTACATGGATTAGTTATTCAACCGTGTAGTTGTTCCCGCAGTAATCCTCGACCGTCCATTTTATCTTGTGGCTGCCGTAGGGCAGCGTGAAGTTTGCGACCTTTTGATGGTTGAAAAAGGGCGCACCGTCGTCGCTCTCCTCGTCGCGGACGATGCGGGCGATGCGCTTTCCATTGGCCACCTCGTCTTCCCGCAGGCCAAAGCCCCATGCCGGGTTTTCTCCGTTGATAGTCGTCTCCATCGTCCCGTTGCCGTCGAGGTCGAGGAAGAGGAGGAAGCGAAAGTTGACGTCCGTCCCCGAGCATCCGTCGGAGGCGGGGAGGTTGAGGTCGACCGTGCATTCCTGCAAGTCGTGGGTCAG
>JBGAWE010000129.1:0-12958 GCA_044227705.1 Saprospiraceae bacterium
CTGTTGTTTTCAAAAAAATCCGGGCGACGTTCAAGGCGCCTTGCTCCCAATCTCGACTTCCTCCACGAACGGCCCGATGCCGGAGGCGCGGCGGTCGTCGAGCTTGACGAGGCGGGCCTTGTACATGGCGAACGGTCGCTGCTTGCCGCCGAGCGACCCCCAGAGGTGGTTTATCTGCTCGAAGGTCATCGTGTATAGGTCGAGGATGAGCTGCATCTGCTGGGCGTCGGGGTCGGTGGCACCGGGCAGGTTGTTGGTCGGGCCGACGGCGTTCTTCAGCATGAAAACATTGTTTCCCTGAAAGAAGCGGATGACGTCGCCCAGCAAGCCGAGCGCGCGCGGGTAGCGGTCGGGCGGGAAATTGGCCGTGAAGAGCAGGTAGAGGTTGAGGAACGCGGGCGGGTTGGCGTAGCGGACGCCGGTCGCGGTCTTCGTGAAGTTCGGCAGGTTCTTGAAGGCACTCTCCTCCTCGATGTTGACGAGGCTGACGAGCACCTGGTTGTTCAATGCGTCGGTGGCGGCGGAGTTGTCGGATTCGAGCGAGGCGACGTTGGCCAGCGTGGCCCAGTTGGCCGCGTCGGGGTTGTCGCCCCGGCGGTTGCGCAGGGCGGTGTCGAGTTCGGACTGGAGCAGGCTGAGCGCAGTGTCAATCACTTGGCCGGGTCGTCGAGGAACGTGAACGGAGGGCCGTGCCCCTGCGGGCAGGCGAACGGGAGAGCCTCTTGCCGCGACGGTCGCAAAAAGCGGCCATCGCGGCAGTTCAAACAATCAATCGAAGACGGTGGGAACGGATGGTTCGGGGGCGAGTCGTGCTGCCGGGGCGGCGGATGGTGGAGACTGTCTTCATTGGTCGTGTCGGTCTGGTTGCGGAAAATTCCCCGGAGCGGGGGCAGTCGCGCTTTCTGGTGGTCGTGAGGCAAACGTACCCAACAATGTTTAATCGACGCAAGAGGGTTTTGGGTTTTTTTTAAAATGTACCCAAAAGGGTAGGTAGGGCGGCGAATGCGCGACGGGGATCCACTTTGGCGAGAGGTGGATGGTCAAGTTTTGAGATTCTCCAGAAGCCGTTCCACGAGACCCTCGAGCTGCTGCGTGACGTGCCGCAGGGCAGAGTCTCGGTCTTCCCACTCCGCGACAGTCCGCTTGTTGCGCGGCAACACCGTCGGCAGTTTCGCGAAGACGATCCCCTCCCACAGGCAGGGCCTGACGAGGACGGGGCAGACGAGCGCCTTGCCTTCGCGGTAGCGGTCCATCGCGCGGAGGAGCTGCTGCTCATAGAGCTGGTTGTTGGCCAGCAGGTCGGCGCTGACGAGCATCAGGACGAGATTGGCGCGGTCGAGCTGCTCGGCCGCTTGTTCGTCGGGGGCCATGCCGGGGGCGGTCATGACTTCGTCCCAAGAAGAAATAGCACTATTGCGGCGAAGCTGGGCGAAGTGCTTGTCAAACTCGTCTTTGAAAGTTTGATCGGCTACGTCGTACATGTAAAGGACATTGATACGTCGGGCTTCAGCTTCCTCTCTTAAAACAGCTGAATCCAAGCTTGAATATAGCTGAATGAAAAACTCCAGCTCCGGCTGGTCTATGAAGTTCACTGCGTATTGGAGCGTGAAAGCCTCGCGCGTCGTATCACTCACGGCCCCCAAACCGCCTGCTGGCAAAATGAGAACCGGTAAGCCTTTCTCCCGAGTGGAATCGAGCACCCAATAGACTAGTTCACGACTCCAGTTGTCCTCCAAGTCGAAGCCCATGAAGATGTTCGATGAATTGAACAGTTGTTTCTGAACAGTTTGGGGCAGCGGCGGATCGCTCCTTCTTATCGAATCGAGGTGCCTTCGCTGATCCAGTAAGGTGAAAACCATTGAATTAGGATTGCGCACGTCGCCTGCAATTTTATAAATGACTGTCGGGCCGTTGGGGTACAGCACTTCTTCATTGTCCCTTCGTTGAGAATAGTGGCCCACCTGATGTTCTCTGAAATTTGCCCGAAAAGCCCATTCTATGTTTCCTTCTGGCGAGGCCGAAAGGATAAGGCTGAAAGGCAAGCTGGCTATGACCCTCCACATATCAAATTGAGCCTGGTGTTTTTTATAAAAATCTTCTTGTTTTTTATAAAAATCTTCTACAAAACTCAGAAGGCGTAATGCGCCAAAGTCCTGCTGGTACGCAGTGCTGGCAAAGGCAAGATTATCGGGTATGGCAACCCGTCGTCCGGATTTTTGAAAGGCTTTTTCTGCTAACTCGTTTGCCAGAATCTTTTGCAACGGCCGACCATCGGTGTCGCATACAGCCAGCGGGCCTACAACCAGATTGCAGCGACCTTTTTGCATTGCCCATAAAAGATCGTCAAGTTGTTTACGGGTCAGATCTCCAGTCTTTACTTCGGACAGTGGTTGTTGTGTCGCGGTGATTGGCGGATGCTTTTCCTTCGATCTCTCTTTGTTGGGTTCACGGGGGTATACTGCCTCGTCTTTCTCTTCAGTCTCATACTGCTGTGGAGCAGCAACGGCACTGAGGCGGGCTTGGGCTTCTTTTTGTCGTATCTCTTCGGCCTCGGCAGCCTGTTTATCTTCCTTTATTCGTCTCAAAATCCCTCCAATCCCCCGCCCAAAACTCACCTCCCCCCACTCCCCTCCTCGGTTCCTCGCCCCTTCCTGCATCGCCACCACCCGAAACTCCCCGTCCAGCACCGGCCCGCCCGACGACCCCGGTTTCGATACCCGCTCGTAAAAAAGCCGCCCCTCCTCCGCCCCCCGGAAGGCGGCCAGCGACACCTTCTTGTCCTGCCCCAGCGCGTGCTGGATGAGGAGGAGCGGCTCCCCCTCTTCGAGCTGCCTGCCCGCCACGTCGGCCTGCAAAAACCCCAGCGAGCCGAGTTGCCCCGCCGTGTCGACTACGCGCACCATCGTGAAGTTCAGCTGGTCCGTCGGGCTGGCGACGAAGTCCTCCGCGTCGAGCTGGAAGGTGAGCGGCTGGCCCGTCGAGCCGTCCGTTCTTTTGTCGAAAAGGAACTCGGCCCGCGTCGTTTCGATGGCCTTCTTGTCGGGCAGGGTGTGGTTGCAGGTCAGCAGGCGGCCGCCCTCGACGAGGAAGCCGGTGCCCATCTCGCCGTCCTCGCGCACGATGCGGCAGACGCTGCGGGCGGCGGCGAGGGCGCGGTCGAACCAGTTGATGGGGAAGGAGGTCTGCTTTTCGAGGTGACTCTCCGTGTCGCCCCACATGACCTCCTGCTGCTGTGGAATCTCGTTCGGCAATCTGATGGACGGCAAAACCTTTCGCTCTGGGTTTTTCAAAATCGGCTTGAAGGTTCCGCCCCAAAAGCCGTTGCCGCATTCCAACGGCCCGCTTTGCCCAACCGGGCGGAAGCTGCCCCTGCCCGAATGGAGGCCAATAACCTTCCAGTCGAGGTTGAAAACGGGCGAGTCCTGCGACCCCCATTCCGTCTCGGTCGAATAGAAAAGCCGATTGTCGGCGATGGTCTTTATCTGGCCGTTGAAAAGGGAGAGCCGCTTTTCATTCCCCCTCGGGAAGTGAATAATCGGCGCGAGGTCGCCGGGGAAGGGCAGGGAGTTGACTTCTATTTCGAGGTGGCCCCACTGGTCAAGCGGGTTGTCGTTTTGGTCGATGACCGAGACGAGCCAGAAGGGCGACCCGTTCGGCCCGGGAATGAGGCTGTCAACTTCATAAGCGACCGGCTGTTCGCCGCCAAACTCAACCCGCGCGTTTTCCGAATTGAGGCTGCCGAGGTTCCGAGCAATCACGACCATGCCCCCTTCGAGCAGGAAGCAACTGCTGGCAAACTCGTTCCCTACCATCAGCCGCCCGACGGCCCACGACACCAGCCGCCCCCGCTCCAGCCACGCCATGTCCCACAAAAAAGCATCCCCCGGCTGGCTGCTCTTCGACACGACGACATCGAGCAAAACCTCTTCTTCCTCCTCGGCAACCTCGACAGGTGCCTCCTCGACGACTGGCCGCGCCGCCTGCTCCCTCGCCTCGCCCGCCTTCCCGGCCATCGACAGCGGCACCTTTATTATAAAGGAGTCCGGCACCTCGTGGTCGGACAGGTTCGAGGCGAGGCCGGGGTTCTCCCGCAAAAGCTCCGCGAAGTCGCCGCTTTGCCGGTAGATGGCCTGCTCGACGGCCTTGCTGAACAGGAGGGTCTGCGTCAGGTCGGCCGGTTTGGCGGCGGCATTCTTGCCCAGAAAGGCGGTCAGCCGCTCGTCCATCTGCTGCAGCGCGGCGGCGGCGTGGAGCCGTTCCGACTTCGAGGCGCTGCCCGCCGCGAGCCGGTTGCGCAGCTCGCGGGCGACGGCGTCCGGCTCCGTGAGGCTGCGGGCGGCCAGCCGCTGGGCCTCGTCGAAGCGCTTGCCGTGGCGGGCGGAGAGGCCCTCCGTTTTCTCAAGAAATTGGAGAAGGAAGCGGGCCACGTCCATCAAATCGGCCATGCCGAGCCGCTCTTTGTCTTTTTGATGCCACTCAATGAAGGCCTTGCGCAGCGGCGCGGCCATGACGAACTGCTCGGCCCCGATGCGTTCGACGAGCGTCGAGTTGAGCACGTCGGCCGCCGCCACGCGATGGATGGAATAGGGCTGGCCGCCCCAATGGTACTGGCCGAAATTGAGCCAGAGCTTGAACATCAGGTCCGGCGTCAGTACGGCCGGGACGGCCGCGTAGGCCGCCAGCACGAGATGCCCCATCCGGTACTCGTCGTAAAAGTCGAACAGGAAGCGACGGGCGAACTCCGCCGCCTTCTGATGGCTCAAAGCATCAAGTTCCGTCGGAAAATTTGCCGGTAAAGGGTTCATGTCTCAATATCCTTTTTGCTCCATCAGCGATTGGACGGCCTGCGGAAAACCGAACCCGTCGAGGGCCGAATACATCGGCACCTGCAGTTTCGTCTGGATGGTCTCGGCCGCCGTGCCCGGCCAGCGGGAGGCGGGCAGCGGGTTGAGCCAGGCGACGTAGGCCACCTTCTTGCGAAGCTCGGCGAGGAAGTTGGCCATGCCCATCGCCCGTTCCGAGTCGACGGCCTCGCCACGCGCCGCGCCGCCGTCGCTGACGATGAGGGCGAGCGTGTTCTGCGCGTTGCAGGGGCGAAGCGCGAGGCCGACCTCCCTCGCCTCGGTGAGCGTCGGTTTTTGGTAGAGCCAGTTCGCCGGATACTTGTGGAAATACCAAACGCCCGCCCGGGGGTGCGCCGAGCGGTCGGTGGCGGTGGCGGTGATGCGGTCGGCCAGTTCGTGGAAGGGGGTCATCGCGTCGTCGCGGTCGACGAGGATGAGGAGCGCCTCGGGGCGCGTGGCCCAGTTCTTTTCGTGGACGGCCTCGGTGAAAAGCCCGTCCCGCGCCACCCTTTCGACCGTCGCCGCGATGTCGACGCGGTCGGAAACCCCGGCCGGTTGGCGGAGGCGCAGGTATTGCCAAGTCTTCATCAGCTCGCGGCGGGTGAGCGGGAAGTATTCGTCGGAGAGGTTGAAACTGGCGGCGGCGGGCTGCCCGGCCTTCCCGTCGAGGCCGCCCTCCGGCTCCGCGTGGCCGAGCATGAACCACATGTCGGTCGTTTCCTCGGCCTCGGGTTCGTCGGCGACCTCCTTGCTTTTTTTCTTCCCGGCATCGGTCGCGGGCGGCTGGGCTGGCATCGGCGGCGGCGGCTGGGAAGCGGCGCCCGAGGGCGTGGCGGCCGGTTTTTCGTCCACCGGCCCGGCCTCGGGGGTGGCCCATTTTTCAAAAGCCGTGCGCATCCGCCGTTTTTCGCCTGCCAGTTCTTCTTTGAAAATGCCGTCGAAAGCCTCCCGGTGCTGCTCGTTCTGCATCAAAAAGGCCCGCATGAACCGCAGCAACTCCCCTTCCTCCCCCAGCGGGACAAGCCCGGCGGCGACGGCCGAGCAGAACTCCATGTACTTCTGCGGGCTTTGCCCGTAGCCAAGCTCGTGCGACACGCGGCGGAAGAACTCGTGGAAAAAAAGGGGAGGAAAACGCTCGTCGTTCATGGCTGCTCTGTCAGTTTGGGCGGCCCGGGCAGCGTCTTCGCGCGGTCGCGCTCGCGGAGGAAGTCGTTTTTGGACTTGAGCAAGGTTTGAAAAAAGTGCAGCTTCCCGTCGGCCACCGTCTCGAAGAATCCCGGCTCGAACTGCAGGTGGAATCGCAGCGCGGCCACCCAGTCGATCAGCTCACTCGTCGAGGGCTTGCGGCCGACGGAGGGATCGTTCTCGATGCGGTCGCGCAGCGCGATGAACTCGTCGATGGCCTTGTCGACGACGTCGGCGCCGGTCTTCAGGCCTTCTTTCAGGTCGCTTTTCAGGTCGAAGACGTCGGGCAGGTGGGCCTTCAGGATTTTGAGCAAATCGGGCTTCTCCGGGAAGTCGATGTGGAAGAACAGGCAGCGGCGCAGGAAGGCCTGCGGCAGCTCGCGCTCGTTGTTGCTTGTGATGAAGACGACGGGCCGCGCGCCCTCCGGTGCCTCGACGAGCTTCTCGAAACCCGCCTCGCGGATGACGGAGCGGGCCTCGTCCAGCTCGAGCAGCAGGTCGTTCGGGAAGTCGATGTCGGCCTTGTCGATCTCGTCTATCAACAGGATGCTCGGCTCGCCTGGCCTCGACGTGAGCAGCGCGTGGGCGAGCGGGCCGAGGCGCAGGTATTTTTCCTCTAGCTCCTCGCGGGTCTCGGTCATCGGGGCGGCGGCGCCCTGCGCGGCGCGGGCGAGGTTGGCCTGCCGCAGCCTTTCGAGGTGGTCGAAATGGTAGACGCCCTCCGAGGCCTTCGAGGTGGACTTGATGTTCCACTCGAAATACTTCGAGCGGTAGCCCGCGTCGAGCTTGCCATACCACTCGAAGGCGACGGCCCGCGCCAGTTGCGTCTTGCCGCAGCCCGGCTCGCCCTTCAGCACGACGGGGCGGCGCAGCACCTGCGCGAGACGGACGACCTCCACCAGTTCCGGGCTGGGCAGGTAGGGGTTGAGCGACTCCGCCCGACCGTCGCCGACCTTCTCAAAGGCGTTGCCGGCGGCGTTGAAACGCAGCTCGGGGCTTGCGGCGGGCTGCTTTTCTTTCAGGGCCTTGCCCGTGTACGGTTTGGGCTTTGTCAGGTCTGCCATGATGGGATGGGTCGTTTTTTTAAGAGAAAATGGACTTGAGGTTGAAGTCAAAGACACTGTGCCGTGTCGGGTCGTGGCCGAGCTTTTCGAGCGCCTTTCGGACGACCTCCGCCGGTTTTGGGTCGAACAGATCGGCCGGTTTCAGTGCCTCCGAGACGGGGTAGGGCTGCCCCTCGCCGTCCCTTATCTTTTTCAACTCGGCGAGCCACTCCGTCACGTGCTGCGCGGACAGGCCCCCGAATCGCGGCAGCCGCCTGAAGTTGAAGCCCGCACCAGCGAACCGCTTGCCCAAATCGCCCGTCGGGTCGAACCCCGCGCGGGTCGGGCAGAGGTCGCAGACGAGCATGAAAAAGGGGTTGTCCGTCGGAACCTTCGGCACGACGGCCTCGGCGATCGCGCAGAGCGCCTGCTGCGCAAAGCCGTCGGAAAGGACGCTGCTCTCGATTTTGACCACGAGGATGCAGGCACTGGCCTTGAGGCAGTCGGCCACCTTTCGGGCGAGGATGTCGGCCTGTTTGCCCGCCTCGCCCGGCACGCGGCCGAGGATGTGGCGCTCCCAATCGAAGCTGGCCCCGTCCGTTTCGTCGGGCACAAGCGTCACGTCGAGCAGTTGGGGGTTGATCACGCGGCGGGCGGACGGCTCCTCGCCCTCCTTCCATTGGTCGCGCACCCAGCCGAGGAGGCTTTTCACGAGGAGGTCGAAATCCGCCCTTTCGGGCATGAGCAGGCCGACGAAATGGGCGTGGCCGTTGAGGTCGAAGTTGCCCGGCGCCTCGTCGGGGCCTTCCTCGAAGACGGTGCGCTGCCGCTTGAAGTCGAGCTTGTCCAAAAAGAGCCTTTCGACGGCGGCCAGCGGCGGCGGGTTCTTCCCTTTGAACTTGAAGATGAAGTTCCGCGCGTCGCGCCCCGGCTGGCCGCCGATGACGGGGTTGCCGAGGCGGCTGCACTCGACCTCCTGCGGTACGCCGCTGCTGACCATGCCGAAGCGCAGGTTCTTGACGACCTCCGTCGCCCAGAAGGGGCGGTTCAGCCCGTTGCCCGAGCCGAGCACCTCTTTGAGCGAGCGGACGAAGGGGCTGCCCGCGCCCCCGAAGTCCTCGAAGGAGACCCCGGCCGAGGTGGCCGCTGTCAGCGCGTAGCACGGGACGGCTGTCTGGCGGCTGTTGACGTTTTGAAAAACCGCCTGCGCGTGGCAGGCGTCGAGGACGAGGAAGATGGCGCTGCAGTTGTCGACCTCGGCCAGCGTGTCGAAGACGCTCGAAAAGTTGGCCGCGTTGGCCAGCACCGAGGCCCCGTCGCCCTCGGGGTGGAGGAGGAACTTCCAGATTTTGCGCGTCGCCTTGTCGAGCACGCCGTGGCCGGAATAGTAGACGAGGAGCTGGTCCTCGGGCCGCAGCTTCGGGATGATGTCGCCGAGCGCGGCTTCCACCCTCGACAGCTGGGCCTCGTCGCCCGCCAGCAGCGTGAGGTTGTCGGTTGAAAAGCCCTCGTACTGTTCGAGCAGGATTTGGAAGACCTCCTCCGCGTCGATGCGGGGCTTGGTCAGCAGGGGGATGGCCGCGCCGTCGTGCATCAAATCGGCGTAGCTGTCCACCGCGATGGCCAGCACGTGGCAGGTGCCGCCGCGCGTGTTCTTGATTTCCGACTTGAGCAGTTCGTCGATTTCTGGCATCGGTTGCGCCGTTTAAAATCAATTCGCCTAAACCTGCAAAGCCGCCTGCAGCCCCTTCACCACGTCGACCCATGCCCGGTCGGGGTTCGGGGAGGAATGGATGGGCTTCTTGTCCGTCGGCAGCGGCTTCAGTTTTTCGATGCCCGAGCCGGACAGGTCGGCATCCTTGAAGAGGACGGGGACGACGAGCTTGCCCGCTCGCCGGGCCGTGTCGAGCAGGGCGAGGTTTTCTTCGTTCGCAAAAAACCTCGGCGATACGAGCACCGCTACCACCCGCGCCTCGTCGATGGCGGCGACCATCGAGTCGGCAACAACATCCCCCGTTTTGACGTCGGCGTTGAAGAACGCCCGCAGGCTCTTCGACCGGATGGGCAGCGCGAGGTGCGTCTTCAAATCCTTCGCCGCGCCCGCCTCGGCCTCGTCGTGAAGGACGACGAGCAGCGGCGGCTGGCCCGGCGGTGGCGAGGGCGGCGGCTTAAATGTCGGCTTCGGCTTTTCTTTTGGAAGCCGCTCTTTAGCCGTGTTCAACAAGTCCAGCAGCGCGGCGGTGACGCGGTTCGACTCGATTTGCCCCTCTTGATAGGAAACGAAGCCGAGCATCGTCTCCCTTTTGTTCTTCTCGAAGCGGCCGCTCAAAAGCACCAGTTCGGAGGTGAGGCCGAGGCTGTGCGCCGCGTCGGTCTCGCGCAGCAGCTTGATGGCCTCCTCGAACCTCGCCGAGGCGACGAGCTGGACGACCTTATCGAGTTCTTGGAGGACGAGCGCCGCGTCGATTTTCTTTTCGACGACCGGCGGCTCCGGCTCGATTTTCCTTTCGACGATGGGCGGCTCCGGCTCGATTTCCCAGACGATGGGCAATTCGGAGGCCCCGGCCCTCGGATGAAAATAATACTGCCCCCTGAACCTCGTCGAATCGGAGAACGGCCCGCAGTCCGGCTCCTGCCCGTCCTCGCGCTCGAAGCGGTCGAGGTCGTCGATGATGGACTGGGCCAGCGCGTTCGCGCCGAGCAGGCCGTCGTTCTCTTTGAGTTGAAAAAGGAGCGACTCCACGAACGGGCTGTGCTCGCCCCGGAAGCCATCGCTGACGGGCGTGTTTCGGCCCGAGGTCAGGGCGAAGCGCGACGGGTACCTCTCGGGCGGGGCCGTCGCGGCCGCGCGGCGCTGCTGAAAGATGAGGCCCGAGAAACAGGAGTCGAAGATGACGACGATGTGCCGACAAGTAAAGGAGTCGAGCAGCGACTTGATGTGCGAGAGATTGAGGTAGCTGAACTTGCTCGTCGCGTCGGCCGGGATGAGCGCACCGATGCCCCGGCCTCCGTAGTTCTCGCCGTGCCCGGAGTACATCAAAACGAGGCTGTCGTCGGGCCGGTCCTTCATCCGCTCGAACAGCTCGTCAAGCTCGCGCAGGATGCCCTCGAAGGTCGCCTCGCCGTTGAGAAGGAGCTTCGTGTCCTCTTTTTCAAAGTCGTATTGCTCGATGAGGAGGTCGCGCACGGCGGTCACGTCGCGCACGCAGTTGTTGAGCCGCCACCTCGGCTGGATGTACTCGTCGATGCCGATGCCGAGGAAATGGCTCTTGCCGCGCACGAACTCGGGCGGCTTCTTGGGCAACGGGCTTTCGTCGATGTCTCGTTTGCGTTCTTGGGCCATGCGATGGGCGGCTTTTGCGCTGCAAAGAACAAATTTTCACCCGATGCTCAACCGGACGGGGAAAGTCCGCACCGTCCACGCGAAGTCGTTGGCCTGTTTCGGGTCTTCCTCCTTCTCGATGTCCTTCCTCGTGCTGTCCGTTTCGAGTGGCAGCGACTCTTGGCAAAGTTGCCCGAGCGAGAAGGGGCGCGTCGAGAAGAAGATTTTGAGCCAAAAGATGGCCTCCCCCACCCCTTCCGCCAGCAGTACCTCTCGCAGCGCGTCGGGCAGGTTGACCGGCACGGCGAACACGTCCTGTTTGAACGCCGTCCAGTTCCAGCCGCCCAGCCAGCGGCCCCGGCCCTTCGGGAAAAGCTCGGCCTGCATGAACTCGTCGGTGATGCCGAAGCGCGGGTTGAGCCACAGCGCGCCCATCCACAGCGGGCGGCCCACGGCCTCGACGCGGCACTTGATGAACGGCAGCGACTCCTCGCCCAGCTTGTTTTTCATCGAGAGAACCGTCGCAGCCGCGTCGGTGATTTCGACAAAATCTGTCTCGTCGGAAAGCAGCGGGTCGGCGTTGAGCAAGTCCGGGTCGAGCAGGCGGGCGGTCTCCAGCCGGTAGAGTTTTATGGAAAAATCCGAGTCGGCCAGCCTCGACCCGGCGGTCGGCTCGGCGGTGTTGCGCACGATTGTCCACTTGGCGATGGCCTCCACCTGCTTGACAAAATCCGCCGCCCCTCGGTGCCGGACGAAGGGCCACGGAGAGCCGTCCTTTTTTTCCAAAAAGAAGCGTCCGCCGTCGTCCGCGTTCATCCAAAAATCGGCCGAGGCGGGCGAAGCGGCGAAGCGGAAGTTCTTCCCTTTCGCCTCCGCGAGCGCCTTTTCGAGCGCGGGCCTTTCTTGTTTCGATAAGAAACCGGGCGAAAAGGCGACGGCCACCTCCGCCGTCGGCAGCTCTTTCAAAACGGCGGCGAGCGGGATGAGCGGGATGTCGTCGTCCGTCAAACCCTCGGCGACGGACTCGGTCGGGCGGACGTGCGAGAGCCAGATTTCGCGCTCGGGCGAGGTGTTTTTTAAGGTCAAAACTGTCCGCTTCCCCCCTTCCGGCGGCCTCATGCCGTGCCAACTGCCCGCCCGGACGACCCACTCGCCGCCCTTTTTGGCGACAGCGTACTCCGTCGGCTGGGCGAGGAAGGCGTCGAGGAAGGTCTTTTCGAGGTTGCCCGCGCCGCCCGCGTGGCCGAGCTGCGGGATTTGCCTATCGACAACGGTTCGGACGGCTATCGAGGCCAGTTCCATCAGGTCGCGGTACGAGCGGTTGAAGCCGCCCTTTTCGCGCAGCAGCCGCGCCAGCGAGTGGGTGAAGGCACCGCGCGGGAGGCCGCCGTCGTCCATCGGCAGCTCCTTCGCCTCCTCCGTCGGGCCGCAGGCGGCGAGGGTGACGTGGGGCGCGGTCGGGAATTTCCCCTTTTCCCAGTCGGGCGAGTAGCCAACGAGGCTGGCCAGCGGCAATGAGCCGTCGCGGTTGAAGGCCGGGGCCGAGCGGGTTTTGGCCATGCTGCCCAGCCCTTTCGTGATGCCTGAGGCGTGGCAGCAGTCGGCGACGACGGCGAAGTGGACGGCCCCGCTGTCGCCTACCGCTTCGTGGATGAGGGCGCGAAGCTCCTTGTCGTAGAGGTCACGGCCGTCGGCGGTGCGGCTGTCGTGCAGCAGGAGGGTCTCCATCTGGTGGTTGGCCTCGTCGTCGGGAAGCTCAGGGCGGGCAGGCCAGAGCCGTGGCGCTGCTGGCCGCCCAGGCGTCGCCCGGCCGCGCCTTCCCGAAATGCTCGCGGAAGGTGGCGACCATTTCGAGGTCGCCTCGTCGTCCGTCAGCGTTTCGATGTCGAGACGGACGTCGGGGCCAGCCTGCCGGGCGGCCTCACGGAGGAGTTCGTCCATCTCCGCCATATCGCGGGCGGGCGCGTCGAGGGCGAGCGGGAGATTGTCGAGGTAGTCGCCGATGCCGACGAGGAGGGCGCGGACGGTCTTCATCGGTCAGGCGGTCTGGCTCATTTCTTTGAAAAGGAGGTTGCAGATCCGGTCGATGGCGGCGGAATTGTCGCGGACAGAGCGGTCGGCGACTTTTTTCAATTCGGGGATGTTGGCCACCTCGTCGAAGGCGCTGATGTCGTCGGCTATCTCGGGGTTGATGCGGAAATAGCTCTCGATGCGGCTCTCGGACGTCGGCAGCAGATTGCGCATCTGGAAGTCGACCGTCTCGCTCACGCCCTGCATGAGGATGTCGACGATGGGCCGCGCCCACTGCGCCTTCCCCCACCCGCGTGCTTTCGAATAAGGGTATTTCCGGGTGACGTTGCCCGTGCCGAGCGAGACCATGAGGCAGTTGCTCGGCTCGACGGGTTCGAAGCGGTTGGGGTTGTCGAGGCCCTTGCCGTCGCCGCCGCCGGGCGGGGGGGCCTGCGCGTGGCGTTTCTCGAATTCGACCTTTCGGAACCCCACGCCCGCCTCGACGAGCGCGAGCACGGCCGGGTTGTTGGCGAAGACGCCGCCGTCGACGAGGT
>JBGAWE010000130.1:0-12747 GCA_044227705.1 Saprospiraceae bacterium
AAACTTATGGACATCGAAACGCTCCGCGAGCACTGTCTCTCCAAACCCGGCACGACGGAGAACTTCCCGTTCGACGAGGTGACCCTGACCATCCGGGTGATGGGCAAGATCTTCGCGTTCCTCCCGCTCGACAACCCGACCAGCATCGCGCTGAAATGCCAGCCGGAAAGGGCCGTCGCGCTGCGCGAGGCGCACGAGGAAATCACCCCCGGCTGGCACCTCAACAAGAGCCATTGGAACACGATTCGCCTCGACGGCCGCCTGACCGATGCCCTGATTTTGGAACTGGTCGACCACAGCTACGAGCAAGTCGCGGCCGGGTTGAAAAAGGCGGAACGCGAGGCGTTGAAAAACCTAAGCCATTGAAAAACAACCCGTTGCGCGTCCTGATTGTCGGCCAGGGCTTGGCCGGGACCGTCCTGGCGGCCACGCTCGAAGGTTTCGGCTGCGATGTTTTCGTGCTCGACGAAGGGCATGAAAAGGCCGCCTCCTCGGTCGCCGCAGGCATCATCAACCCAATCACTGGAAAGCGGTTCGTCAAGTCGTGGATGTGGGAGGAAATGCTCCCCACGGCGGAAGTTTTTTACCGAAAAACCGGCGAACGGCTGGGCCGCGAAATCTGGCGGCCGCGCGAAATCGTCCGCATCCTGCCGACCGTCAAAGAGGCGAACGACTGGTCGGCGCGGGCCTCGCTGCCGGATTATTCGAGCTATCTTTTTGAGCGAAACGACGGCGGCGACTGGTCAAGAATCTTGCGGCCAGGTTTTCTTTTTGGCGGGCTTCGACGGGCGGCTCAAATTGATTTGCCCGCGCTTTTGGGCGGCTTTCGGCAAGTTTTGACCGAAAAAGGGCGGCTTTTTGATGAAAAACTGGACTTTGACCGAATCTCGACCTCGACCGACGCCGTGGGCTACGGGCAGGAAAAATTCTCGAAAATCATCTTCTGCGACGGCTGGCGCGGCTCGCAAAACCCGTTTTTCAGGGACTCCGATTGCTGGAACCTCGCCAAGGGCGAGGCGCTGACCGTCCGAATCCCCGGCTTCTCGACCGATCTTTTGTTGAAAAAAACGCTCATGCTCGCCCCGCTCGGCGGCGACGAGTTTTGGGCAGGGGCAACCACCGAATGGGATTTCACCGACGGCCGACCCACCGAAAAAGGCCGCGCCGAAATTTTGGAGGAGCTCGAAAAAACGCTCGCCGTGCCGTTCGAGGTGACCGGCCACCGTTCGTCGATTCGCCCGACGATGTTCGACAAAAGGCCGGTTATGGGTTTTTTGCCCGAAAAACCGGCCATTGGGATTTTCAACGGCATGGGGGCAAAAGGCTGTTCGCTCGCCCCATTTTGGGCCGAGAAGTTTGCTCGGCACCTTGTGTTTGGGGAGAAACTGGCGGCCGAGGTGGATTTTGGTCGAAATTTCAACCGAGCGGCGCGGCCGACCGGCGACTTTTGAGGGCTTTCAAAATTGAATCCTGTCTGGCGACAGGCAAGAAATCTCGCCGCCATGCTCAAGTGCCTCATCGTCGAAGACGAACCAATCGCCGCCGAAATCATCGCCGAATACATCGGTGAGACGCCTTTTTTGACCCATGTCGGCACCTGCCACGACGCCATCCGGGCCATCGAGTTCGTCAACGAGCAGGCCGTCGACGTCATCTTTTTGGACATAAACCTGCCGAAGCTCTCCGGCCTCGAGTTCATCAAGACGCTGCGCCGCCAGCCGAAAATCATCATCGTCAGCGCGCACCAGGAGTTCGCCGTCGATGGGTTCGAGCTGCAGGTGGTTGATTATTTGCTGAAACCGGTTGAGTTCGGCCGCTTCATGAAAGCGGTTGGCAAACTGACTGGCCCGTCCGCGCCGCGCAGCCTTACCGCCGAGCCGAAAGAGGCGGCGCCGGGCCAGCGGCCGTTCTATTTTTTCAACGTCCACAAAAGGCAGGTGAAAATCTTCCTCGATGAAATCCATTTCATCGAGTCTTTGAAGGACAGCGTCACCATCGTCACGGCCACGAAAGAACACGCGACCCATTACCAGCTCGGCGAACTGGAGGAACTGCTGCGCGACGACAATCTGCTGCGCATCCACCGCTCGTTCATCGTGGCCATCGACAAAATCGAGTCGTTCTCGGCCATCGAGGTCGAGGTGCGCGGGCGGGCTTTGCCCATTGGGCGGAGTTTCAAAACGGATGTGATGGAGCGGCTCGGGCGGCGGGCCGCGGCGACTGATTTTTGAGGTCAAACCAATTGACCGATGAGGTCGAACTCCGTCGCTTCCTTTATCAAAACGTCGGCGAAGTCGCCCAGCCGGACGGGCGCCTTTTTCACGGGGACCAAAACCTCGTTGTCCACCTCGGGCGAGTCGGCCTCGGTTCGGCCGACCCAATGGCCGCCTTCTTTTCTGTCAAAAAGGACGCGCACGGTCTGCCCGATTTTCGCCTCGTTCTTCTGCAAGCTGATGTCGGATTGGACGGCCATCAGCCGCGCTGCCCGCGATTCTTTTTCCGCTTCTGAAATGTCGTCATCGAGCAAAAAGGCCGAGGTGTCGTCCTCGTGCGAGTATTGGAACACGCCGACGCGCTCGAATTTCTGCTCCTCCACAAAGTCGATGAGGTCTTGAAACTCGGCCTCCGTCTCGCCCGGGAAGCCGACCAAAAAGGTCGTTCGGATGGCGATGCCGGGCACTTTTTCCCTGATTTTCTGCAAAAGCTCGGTCGTTTCGGCCCGAGTGATCTGCCTTTTCATCGCCGAGAGGATTCGGTCGTTGGCGTGCTGGAGGGGCATGTCGAGGTAGTTGCAGACCTTCGGTTGCCGGGCCATCACGTCCAAAATCTCGAACGGGAACTTCGACGGGTAGGCGTAGTGCAGCCGAATCCACTCGATGCCGTCGACCTCGCAGAGCGCGTCGAGGAGGCGTGGCAGCTCGCGTTTTTTATAGATGTCGAGGCCGTAATAGGTGAGTTCCTGCGCGATGAGCATCAGCTCTTTCACGCCGCGCCGGGCGAGGTTCTTGGCCTCCAAAACCAGCTCCTCGATGGGCCGCGAGACGTGCCCGCCGCGCATGAGCGGGATGGCGCAAAACGAGCAGGTGCGGTTGCAGCCCTCAGAGATTTTGAGGTAGGCGAAGTGCGGCTCCGTCGTGATTTGCCGCTCGCCGAGCAGCTCGTGTTTGTAATCCGCCTCCAGTTTGGCCAGGAGCGCGGGCATCTCCATCGTCCCGAAAAAGGCGTCGACCTCGGGGATTTCCTCCTCCAGATTTTCCCGGTAACGCTGTGAAAGACAGCCGGTGACGTACAGTTTTTCAATGTCGCCGCCCTTTTTCGCCGCGGCGTATTGGAGAATCGTGTCTATGCTCTCTTGTTTGGCCCGGTCGATGAAGCCGCAGGTGTTGATGACGACGATGTTCGCGTCCGAGCCGGGCTTTTCGTGGAAGACCTCGTAGTCGTTGCCGCGAAGCTGCGTGATGAGGTTCTCGCTGTCGACCAAATTCTTCGAGCAGCCGAGCGTGATGACGTTGATTTTGTCGCGCCTGATCGTCCTTGTTTTCATAGCCCCTCTATGCCCGTTACTGTTGTGTATTTGAAAGAGAGCTTCTTGCCGGGATTGACGATCTTGAATGCCGATTGGCACATCAAGGTCGCCTCGTGGAAGCCGCATAGAATCAGCTTGAGCTTGCCCGGATAGGTGTTGATGTCGCCGATGGCAAAGATGCCCGGCACGTTGGTGGAGTAGTCGAAAGTGTCGACCGTGATGGCGCCCTTGTCGAGGTTCAGCCCCCAGTCCGCAATCGGCCCGAGCTTCGGCGTGAGGCCGAAAAGCGGGATGAAATGGTCGGTTTCGAGCGAAAACGAGCCTTTTTCGTCCTGTTCGATGGTCAGTTCGGTCAGTCGGCCGTTGCCGCCGAGGCCCGTGACCTGCGAGTTTGTCAACAATTTGACACGGCCCGAGGCGGCCAGTTCCATCACTTTTTCGACCGAATCGGGCGCGCCGCGAAACTCGGTGCGGCGGTGGACGAGCGTCACCTCGCTGGCCACGTCGGCCAGAAAAACCGTCCAATCCAGAGCACTGTCTCCGCCCCCGGCGAGGACAACTTTCTGTCCTCTAAAATCTTCCGGCTCTTTGATAAAATAGGAAACGCCTTTGTCCTCGAACTGGTCGATGTTGTCGATGGGCGGCTTTCTTGGCTCGAAACACCCGAGACCGCCGGCGATGGCGATTGTGGATGATTTTATCGTCGTCCCTTTGTTGGTCTTCAATAAAAACTTGTTTTCCGATTCTATCTTTTCAATGGTCTCGGCTCGTTCGCCCAATGTAAATGTCGGTTGGAACGGCTCAATCTGTTTCATCAAATTGGTCACCAGGTCGCCCGCCAAAACCGATGGATAGCCGGGGATGTCGTAGATGGGCTTTTTCGGGTAGATTTCCGAAAGCTGCCCGCCCACTTGCGGCAGCACGTCGACGAGGTGGCAGCGCATCTTCAAAAGCCCAGCCTCGAAGACGGTGAACAGGCCGACCGGCCCCGCGCCGATTATCAGAATGTCAGTCTCTATCATGGTGATGAGGAAGCGAGGATTCGAGGAACCGAGCAAACGAGGGCCGAACGATCGGTTCCTCGATTGCTCGCTCCGTCAATTCCTCAATCATTTGCCTGTGAAATTTGCTTTTCTCTTTTCCAAAAACGCCGCCGCGCCTTCCCTGAAATCGTCCGACCCGGCCAGTTCGCCGAACGCCTCGACCTCGGCATTGAAGCCCTTTTTACCGCCTTTTCTGTAAAAAGCATTGACGGTCTCGATGATTTTGGCAACGGCCAGCGGGGCCTTCGTGGCGATTTTCTCAATAAGTTCCGTCGCCTTCGCCACCTCCTCGCCCGTCGGGACGACGTGGTTGACCAGCCCGAGCCGGTGCGCCTCCTCAGCGCCAATCATGTCGGCCGTCATCAGCAGTTCGAGGGCTTTCGCCTTGCCGATCAACTGGACGAGCCGCTGCGTCCCGCCGTAGCCGGGCGTCAAACCGAGGTTGACCTCCGGTTGGCCGAACCGCGCCTTCTCGCCCGCGACGCGCAGGTGGCAAGCCATCGCCAGTTCACAGCCACCGCCGAGGCAGAAGCCGTTGACCGCAGCGACGACCGGTCGGTGGAACCGCTCGATGGCGAAATAGGTCTCGTGGCCACGCGCCGACATGGCCTTTCCGCCCGCCGCGCCGATCGAGGTGAACTCCGAGATGTCGGCCCCGGCAACAAATGCCTTTTCGCCCGAGCCGGTCACGACCACGCCTTTCAGGCCGCTGATTTCATTGAAACCCTCGGTGAAGAAGTGGTGCAGTTCCTCCATCGTTTGCCGGTTGATGGCGTTGAGGGCCTGCGGGCGGTTGATGGTCAGGCGGGCGATGCCGTCGGAGGTTTCGAGTAGGATGTTTTTGTAATCCATAAAAATCGTGGTGGCAAATAACGCGTGATGGTTGGCGGTCAGTCGATGACAAATTTCGGGTGGGTGCTGCAAAAAGTCATTGGCTGTCAATCAGTTGCGAGCGTCTCGATGGCCTCGTCCTTCCATTTCACCGCCTTTTCCAGCCCGTAATTGTCGAGTCGGTTGTGGTAATAGAAAAGGACGCGGAAATCGTTCGAGACGATGTCGCCGTCGCGGTTGAAGACGAGCGGCTTCTCGGTGTGCATGATGCCGAGGTTTTTGATGCCGTCGGCCAGAAGCTCGCCGACGGGCAGCCGGAGGGCAGGGGAGAGCTTGATTTTTCCCTCTTTTTCCCATTGGAAAAGCTGCCGCTGCATCTGCTCGACGACCCGCTCGACCGACTGTTTTTTGAAGACAAAGTCGTCCGGCGGCAAGCGAAGGAGGCCGTACAAATCGAGGTCGGGCTTCCCGTTTTCGAGCATCTCGAAAACCGCGAAGGCGACGAGGTGGCTTGACAAGACGATGTTCTCGACATGGTAACGCTCCACGATTTTGTCGGCCAAAATCTGCGTGTACTGTTCCTCTCGTTGTCTGTCCTCTGTGATTTTTCCCTCGGAAACGAAGTAGTCGTCGATGGCGATTTCGTTGCCGAATTGGTCGAAGCTGCGGCCTTTTTCGTCCACGAAATTGCCCAAAACGTCCATCGGCCTGCCGAACGAGAGGGTGATTTCGGAGGTCGAGCCGAAGTATCGCCAGATGAATCCCATCCAGTCGCGGATGCTTTTTCCGCTGTCTTTCAGCCTCAAATACTGCTCTTTCCCCGTCTGCCGGAGATGGCTTTCAATCAAAAACGGCGCTTCCAGCACGAAGTGGTAGCTGATGACAAGCGGCACGATGAACACTTTTTTGCCTGTCGCGGCCGCGCACATCGCCCGCTGCGCCTCGACCGAAGTGCCGAGCAAACCGAGCTTCAGTTCCTGCTCCAGCCGCCCCGACCGCGAGCGCGTCCCGCCGGGGAAAAACAGGCTGTTCACTCCCCGTTGGATGCTCAAGTTGGACATCGCTTTCAAGGTTTCGAGGTAGATGGGGTTCTTTTTCCGCCGGTCAACACGGTAGGCGCCGAGCCGGTTCATGAAATAGGCGGCCGGGCCGAAGTTGTAGAGGTTCAGCCCCGCGCCGTAGCTGAACGACGGCAGCCCGAGCACCGAGTCCATCGCGAAGCCGACGAGGATGCTGTCCATGTTGGAAAAATGGGTCGGCACGACGACGACCGTGCCGTGATCGAAAAGGCTGCGGATGGTCTCCTTCTCGCCCTCGACGTTGAGCGATTCGAACAGTTGCTTCTTCCCTCCGAAGATGAGCGAGAGGAGGCTTTTGGAGAGTGCGGCGTTGAGAAACCGGTTGAAAAGAATCGTCAAAAACCTGACAGCGAACCGATACGTCGAGATTTTGAAGGTGCCAACAATCTCCTCCGAATAGCGGCCGATGATGCGGCCGAGGATCTCCTCGTTGACCGCCTGCGCCTCGCGGTCCTCGCGGTCGAGCGAGCGTTTTATCAAAGCCTTCGAGATGCGGTTCCAGAAGACCCGCTCGTTCGGCGGGTCGACCTTCCATGCCTCCTCTTTGATTCGAATTCGTTCGAGGTAAATCGCCTTTTGCAAAAGGTCGGCGAGGTTCTTCCGATGGCGCGAGACGAGCTTTTTGTGGGTGAAATCGTTGATTTCTTTGACAAACTGGCTCCGCTGCTGGCTCAACCGGAAGATTGGCCAGTCGGTCTCGTCGGGCATGATATGCGGCAGGACGGTCTTTTTCGCGTGGTTCATGCTGGCTGTTTTCGGAGGTCTTTCAGTATTTTGGATATGTAACCGAGGACTTCCTCGCGGCCCTTGCCGTATTGAGCCGAGGTCAAAAAGTGTGGCGGAAGCTCCTCCCAGTCCTCCCTCATTTTGGAGAGAAAGGCCTCGACATTTCGCGCGACGACCTTCTGCGAGTCGCGGTCAATCTTCGTGAAAACGAGCGCGAACGGCACGTTTTCCTGCGCCAAAAACCTGACAAATTCGAGGTCGTTGGCCCTCGGCTCAATCAGCGAGTCGATGAGGACGAAGGCGCACGTCAGCGACAGACGCTGGCTGAAATAAGTGGTTATCAATTTTGAAAAACCGGCTCGCATCGCCTTCGAGCTTCGGGCGTAGCCGTAGCCCGGCAAATCCACGAGGTGCCACTTCTCGTTTATCTCGAAGAAGTTGATGAGCTGTGTCTTGCCGGGCGTGCCCGAGACTTTGGCGAGTCCCTTCTTGCCCGTCAGCATGTTGATGAGCGAGCTTTTGCCCACGTTCGAGCGGCCGATGAAGGCGAACTCGGGGCGGCCGTCGGTCGGGCAATCTGCCGTTTTGGCGTAGCTGCAGGTGAAATTGGCTGATTTGATGAGCATCGTGGCGTTCCATAAAAAGGCGGGCGAAGGTATCCAAAGCCCGTCTCGCCAAGTCACGTTTTGAAAACCTTGCTGTCCGGTTAGGGTAAAGTTAAACCACAAATTGCCCGAAAAACCGGACAAGATGCCCCGAAAATCTTCCGTTAGACATCCAATTTTACCAAAAGACGTTTCAGCACGAAAAATTCAAATCAATGAAAAAGCTCTTTGCAATCGCCCTTTTGACCATCGGTTTCGCCCAGTTTTCGCAGGCCCAAAAGGCCGTTTTCGGCGTTAAGGGCGGCCTTTCCAACCTCAAAGTCAACCCCGCCGCCATCGACTTGACCGACCCGAACGGCGGCTCGTACACCTTCGACGTCAAATCGACGCCGCGCGGCTATTTCTTCGGCGCGTATGCCCGCATCGGCGGCTTCATCCACCTCCAGCCGGAGCTTCTCTACAACACAAACAAGGTGAACTACACCCTCACCTCGGCCGATGGTTCGGTGAAAGCTGTTTCCGAAACTTATCAAAGCGTCGATGTCCCGCTATTGCTCGGCATGAAGCTCGGGCCGATTCGGGTGCAGGCGGGGCCGGTCGGCCGCTTCCACCTGCAGGGGGATTCCGACCTGAACGACGTCGCCGGGTTCAAAGCCGACTATGACCGGATGAAGGTCAGCGGCCAGTTCGGCGTCGGCCTCAACCTCGGCAAGCACCTGACCTTCGACCTGCGCTGGCAGAACGACATGGGCAAGTTCGGCGACCACGTCGAGTTTGCCGGGAAGCAATATGCTTTCGACAAGTCCTCCTCGCGGGTGCTGTTGAGCGCGGGCTACACTTTTTGAAGACCCCCCTGACCGGTTTCCCCTGAAAATCGTGCGGGTTTGCCGCAATGTTCGGCGCAATTTCGAGAGAGGTTGCGCCGATTTTTTTTGATAGAATGCCCACGGATGAACGCGGCTTTGACCTGGATTTGTACGGATTTTATCAATCGACATGATTGTTTGTCTTGAATTCTGTCTTGTCCGTGTGTCCTGAAAATCTTGATAAAACCCCGATTTTGTCTTTTTCCCGAGAAGGAGGGGGTTTGAATATTTGTACCGTTCAAAAGAGCAACGCCTTTTTCTGACAGGGTACAATTCAATCAAACAAACCATACTTCCACTATGCGCTTTTTGACGCAATCCTTCCTTTTCGCGGCCATTCTCGCCGCTCAAACCATCTCCGCACAAGTCAACTACACCGCCCGCGACAAGGTCACGCCGTACACCGGGCGCTTCCGGCCGGGCGTGAACATGGGCTACTATCAAGGCTGGGACAACAAGACGCTTGCCGATGTCGCCGCCGGGAACGCGGCCGTTGGGCAAAAGGGCGTCGGCTCGAAGACCGTTCGCCCGAGCCTCTATGAGCTGCCGCTCGACTATTACGGCTATGACCTCGCCGTGACGGATTTTCAGCACTACGATCTCACCGGGATGGGCGAGTACACAGCCCTCGTCGGCGGCCCGGCACCAAGCCATCAGGACTATTCGCAGCATTGCCCGGGGCAGTTTTCGAGCCTTTTTGCCAACCTCTACACCCCGATTTGGGACGGCGGCGCGAACGGGACGCCTTACAACGACAACAACTATTTCGCTGCCTATTGCTACAAGGTCGGGCTGAAGTACAAAGACCAAGTCCGCTTTTGGGAAATCTGGAACGAGCCGGGGCTGGATTTGACCTCTTACGGAATCGGCTGGCGGCCCGTCGGCTATCCCGGCAACTGGTGGGAGAACGACCCGAACCCCTGCGACTATGTCCTCCGTGCGCCCATCGAGCATTATGTGCGGACACTGCGCATCGCGTGGGAGGTTCTCAAGACCGTCGACCCCGATAGCTATGTCTGCCTCGGCTCCGTCGGCTATCAGGCCATGCTCGACGCTGTCTGCCGCAACACCGACAACCCGAACGGCGGTTCGCCCACGCCCGAGTACCCGTATGGCGGCGGCGCGTATTTCGATTGCATGGTCTATCACGCCTATCCGCACTTCGACGGGTCGACCACGAACTACGACCTCGGCTTTTTTGAAAGGCACAGCGACCAGGCTGCCGATGGGGTGACGATTTTCCGCGACAGCTATCAAGCAGTCTTTGACAAATACGGCTTCAACGGCACCCAATTCCCCAAAAAGGAGTGGATTATGACCGAGGCCAACGCGCCGCGCAAGGCCTACACCGGCACCTTCTTCGCAGGCGAGCTGCAGCAGCGCAACTACATCCAGAAGGCGCTCATGGTGGCCAAAATCAACAAGGTTCACCAGATGCACGTCTTCCAACTGTTCGACCAGAAGACCGACGCGGAGGCCAGCTACGAGTTCCACCAGATGGGGCTTTACAAGAAGATCGACGGGAAACTGCCCTATTCGCAGGAGGTCAACCCAGAGGGGATTGCGGTCAAGACTTTCACCGACCTCATCTATCCGGCCGATTATGATGCCGCGCAAACCGCCGCGATGGACCTCCCGCCCGCCGCTCGCGGCTATGCTTTCAAACGACCGGACGGCACCTACATCTACGCAATCTGGGCAAAGACTACGGAGGATTTGAGCGAGCAGGCCAGCGCAACTTATTCATTTCCAACAAGTTTCGGCTTCACGAACGCCGTCCGCTACAACTGGGACTACGGCTATACCGGCACGGTCACGACGGTCTCGCCCTCCAACATTCAGCTCGATGCGACGCCGGTCTTCTTTACAAAAAGCGGTTCCGGCAGCGGCTGCGCACTCAACGCGACGGTCTCGAACATCCTCTGCAACAACAACGGAACGCCGAACGACGCGAGCGACGACACCTTCACCTTCACCCTCAACGTTACCGGCAACGGCACGACGACCGGCTGGAACCTCACCGGCGGCCTGACCTACACGGGCGGCGTCTACGGCACGCCTGTCAACTTCGGGCCGTACCCAATTTCGGGCGGGACGAAATTCTTTGTCGTCCGCGACAACCAGATTCCGGGCTGTGTTTTTGAAACATCGGCCATCGCGCCAGCGGCCTGCTCGACGGGCGGCGGGACAGGCGGAACTTGCTCGAACAACCTGTTGACCAACAACAGCTTTGAAAACGGCCTTTCCAATTGGGACCAATCCGGCTCGGTTGAAAGCGTCGCCGATGCGCTGGGTGGGGCGAAAGGGGCGCGGATGTGCGGTACAACGGCGGCGCGGCTATATCAAACGAAAGGCGCGACGGCCGGCAAAACCTACACTTATAAGGTGTCGACAAAGCGGACGGGCGACGCAGTGAACGGCTCGACCATCTCCCTGAAATTCATGAGCAGCCAATGGATTCCGCTGCAAACCGATTTCGTCGGCATTCCAAACTCGGCGAACTGGGGCGAACTGACCATAACGAAGACCGCCCCGGCGAACACTTCATGGGTTGAAATTTCCATCAACAAAGAATCGGGGAACGTCTGCGTCCACGCCGACGACGCTTGCTTGAGCGAGGGCGGCTCGACGGGCGGGAACCCGTGCAGCATCACAGCCTCAGCCAGCCAGATTCAGTGCAATGACAACGGAACGCCGAGCAATCCGGGCGACGACACCTTCTCTTTCAACATCACTGCAACCGGCTCGAACACGGGCAGCGGCTGGTCGGCGACCGTCGGCAGCCAGGCGGTCAGCGGTGTTTACGGGACGGCGAAGGCCTTGAGCGGCTTTCCGATTTCGGGCGGCAACCTCAATTTCACGGTGAAGGACAATGCCTCGGCGACCTGCACGGCATCTGTCAACGTGACGGCCCCGGCGGCTTGCTCCAACGGCGGCGGCACCGGCACGCCCGGCTGCGCCTCGAAAAGCGACTTCCCCTGGCATGAGTGGATTTCGGAAGTGAAGCTCGGCACGTTCACGAAGACCTCCGACAAGCAGCCTTATTCTGATTTCACCAGCCCAGCAATTTCTGTTCAAAAGAACGTCGCGCTTCCCGTATCGGTGAAATGCTCGTGGAGCTGGGCGACGGCCGACGAGTACGTCAAAATCTGGATTGACCTGAACGGAAACAACACCCTCGAAGACCCATCGGAGGTCGTCTTCCAACAGAAAATCACCAACCCCGGCAACGGCTCCGCGCCGAAGTTCGCCTCGGGCAACATCATCATCCCCGCGACGGCGACTGCCGGGAACGCCCGGATGCGCGTCTCCCTCAAGCGCGACGCGAACCCGACGCCCTGCGAAACCCTGCCCTTCGGCGAGGTGGAGGACTACCTGGTGACGATTCCCGTCAACCTCGGCCCCGGCGTCGACGAGCACGGCGAGAAGCTGGCGGGTGCGTCGAACGACTTTGAAATCTACCCGAACCCGAACGACGGGATGGCCACGTTGCGGCTGACCGATTTCATTGGAAAGCAGGTGGTCTTGCGGGTTTTCAACCAGAACGGCAGCCAGCTTTTGATGAAAACCTTCGACGAACTGGCCACCCCGTGGGTCGATGTCGATTTGCAGGACCAGCCGACGGGCCAGTATTTCGTCCACGTCAGCGCAGTCGGAATGCGGCCGGTCTCGAAGAAGATGTTTGTTCAAAAGAGCTTTTGAACTGAAGAATAATCCGCCTACGGTTGGGCAGACGGATGCGCAAGTTCGGGGGGATTTGCGCTCCGTTTGTCCCCTGATTCGGATGGAATGACGAGGCGGCTCAAAGACGCCCCGTCATTGTCACCCAAACGAACTGAACGGCAAAAAATCAGGTATGTCGAACCGCTTGCTGGCCGATGGGCTGGGGAGCGGTTTTTTGGTGGAGGGGTTTGTCCCTCGAAACAGGAGCGGCGGCGAGGGTCTGTACCTCGCCGCCGCTTTTTTTCGACTGGCTCGACCATATTGAAAGGATGCCGGCTTGGCTTTTTGGACGCAAAAAGAGAACGGGCACTAAAAAGGTAGCCGCTCTCTTTATTTTGGTCGTGGTTG
>JBGAWE010000131.1:0-12907 GCA_044227705.1 Saprospiraceae bacterium
CCATGCTGCCCAGCTTTTCACCGGGATGTTGTGCGTCGGGGAGCCGAGGGCGAGGAGGTAGAGGATCATGCCCTCGTTGTAGCCCGCCCACTCGGCCGAAAGGAAGCCCGACTCGGGTTTCCAGCCCATCGTCAGGCGGTTGCTACGGTTGAGCATCCAGTCCCATTCGACGCGCTCGTAAAGCTCCTGCGCGGCCGTGCGGATGGCGGCCTCGGTCGGGTTTTCCGCGCTGAAATAGGTCTGGGCGGAGAGGATTCCGGCCATCAGCAGGCCCGTGTCGATGCTCGATAGCTCGACGTCGCGGAAGCGCAGGCCTTTTTTGTGGTCGAGGAAATGGTAGAAAAAGCCGCGAAAACCGGCCGTTCCGGCGGCTTTTTCGCCCTGCGGCAGGTTTTTCAAAAAATTCAGGCACTTCAACGTGCGCTCGGCGGCCTGTTCGCGGGAGACGTAGCCGCGCTCTACGCCGACGAGGTAGCTCGACAGGCCGAAGCCCGTCGCGGCGATGCTCGAAAAGGCGAGGGTCGGCCAGCGGTCGGGCGTCTGCGAGTTCGCGTCGGCGGTCTCCCAAAAGAAGTTGAACGTCCTCTTTTCGAGTTCGTCGATGGAAAAGCTGGGGAGCGGCTGCGCGGCCATCTTTCCCAAAAAGAGGAGGAGGAGTGCGGGGGAAAGGCGCGGCCTTTTTTTGAAAAACACCATCGGGCGGCGATTTTGGTTTGAAAACGGACTGCTTGCCGGGCAAGCCGGGCGCGAAGTTGCGAAGCCGACCGCCGCCGCCACTCCTGAAATTTTTTTATGAGAAAAGCAACCGGTTGACATCTCCGCCCGAACCGGGGCATACGGCGGGCGGGCGGCTGTGTCCACCTTCGCCCTCCTTTTTCAAAAACTCACTTTTTTTCATGAAAAAACTCTACTTCTCGCTCGCATTCATGGCCCTCTTGTTCGGCCTGACAAGCACCCGCCTCGACCCCTCCAACCCGCCGACCGGCTCGACCGGGGCACCGGGCGAAAGCACCTGCGCCAAGTCGGGCTGCCACAGCGGCGGCACGTTCACCGGCACCGTCAGCATCGCGGGCGTGCCCGACACCATCCTGGCCAGCACCTCCTACTCGGTCACGCTGACCGAGACGAGCGGGGCGTCCGTCGGCGGCTTCCAGTTGACCTGCCTCGACAAGGACAACAAAAAGTGCGGCACCCTCACGGCCGGGACCGGCGTCAACGTGACCACCGCCAGCAGCCGCCAGTACGCCCGCCAGTCGGCCAAGAAGAATCTGTCGAACGGCTCCGTCTCGTGGACGTTCACCTGGAAAAGCCCGGCCACGCTCCCGGCGGACAGCATCAAGTTTTACTTCGCCGCCAACGCCTGCAACGGCAACGGCAAGGAATCGGGCGACAACGCGCTGCTCGGCACCCACAAGGTCGTCCCGAAAATCACAACGGCCACGGGCGAGCCGGGCGTGGCGGCTTTCGGGAAAATCTACCCGACCGTTGTCTCGCAGAGCCTGACCATCGAGGTCGAGGCCGCCGGGGCCGAACTGGCCATTTTTGACCAAAACGGCCGCGCCTTGAGCAGGCAATCGGTCAAAAGCGGGCGGCAGACGCTCGACGCCTCCGGCCTTCCGGCGGGCATCCTCATTGCCAAGCTGACGACTGTCGATGGGCGGTCGATGACGGCGCGGCTGGTGAAGAATTGACCTGGCTTTTTGGAATTGAAAAAGGCGGCCGCGCAGATGCGCAGCCGCCTTTTTCTTTTTCAGGAATGGGGTTTCTGGGTAGGTCACTCCACGATCGTCACCGTCCCCTCGAACTCGTAAGGCTCGCCGCGCGGCCCCTTCATGTGCATGTACCAGGTGAAAACGCCCGGCTGCATGAGCTTTCCGCCGCGCCGCCGGCCGTCCCAGGCCTCGGTCGGGTCGCTCGACCGGAACACAAGCTCGCCCCAGCGGCTGAAAATCTGCATCTCGTAATCCGAGTAGCCGGGCAGCACGCCGACCGGCTTGAAGTGGTCGTTGTCCACGCCGATGCTGTTCACCGGGTTGAAGACGTTGGGGAAATAGAGCCGAATCATCGGCACCACGTCGAGCTGCTGCACCGTCGTGTCGCGGCAGCCGGTCGCCGTGGCGACGATGAGCTGGACGGTCATTTTCCCCGTGTCCGGGAAGTCGAAGGCCGGGCTTGGCTCGCCGGTGGAGCCGTAGCCGCTGAAGTCGTAGTCCCAGTGCGTCACCGACGGGTCGCTCGTGTTGGTGAACTGGACGTGCGGCTTCAGGTTCGAAATCCCGAATTTAGGCGAAAACTCAAAGGAGGCCGTCGGCTTCGCGTTCGTCGTGACGAGCGCGGGGAAGGTGTCCGCCGCCTGGCAGTGGTAAAGCCCCTCGATCAGGACACTGATGTTGTAGTCGCCCGGCGCGATGTAGGGGTGCCGGGGGTATGGGTCGTTGCTGGTCGTGCCGTCGCCGAAGTCCCAGGTGAATTTCAGCCCGGCCGAGGTCGTCACGTCGAACAGCGAGTCGAAGACGGCCGTCGCGGGCAGGCAAAGCTCGATTGGCGTCATAGGCGGGATGGTCGGCAGCGTGTTCGTCGCCCAGCCCACTTGCTGGGAGGTCGTGTCGCGGCAGCCGTTGACATCGGTCACGATGAGGCTGGTGGGGTAGATGCCCGGTGTTTGGTTGAAAAAGTGGACGGGGTCTTGCTCCGTCGAGGTCGAGTTCGGGTCGAAAAAGGTCCAGTCCCAGTTCGTCAGCCCGCCCGCCGCGTCGGTCTTCGACAGGTCGGTGAACTGCACCGGCGTGAGGTGGCAACTGTCGAAATCATAGGAAAATTGGGCCGTCACCACCGGCAGCGACGTGACCGTCGTGGTTGTCGAGTCCTTGCAGTGATAGGCGCCCTTGATGACGACCTTGACCGGGTAGCTGCCCGCCGCCGGATAGGTGTGGACGGGGAAGGGCTTGTTCCCCGTCGTCTGGTCGCCGAAATCCCAGAGGAACTTCAGGCCTGCCGCCGTTGCCGGGTCGTAAAGTTGGCCGAAGACGGCCGGGGCCGGTTGGCACATCGTCACCGGGGGCAGCGGCGTGAACGGCGGCAGCGGCTTCGGCACCCAGCCGACCTGCACAGAGGCCGTGTCGCGGCAATCGTCGGTGTCGGTCACGATGAGGCGCGTGAGGTAGGTGCCGGGCGCCTGGTTTTTGAAATCGTGGACGGGGCTGGGGACGGTCGAGGTCGAGTTGGGGTCGTAGAAAGTCCAGTCCCATTTCACCAGCGCGGCCGCGCCCGTCGTGGAGGAGTCGTGGAAAACGACCGGCGTGAGCTGGCAACTGTCAAATTCATAGGAAAACTTGGCCTCCGACCCCGGGTGCGCCACGAGCGTGACCTTCGCAGAGTCGGGGCAGTTCAGGCCTTTGTTCAAATAAAGCAGGCCGTGATAGGTGCCCCAGCCGGGCAAGGGGACCGAGACGTTGGCCGTCGAGGCCGAGTAGGTCAGGCCGTTTCCGAGGTCGAACTGCCACAGGTAGGTCTGCAAATCGGGCGTCGAGACGCTCTTGTTGATGATTTTGACGGGGTTCTGCCCGCACCTTTCCACATAGAAGTCCTTTGGCGAGATGGTGCTGTCGGCTGCGATAATGGCCGAGACCGTCGGCGTGCAGTCGAGGACGTTGAACTGAAAGTCGCGCAGCACCGAGCCGATCAAAACCCCGTTCCGGTATTCGAGGACGCAGATGCCGACGACGAACTTCCCGAGGATGTTCGGAATCCCGTCCAAAAACCCGGTCGTCGAGTCGATGGTGATGATGGGGTTCCCGGCCATCGGCACGGCCGCGGTGTAACCCGTCGAAAAAGGGATGAGCGAAAAGGGCGGCCCGCAGGGCGGGTTGGGCGTGGGGCTGCCGCACCCGTTGCCGCCGCCACCGCCGCCGCCGCCCTGTCCGCCGCCGTCGAGCGAGTTGCAGAAGACGTAGACGAGCGAGTCGCCGTCGACGTCGATGGCCGAGTGGTCGAAAGCGATGTGGAAATCGGCGCAGATGAACGTCGGCGGATAGTTTTTGAAGGACGGCGAGGAGTTGTTCCCAGCGAAGGCGGCGGCCGTTATCTCGACGACGTAGGTCGCCCCGTGCTGGTTGGGGTTGTTGACGTTGGTGATGGCGGCCGTCCGACAGCACCGCTGGTAGATGACGAAATAGCTCTGCCCGTTGGTCGGCACGGGCAGCTCGCGGGTGAAGGTGTACACGCCGCGCTGGGCGCAGGTGCCGTTGGTGGCATTGGGGTCGGTGCACGGCGGGATGAACGGCACGACGACATCCTTCGACCCGATGGGCACGGTGAAGTTGTCGATGAGCGTGCCCCCCGCCGCCGAGCCTCGGTAGATGCCGATGGGCGCGTTCGCGTCGAGGTCGGTCGTGACGCCCGCCGAGCAGTCCTTGTAGACGGTGAGGGTGAACTCGAAGGTCTTCGCGCCGGTCGTGGCGTTGGTCGAGAGGTATTTGTAGGTCATCTCGCCGCCGATGATGTGCGTTGCGAGGGCGAAAAAGGGGGAAAGAAGAGCAGCGAGTAGGAGGCCGCCGAGCCGCAAGGGCTGTTTGTCCATGATATTTTTCACAAAAAAAGTCGGGTGGGCTGTGTCGGCGAAAGGTACGCAGAGGGCCGGGGGAGCGGTTGCGCGGGGGTGTTTTTGCCAAAATTAGCGGTTGCCCGCAGGGGCCGCTGGTCGGCTTTTAGCTTTGTCGGAAATCCGCTGACATGAAACTGCCCCCTGCCCTCGCCGTCTTGCTCCTTTTCCAGCAGGTCCCCTTTTCTCAAAACCTGCCCGTCCCGCTCCGGAGCGGCGCAAAATGGGGCCTCGCAGACCCCTCCGACGGGCGCGAAATCATGCCCCCGACGCTCGACTCGGTCGGCCTGTTCAGAGATTCGGAGGGGAGACCCTGCCCGCTGGCCGTCGCCAAAAAGGGCGGCCAGTTCGGCCTCCTCGACCGCCGTGGGAAGGTCGCGCTGCCGTTCGAAAAGGGCGATTTCGAGCGGATTCATCGCCTAGAGCGAGGGTTTTGGATGGTCGCACGGTTCACTTTCGGCGCGGCGAACTATTATGAAGAGCTGGACTCCCTCGCCAAAATTGGTGATGTGTACCGCTTTCTGCACCCCGCCGCATTCTTCGACTCGATCGGCAGACCCGTCGGCCGAGCTTTTCGGTTCGAGGACGAGGTTCGCCTTCACGACGGCTTCGAGGAGGAGGGCTTTGACCCGAACAACCCGAGCGGCCTGCGCGACGATTTTGAGAAAAACCCGCCCGAAACCTGCCCCGTCGTCCACCTCAACATCGACGGGAAGCTCGGCCTGTTCGACCTGCAGACCGGTCGTCCCATCGCCGTACCTGCGGGGCTTGAGTTTGTGCCGCCCGTCGAGTGGAGCGAGCGGCTTTTGGTCCGAGATTCGGCCAGCCACCTTTTCGGCTACCTCGACCGGTCGGGGAAGCTGGCCATCGCGCCAGTTTTCGGCACTGCGCGGCCCTTTTCGCGCAGCGGGCTGGCCCTCGTCTGGCGGGCCGACCGCCACTGGCGCATCATCGACCGCGACGGCCGAGACTTGCTCCTCCTCGGCACGGACCCGTCCATTTTTCGCGGGCCAGACGGAGCGTTGTGGACACAATCCAGCCCGGACGGCCTTTTCAGAAAGCGCGGCGCGACGGCCGACGACCTCCTCGGCAACATCGGCATCGACGGCCGCCCGTGGAAAGCCCGACTCGGCACCCGCGACTTCTGGTTCGTCAGCCGAAACGGGCAAAAGGGGCTGTTCAACATGGACGGCTCGGTCGCGCTGCCGTTCGAGTTCAACAACTTCCCGACGCTCGGAAGCGGCTTCGACGGCGACTCGATGCTGCAAAAGTTCTATTTCGCCGCCACCAAAAACGGCCGGACCTGGCTCATCGACAGCCGGACAATGCAGCCCCTCCGCCCGAAACTGCTGCCCGATTCGGGCCTTTCGATGCCGGAGGACGTCTGGCAGAGCAACTTCGATCTCATCGCCCCGCTTTACGGCGACAGCCATTTTTCGATAAAAACCGGCGAGCGGAAAGGCGACGCGCTCAACATTCGAACCGGCCGCCGGTGGTTCCTCCAAACCGGCCCGCTGCACCTCGGCACCGACGGCTTCGGCCGAAAGCTCATTGCGGCGGACACGGGCAGCTACAAAAGCCTCTGGTTCTCGCTCGACGGGCGGCCGTGGCGCGACACCTTTTTTTACCACAGGCGGACGCCGGGCTTCGGAAGCTGGGGCAGCCTTTTCGATGAAAAAACCGGCACGGCCACCCTCGTCGATTCCTCCGGCCGGACGATTTGCAGCCCGCGCCTCCCGTTCGCCGTGCCGCAATTCGGCCTCGACATCGAGGCGAACGAGCGCGACGCGGCGCACCCTTTCCTCGTCACCGCCACCTCGGAAGAGGGTAGGGCGGCCGTCTTCTCTCTCGCCGGAGAGCCGCTGATCGCGCCCCGTTTTTCGAGGACGCTCGCCACGAACCCAGTGGGCCGAACCGTCCGTGTGATGGTGGGCGACACCGCTTTCGGCATGGGCCTTCGCGGGTCGGACGGCCGCTGGCTGATTGAACCGGGTGCCGGTCGGCGCATCGACACTGGAGCCGGGCTGGGGCCTTTCGCCATCGTTTTCGACCCGGACAGCTTGCTGCGAACCGGCTCCGTCATCGACCTGCGGACGGGGCAAAATGTGCCGACCGATTATTTCAACTACTACTCGCAAATCGACGGCCTCGGCTTCTTGCTCGAAAAATATGTCGCGTGGCAAGTGTGCGCCTCGGCCGTTTTGGTCGATGGCTCTTTCAAAAAAATCCGGGATGTGCCAGGCGGTTGGGCCATCGAAAAGGACGCGGCGACCGGCTGCTTCCGGGTGAGCTTCGGGCATGGAGGCCCTTTTTTGGGCTACATGGCGCGGAACGGGAAGCCGCTGTTTTGACTGGGGATTGGGAATCGGTGCGGCCCAATCCCTATTTCCTCGCTCGCCAGCTTGCCCAAAACTCGTGCGCGGCCGCCTCGATTTCCACGTCGTCCGCGTCGAGGTCGGCGGTGTCGATTTCGACGGGCTTCGGGGTCTCCTCTTTTGTCTTTACTACTAGGAAGCGGGTGCTGCTCTTCCCCTGCTGGCGATGTTCGAGGAAGATGTCGGCCACATCGGCCCAGGCAACCGTCGGCCGTTTTCGAAGGGTGATTCCGTCGGCGTCGAGCCGGATGGCTTCTGGTAGGCGCAGCCTCGGCAGCCAGCGCACCAACTGGACAACGACGACGATGAGGAAGAAAAACCCGAACGGAAAGAACCCGCCGCCGCCAAACCCGGCCGCCGTGAACCCGCCGAAGAACAGGGCCAAGACCCCGATTTGCAACAGGAATTTTTTGAAAGAATAGCGGAAAACCCGTGTTTCGAGCATCCCGCTCGGGGTAGCCACCTCCATCTGGCGCGGCTTGTCGAGCCGCATTTCGAGTTCAGCCAGCCGCTCTTGTTGCTCGTGCGTGCGGAATTCGAGGAAGTTGAGCCAGCTTTTTCTTGCCCAAATCATGCCCTTCGCCTCGGCGAGCTGGTAGAGGCGGTGGGCGTCCTGCACGTTCTCGAGCGCCCAGATTTTCCAGTCCGCGCTGTGCAGCCCGCGCCACAAAAGAGCGGCCGCGACGCTGACGAGCGAGATGCCGATGCCCAGCAGCGCAGTCTGTCGGAAGTTGGAAAAACCGTCGCCGTGGAGCGCTGGGAGCCAGATGCTTTTGAAAAAAATGAAGCCCCAGGCGAGTGCGCCAGCCATGACAAATCGGCCGGGTATGGTGATCAAATCGCGACGGCCGCGCTCGATGGCCTCGGGGACTGTGGTGAAATACGGGTTGTTCATCGGAAAGGGAGTTTTCGGTCTATGCCGCAGCGTGGCGGGCGCGTTATCTCACCCCGGCAACGCCAGCCGCCCGACCGCCTCGACAAACTCCGCCCGCCGCCGCCGAGCCACCGGGACGCGCTTGCCGCCGGTCAGCACGGCGTCGGCCGTGTCGCCCGACTCGAAGCCCGTGACCTCCCGGAGGTTTATCACAAAGGACTGGTGGACACGCATGAACGGCGGCTCGGGCAGCATCTTCTCGAAGTCGGCCAGGTGACGGGAGGAGACGACGGGCGGCCGGTTTTTCGAAAAAAGCGTCGAATAGCTCCCGTCCGATTCCAAGCAGAGCAGCTCCGAGAGCACGACCACCTCGAAGCCGCCCGCGTGCGGCACGAGCAGCCGGTCGGGCGGCCTCTCCGTGCCGAGGAGCTGGCGGGCGACCTCCAGTTGGACGGCCTCGACGCGCTGCTTTTTTTCGATGAAACGGGCGACGCCCTCGCGGAACAGGCTCGGGCTTAAGGGTTTGACCATGAAGTCGAACGCCGCGAAACGGAAGGCCCGGATGGCAAAATGCCCGAACGCCGTGACGAAGATGACGCCGAAGGGCGGCACCTCGGGCCACCGCTCGAGCAGGTCGAAGCCCGTGCCGTCGGGCATGTCGATGTCGAGGAAGACGAGGTCGGGCCGCGCCCGTTCGAGCAGTGCCTGGCCCTCGGCCACGCCCGCCGCTTCCCCGACGACGGCGAGCCGGTCGGCGAAATGCTCGGCCAGCAGGCTTCGGGTGACGGCGCGGGCGGCCGGCTCGTCGTCGATGAGGACGGTTTTGAGCATGGTGGCGCAGCGTTTATGTTGTGAAAAAGGGCGCGGCCGAACGTTGCCCCGTCCGCGCCGAATCGGGCGGCAAGTGTACCAAATTTGAACGTTTCGGGCCGGAAGCCGCGCCCTTTGCCCAAATTTGGGCCATCCCGGCGAGGCCCGCCGTGCCGACTTTTTTTTCACCAAAAAATATTTCCAATGAAACTCCGTCCGCTCCCCGCCCTGCCGCTGCTCGTCGCGGCCGCGCTTTTTTCATGCAAAAAGAACGACCCGCCGCCCGCCGTGCCCGTACTGCAGGCCGCCCCAGTCGAGGCCGGGCTGTTCGGCTTCAACACCGGCTCCACCTTCCACCTCCTCAACCCCGGTCTGCCTTTCTACGGGGCCGCGCAGGACGTGGCTGCCCACTGGCTCGACTCGCTCGACTGCCGCTCGTTTCGTTTCCCCGGCGGGCGCGACGCCAATTTTTACCACTACGATGGAAAGGGCTACGGCTTCCGGCCCGACGAGTTCGAGGTGGGCGCCAGCGACGAGGAGACAGCCCTCGAGGTCGCCACCCAGGTCTTCGCCCACGAGGCCGAGTACCCCGACGGCGTGAACGCTGGCTCGGCCTATGCTGAGATGGCCAGCCGGCAGTCGGGCCACCGCTCCATTTTCACCCTCAACATCCTCCACGCCAGCTACGAGGAGAACCGCGACGCCATCCTGTGGCTGCGCTCCATCGGAGCCGAGTTTGACGGTTTCGAACTGGGCAACGAGACCTACCTCGCCATCCACCGTGACGACTTCCCCACCGCGCAGGACTACATCGCCCGGGCGAAGGACTGGGCCACCCGCCTCCGCGCCGACTTCCCAGGCCTGCCCATCGCCGTCTGCGGCGCGCCGGTCAAGCGGCAGGAAGGCGCCGCGCAGGCCGTTTTTTTCCGCGACTGGAACGAGGCGTTGAGCCACGAGGGTTTTTTCGACGCCGTAACCTGGCACTACTACGTCAGCTTCGACCCCGGCTGCGGAACCGACCGCGCCGACCCCGCCGCGTGGGCCTGCCTGCGCGACTCGATGGTGCGCGAGACGGGCGAGCGGCTGCCGATTTACCTCGATTTTTGGAGGTCGAAATTCCCCGGGAAGAAGCTCTGGCTGACCGAGTGGAACCTCGGAAAGGGCCGCGTCGAGTGGCTTTCGAGCCAGGCCTGTGCGCTGTTCGTGGCCGCCTTTGAGCTGGAATTGGTGCGCTTTTCGGCGCAAAACGGCGGATTCATCGAGTTTGCCCACCACCACAACCTGCTGGCCAACGGCAAATTTTCCGTCCTCACGCCCGACGGCGATGCCTCCGGCTCGCTCGACAAGGCCCGCCGCTCGCCCGGCTTCCTCGCCTTTGCCTCGATGAAGCACCTGTTCGACGGCTCGCGCAGTGTGGCTCGGCGGGGCGGGCGAACTGTTGTTCAGCAGCGGAGCGCGGAGGAATCCGCTGGTGGCCGGGCTTTTCATCAAGCCGGGCAGCGCAAAGGCCGAGCTGGCCATCCACCTCCTCAACCCGACCGACGCGCCAGCCCGATTTTCGTGGAAGCAGACTGGCGGCGCGAGCTTCAAAATCGGCTCGAAAACATAGGGTTCGACCGGTTTTTCGTCAAAAACGACCGGATTTCAGTCCGATTTGCTCTCCACCGGCCAAAGCTCGGAGGCCGAAATCGAGCGAATCGGCGGCATCGAAACCGGCAACTTCTCGGTCCCGGCACGGTGCGTGCTGGTCGTGCGGCTGGCTGTCGAGTGAGGTCAGGGAAGCGAGATGGTCGCCCGCACTCCTCCGACCGACCCGTCGGTTTCGCGCCATTCCTCGACGGTGATGGCCGCCCTCGGGTCGGTCGAGGCGGCGGCAAGGCGGCGGCGGGCGATGTCGGAGCCGACCGAGCGGTGATTTTTGGGCACAGCCTCCACCGACAGCCCCGGCCCGTTGTCCTCGACGATGGCCCGCAGCCCGTCCTCCCCGAAAGGCTCGAAACGCACGGACAGCTTCCCTCCTTTCCCCGTCCGGCGGCGCATGCCGTGCAAGACGGCGTTTTCGACGAAAGGCTGCACGAGCATCGGCGGCAGCCGCAGCCCGAACGTGTCCAGTTCCGGCGCGACCGCGACCTCCCATTGAAAGGCGCCCCGGAAGCGGGCGGCCTCGAGCGAGAGGTAGTTTTTCAAATACTCGACCTCGTCGTCGAGGCCGATTTCTTTTTGAAAAGACTGGTCGAGCGACTGCCGGACGAGCTGCGCAAAGCGCGACAGGTGCTCGGCCGCAGCCTCGCGCTCGTTGGCGAGGATGAACTCTTGGGCCGAGTTGAGGCAGTTGGAGATGAAGTGCGGGTCCATCTGGGCGCGGAGGGCCTGTTTTTCCAGCTCGACGGCCTGCTCACGGAGGGCCATCTCCTTTTTCAAGATGCGCAGCCGGTATCGGTAAAAGGCCGCGACCGGCCCGACCGCCAGCCCAATGGCGAGCAGCCGGAACCACCAAGTCTGCCAAAACGGTGGCCGGACCCGAATGCCCAGCCGCGCCGCCTCGCTCCAGTCGCCCTCTGCGCCGAGCGAGGCGACTTCGAGCGCGTAGCTGCCCGGCGCGAGCGAAAAGAGGTCAAGTTCGGGCCGCGAGAGCCGCTGCCAGGGCTGTTCGGGGCCGAGCCGCCAGCGAAGCTCGCCGCGTTCGGCCGTGCGCAGGTCGGGGCAGTCGAGCTCGAGGTGGAGGTTGTTTTCGTCGTGGGCGAGTTCGATTTCGGCGGCGGAGAGTAGGCCGGTCGCGGCGGCCTTTTGGTTGATTTTCAAAAAAGAATAGACCGGCCTGACCGGCCTCGAGACCGGAGGGAGGTCGCCGCTGTCGAGCATGGCCAGCCCGCGCGGCGTGCCGAGCCAGACGCGCCCGGCCGTGCACCGGACGGCCGTCACCTGGTTGACCGGCAGGCCGTGCGCGGCGGTGAAGCGGCGGGCGAACCAGCCTTTTTCGCCCCGGTCTTCGAGGCGGAAGGCACCAGCGGGGGTCGCGCCCCAGAGGTGGCCGGCATCGTCCTCGTCGAGCGCGGATATGCGGTTGGAGGGCAGGCCCCCCTCCTCCGAGTCGATGAGGTCGAAGCCACCGCCGGGCCGCTCCACCAGCAGGCCGAGCTTCGTGGCGACGGCGATCCGGCCGTCTTTTTTTAAAAAAATCAGCGAGACGCCGCTTGCCAGCGCAGGGTGCAGCAAGTTTTTGGGGACGAGCTGCCCGTCCTTCCACTCGAAAAGTCCGCGCCAGTTGCCCGCCCAGACGCGGCCGCGCCCGTCCTCGACGAGGGCCTCGAAGCCCTCTTTAAGCCCGTGTTTGGTGGAAAAATCGACCACTCTGCCGCTCGATGCCTCGATGCAGGCGAAAAGCTGCTGGGAACAGGCCCAGACCCGCTCGCCGCCGGGGCTGGCCGAGAGGAAGCGCGAGGCGCGGCACGGCTGCGGCCCTTTTTGCGAGCCGACGGGCGGCAATTCCACCTCTTTCCAGCGGTTGCCGAGGAGGCGGGCGAGCGTCCGCTTCCCCGACCAGAGGGTGCCGTTTTTTTCAAAAAAAAGGCTCGCACTGACGAGGCTTCCGGCCGGTTCCTGTGCGGGCAGCGGCCGAGCGAGACCGGTTTTCGGGTCAAGTTCGACCTGTTTCCCATTGAAAAAACCGACAAATAGCCGCCCGCCCGCCCCCTCGGCGATGGTCGAGACGTGATCGCCGCCCAGCCCGGTGAACAGGCGCAGGTTTGGGTCGATGGACTGAAAAAGGCCGTTTTCGAGGCTCGCCGCCCATAGGCCGGCACCGGTCGCCGAGGTGGCGAAGTGGCGTATTTGCCCTTCCAAAAGCGTCTCGAACCGCCCGGCGAGTAGGTCGTCCTCCGTCCGGTAGAGGCGCAGACCGAGGTCGGGCAAGGCCATGAGCAGGCCGTCGCCGCTGCCGGGCAGGGGCATTTTTTGCATGAAAGTGACCCGTTCGCCCAGCCGGAAGGAGGCCCGAACCCGTCCGCCGTCGAGCAGGAAAAGGTGGCCGTTGCGGTAGGCCGCCTCGCCGCCGCCCCACGAGCAGAAGGTGCCGAGGCGGATTTTTGGGTCGCTCTCCCGAATGCCGTCAATGCGCCGGGTGCCGCTCGCGGCGCGGATTTCGATGGCGGCTGGCTGGCCGGGCGGCGCGGCGGCTTCCTCCGATTCCGAGAAGCACTGCGACTCCGCCATCCACCGGCCGCCGACGTCGACGATGAGCATGTCGCC
>JBGAWE010000132.1:0-12867 GCA_044227705.1 Saprospiraceae bacterium
GCTCGCCACGCTCGACGGGGGCTTTGCGGCGGCCTATTTCGCGGCGGCTTTTTTGCTTTGGTGATACATCGAGCGGCCGTCGTGGACCAACTTCTGGTGGCTAAACCTCGCCCTCGGCGCGGCCCGGTTGTCGAAATCGACGGGGGCGGTGATGTTCCCGGCAGCGGCCATTTGCCTGTGTTTGTTCAGAAAAAAGGTCGATTTGAGGCTCAAGCGTTTCTGGCTGACGCCGCCGACGGTCTTCTTGATGGCATGGGCCTCGTTCCTTTTTCAGATGAAACCAGCGGCCGATGACCCGGCCATCGTCGCTGGAAAGGCCAACCCGCTAGTTGCCGCGCAGTTCGAGGCCGCCGCCAACCGCCTCGGCACGACGGCCGAGCGGCTGATGGCCGTCCCCATCCCGGCCTACGACTTCTGGAAGAGCTTTGCCATGCAGAGCTTCCACGCCATGTTCCAGGACAAATGGCGGCGAAAAGAGAAACTCCAGTATCTCGACGGCGAGCTGTCGAGGCGCGGCTGGCGCGAATATTTTTTAAAGACGTTTCTGTACAAATCTTCACTCGCCACCATCGGGCTACTCGGCCTTGCGGGCTTTTTCTTTCTGAAAAACAGGCATTTCGGCCCGGCCGCGGCCTGTCTGGTGGTGCCGCCGGTGATGCTTTTCGCCTTTGTCTCGATGGGCACCATCAACATCGGGCACCGGTACATGCTGCCGGTCTACCCGTCTGTGGCGATGGCCGTCGGGTGGTTGGTTTTTCAAAAAGAAACCTGGTTGAAATGGGGTGTCGCTGCCCTCCTCGCTGCGCACGTCGGCAGTTCGCTCGCCGCGTGGCCGCACCACCTCGCCTATTTCAATGAGCTGTCGCGCAGCGGTCGACACCTCGCCGACTCGAACGTGGACTGGGGGCAAGACCTCCTTTTTTTGCAAAACGACCTCGACGAGCACCAGGGCGACGGCCGCTCGGTCTGCGGCGACCCCTACGGCTTCGTCCGTCCGTCCGACCTCGGCATCAACCTCCCGCCCATCCCGGAGGAGGGCCTTGCAGCCTTACCGCCGGGGCCGAAACGGGTCTATTTGAGCCACAACTACTTCCTCAACTGCAGCACGCCACACCCAAAAACGGCATACGAGGAGCTTCGCCGGATGCGGCCGGCGAGGCGGGCCGGTTCGTCTATCCTTGTTTTTGAGCTGGAGCGATAGCGGCGCATGGGAGCTGTGGCGCACCTTCGCGCTCGATTTTCAAACCAAATTTTTCCATGAAAGAAGTCTTCATCTGCTCCGCCGTTCGCACGCCCATCGGCTCGTTCGGCGGCGTTTTGTCCGGAATCTCGGCGCCGCAGCTCGGTGCGACGGCCATCAAGGGCGCGCTCAAAGCCGCCAACCTCCCGGCCGAGGCCGTCGAGGCGGTCTATTTCGGCAACGTCTGCTCGGCCAACCTCGGGCAGGCCCCAGCGAGGCAGGCAGCCGTTTTCGCCGGTCTGCCCAAAAGCGTGGTTTGCACGACGGTCAACAAGGTCTGCGCCTCAGGCATGAAAAGCATCGCGCAGGCCGCGCAGGACATTTTGATGGGCCATGCCGACGTCGTCGTGGCGGGCGGGATGGAGAACATGAGCCAGATCCCGTTCTATCTGCCGAGCGCGCGATGGGGTGCGAAATATGGCGATTTCGCCGCCGTCGACGGCCTGGCGAAGGACGGCCTGACCGACGTCTATGGGAAGATGGCAATGGGTGTCTGCGCGGACAGGACGGCCCAAAAGTTCAACATCAGCCGCGAGGCGCAGGACGCTTTCGCCATCGACTCCTATAAAAGAGCCGCCGCCGCGACCGAGGCCGGGCATTTCAAAAGCGAAATCGTGCCGGTCGAAATCCCGCAGAAAAAGGGCGACCCGGTTCTGATTTCAGAAGATGAGGAATTCAAAAAGGTCAGTTTCGACAAAATCCCCGGCCTGCGCCCGGCCTTCACCCCCGATGGGACGGTGACCGCCGCCAACGCATCGACCATCAACGACGGGGCGGCCGCGCTTGTCCTCGCCTCCGCCGAGGCCGTGAAAAGATATGGACTGGCCCCAATCGCAAAAATCAGAAGCTGGGCCGATGCCGAGCAGGAGCCGGAATGGTTCACGACCTCCCCGACCGTCGCCGCGCCGATTGCACTGAAACGGGCCGGGCTGGAGGCTTCCGACATCGACTTTTTCGAGGTGAACGAGGCTTTTTCGTGCGTCACGATGGCGTTCGAGCAGGTGATCGGCGCGGCGCACGAGCGGACGAACGTTTTCGGCGGGGCCGTCTCGCTCGGCCACCCGCTGGGCGCGTCGGGCGCACGGATCGTGGTGACCTTGCTCAATGTCTTGGGGCAAAAGGGCGGAAAATTGGGACTCGCCGCCATCTAAATTGGGACTCGCCGCCATCTGCAACGGCGGCGGCGGCGCGTCGGCGATGGTCGTCGAGCGGGTCTGATTTTTTTTCCAAAAAAGGCAAAACGGCTGTCGTGTCGCTGGCACGACAGCCGTTTTTTTTCTTCCTGACACCACTTTTGCGGCTGTTCCGTCAGAAACGTCCTTTCAAAAAAATGGCAAAAGCAAAGTCCACCCGCCCCCGGAAAACGGCCGCGCCCGTCGAGCCGCCCAAGCCCGAGACCCTCCTCGAAAAGCTCAACCGCACTGCCCGCGAGGCGACCGGCTTCGTCCAGAGCACCGCCACGAGCATCGCCGACGCGGCGAAGGACAAGGCCCTCTCCATCATCGACGGCTGGGTGGAAATCGTGCCGCGCCTCGGCTCGCTCGGCCTCGAACTGCAATCATTTGGCCTCTCGATGGGCCTCAACCCGAGCCTGCGGCTGGAGCTTTTCGGCTCCGCCGGGGCGATGACCGTCGACCGAATCGACGCGATTTTGGCTGAAAACAGCGACAACAGTTATATCAAGCTGATTTTTCAGGCCGTCCGGGCGACGGCTTTGTTGCACGGGCGGGCGGGCGCGGGGGTCGTCGAGCCGCTCATCGTGATTGTGGTCGTGCAGCTCTCGCCGGAAATCACGGTCTACATCGGCAAGCCGATTTGACGGGCTTTCAGGCCAGCCCGTTTTCGGCCACGAATTTTTCCACGAAGGATTTTATCTGGTTCCGCACGTCGCGGAAGACGGCGGCGATTTCCTCCTCGCTCCCCTTCGCGCCCCACGGGTCGGGGAAGTTTTGGTGGAGCCTTTCCGCCTTCCCCGGGAAGATGGGGCACCGCTCGTTGGCGTTGTCGCAGACCGTGATAACCCAATCGAAATCGATGCCTTTGTACTCGTCGACGGTGTTCGACGTGTAGCGCGAGATGTCCACGCCGTCTTCTTTCATGGCGGCGACGGCGCGGGGGTTGAGGCCGTGCGCCTCGATGCCCGCGCTGAAAATCTTGACGCTCCGGCCGTCGGTCATCTGCTCGAAATAGCCGTGCGCCATCTGGCTGCGGCAGGAGTTGCCGGTGCAGAGGATGAGGATGTTGGTCATGTTTTCCTTTTGAAAAATCAACGCTGCCAGTTAACCCTCCCGCTCAAAACGTCGCGCGAGTTCCCGCCGAGCATGACATCGAAGTCGCCCGGCTCCCAGTCGTACTTCAAGTCGTGGTTGTAAAACCGCAGGTCGTCCGTCGAGATGTCGAAGCTGACGGTGCGCGACTCGCCCTTTTTCAAAAAGACTTTTTGGAAGCCCTTCAACTCCTTCACCGGCCGCGAGGAGGAGCCGACCACGTCGCGGATGTAGAGCTGCACGACCTCCGAGCCGTCGGCCGGGCCAGTGTTTTTCAATGAAATCGAGGCCGTCAACTTCTGGTTGCCGGTCATTTTTTCCGCGCTCAACTTGAAGTTCGAGTATTCAAACTTGGAAAAAGAAAGCCCGAAGCCGAACGGAAAGAGCGGGTCGTTCGGCACGTCGAGGTAGTTCGAGCGGAACTTCTGGTTGGGCTGGTCGGTCGCCTGCGGCCGCCCCGTCATCTTGTGGTTGTAGTAGATCGGCACCTGCCCGACGGAGCGGGGGAAGGTCACGGCCAGCTTGCCCGACGGGTTTGTGTTTCCAAAAAGGACATCGGCGACGGCGTTGCCCGCCTCGGTGCCGCCCGCCCAGACGTTCAAAACGGCTGTCGAAACCTCGGTTTCATGCTGAATCGTCAGCGGGCGCCCGGTGAAAAGCACGAGCACGACCGGCTTGCCCGTCGCCGCGAGCGCGTCGAGCAGGGCCGACTGGTTGCCCGGCAGCCCGATATCGGAGCGCGAGGAAGCCTCGCCCGACAAGTCGGCTGATTCGCCCAGGCAGGCGACGATGATGTCCGAGTTTTTGGCCAGTTCGACCGCCTCGGCGCGTAGCTGCTCGACTGTTTTTGTTGAATCGACGGTGATTTGCACGCCGAAGACATTGGCCCGGCGGACGAACTCGGGGTCGTCCGAGATGTTCGCGCCCTTCGCCCAGCGGACGACGGCCGCGTCGCCTGCCACGTTTTGGATGCCCTCGCGGACGGCGACCGCCTGTTGCGGGTCGCCGCTGACGGCCCATGTTCCGAGCATGTTCTGCTTCGAATCGGCGAGCGGGCCGACGAGGGCGATGCGGGCGGTCTTTTTCAAAGGCAGCGCGGACTTGTCGTTTTTCAATAAAACAAAGCTGTTCGCCGCTGCCCGCCGGGCGAGTTCGCGGTTCTTTTTGGAGAGAAGCACTTTCGAGGCGAGGCTCTCGTCGCAATTCCGATAGGGGTTTTCAAAAAGGCCGAGCCGCCATTTCGCCTCCAAAACCCGGCGGCAGGCCTGGTCGATTTCCTTTTTGGAGACCTTCCCCTCGTCGAGCGATTTTTTGAGCGTGTTCAGAAAGCCCTCGCTCACCATGTCGAGGTCGAGGCCGGCACGCAGGGCAAGTGCGGAGCAGGTCTGGAGGTCGCCCATCCCGTGGTCCATCATCTCGCTCACGGAAGTGTAGTCGCTGACGACAAGGCCGCCGAAGCCCCATTTTTCGCGCAAAACATCGGTCAAAAGCCAGCGGTTTCCCGTCGCGGGAACGTCGTCGACGGTGTTGAACGAGGTCATCACCGAGGCACAGCCCGCGTCGACGGCAGCTTTGTAGGGCGGGAAATACTCGTTGAACATTCGCTGGCGGCTCATGTCGACGGTGTTGTAGTCGCGCCCGGCCTCGGCGCCGCCGTAGAGGGCGTAGTGCTTCACGCAGGAGAGCATGTTGGTCGGCTTCGAGAGGTCGCCCTGGTAGCCGCGCACCATGGCCGCCGCGATCTGCGAGCCGAGGTAGGGGTCCTCGCCCGACCCCTCGGCGATGCGGCCCCAGCGCGGCTCGCGGCAGATGTCGACCATCGGCGAGAAGGTCCAGTTGACGCCGTCAGCGGTGGACTCCTCGGCGGCCGTGCGGGCGGTTTCCTCTATCAACTTCATGTCAAAACTGCAAGCCAGCCCGAGCGGGATGGGGAAATTCGTCTTGTGCCCGTGAATCACGTCGGAGCCGAAGAAGAGCGGGATTTTGAGCCGCGTCTGCTCGACCGCAATCTGCTGGATTCGCCGCGTCGCGCCCGCGCCGATGACGCCGAACATCGCGCCGACCTTGCCCTGTTTGATTTTCCCCTCCACGTCGTTCGAGACGACCGCACCGGTCGGCAGCCCCCAGCCGGGGGTGACGAGGTTGAGCTGGCCAATTTTCTCCTCGATGGTCATCTTCTTCATGAGGGAGGAGATGAACTTGTCCATTTTGGGGTCTTTCCTTTGGGAAAAAACGGGAGCGGAGGCTAGGAGCGCGGCGGCGAGAAGGATGACGGTCTGTTTCATTTTCTTGAATTTATGGCCGGAAAGGAACAAGCCCAGCCCGGAAACGAGGCCGGTTTCCACCAAAAAAAAAACGGCCGGACGCAAGCCCGGCAGTTTCCTCCAAACACCCCGGGGGCGGCTCACAGCAGGTCGAGGTAGTCGAAGTTGGCCGGCTCGCCGAGGGCCTCGCGCCCTTTTAAGATGTGGGTGCGGCGCTGCTCGGCCCAATTGTCGCCCCAGCGGTCGGGGCGCGGCTTGTGGTTCTTGATGCGCTCGGCCAGCCAGCCCTCGGGGTCGTCCTGCGAGTCGCGGAAGTATTTCTTCCAAGCCTTTGGCAGGAGCGCGACGGCCTGTCCCCAGCGATAGCGCGTCACGGTCAGGCGCAACGCCTCGCGCCAGCTCGGGTGTTCGACAAAGGGATGGTTCTCGGGGATGGCCTTCAGCGACTCGTACCATTGGTCCACCTCCTCGAAGTCGTCGGCCAGCAGTATCTCGTCGACGTAGTTGGTCATCCTTTCCAGCATCACCTGCGACTCGAACAGCCTGGCGAGGGCCGCGAAGTTCTCGTAGTCGAGCATGCCCAGCCGAGGCTTCTTAGCGTCGGGGTCGGGCGCGGGCGCGGGAACTGTGGGCTTCCCCTCTTTCTCTTTCTCGTAATAGGCCTTGATGTAGCGGTGTTCCCACTCGCCGCGGATGTCGGGCAGCAGCAACAGGTGGCCGGTGCCCATGTGGTTGTCGTAGAAGTCGTGCCATTCGGGAACGTAGATTTCCTCATCCTCCTCCTTCTCGCCCCTTGCCCTTTTGCGGGCCTCGTCGAAAAACCAAAAGCCCGTGTTCCACTCGTCGAAGTCGCTTTCGTCGAAATCGGGGCTTTCGACGTACCGGCTGAAAAGGGCCATCTCATCCTGCGAGACGGGGGGCAGGAAGGGGCAATCGAGCAGGTCGTCAAGGTTGTAGTGGAAGTCGGCCGTCGTCAGCACGTTCGGCAGGTCGATGAGCCCGGCCCGCCACTGGCATTGCAAGTTGATGAGCTTTTTGAACTGGATGGCCTTGAGCGCGGTCTCCGCGAGGTGGCCGTAAACCTTGTAAAGCCCGCGCTCCTTGGCCGGGTACTTGTAGGAGGCGGCACTGTGGCGGGCATTGGCGTACTGGCGGATGAAGTCTTCGTGTGACCTCGACTGGAAGCCCTCGAACCAGGCCTTGATGACCGGGTCGCTCTGTTTTTTCTCGTTGATCTCGGCAATCGTCTCCTCTGTGGTCGGGACGTGGAGCTTGGTCTCTTCCATGCTGGATTTTTTTAAATGAGCGTGATTCTTGATGCGCAACCAAAAACGTGCCGCTTGCCTCCCAGCAGGCCGCCGCTCGCTCACTCCGCCCGCACGACCTCTGTCCGCGCCGAAACACCTCCTTCGCCTATGGCCTCGATGGTGAAAAAATAAGCCCTCCGCGCGTCCATCCCTTTGTACCAGTACTCGTTCGCGTCGTGCACCATGATGCAGTTGTAAAGCTTGTCGGGCGCGGTGCCGAAGCGGATGTTGTAGGCGTATGCCTCATCGACCGGCGGCCACTTGAGCCAGGCGGAGCGTTTGTCCTTTTCCGTCCGCAGAACGATGAGCTGCTTCGGGGCCGGTGGCGGCGCGACGTGGCCCGTGCCGAAGACGCGCAGGCCGGAGAGGGCAAACTTGCCCGTCGGCATCCGCAGGTTTTCTATTTTTAAAAACCGCGCCTCGACCGGCTTTTCGAGTTCGAGATAGTCGTGCGGCACGTCCTTTTGGTTGCGGCTTTTGTCGGAGAGGAGCTGCCAGTTCTTCCCGTCGATTGACCAAAAGAGCCGGTATTGATGCGAAACCCCGCTCGATTTCCCCAAAAACTCCGCGTCTTGGTCAGCAAAGTTGACCTGCACGGCGCGGACGGTCGAGACGGCCCCGAGGTCGGTCTCGAACCACTCGCCGGGGCCGCCGGTCTCGGCCGACCAGTAGGTTTTGATGCTCTCGTCGACGGCGAAATTGGGCTTGTGGCCACCGAGGGTGGAGGAAGCCCGGACGGGTTTTTGGTAGTTTAAGAGCATCCAGCCGGTGAAATAGTCGGCACGGCCGCCGCCCTTTTCGGGCAGGAAATGCGGGTAGTCGCCGAACGCCGTGTTGCACCACATCACCCCGTCCGCGTCGAACCCGGCGGGCCAGATGCCGACGCGGCGCTCGAAGTTGTTCTTCGTTGAGATGGCGATGGTCGAGACGTGCCAGTAGTTTTTCGAGTTGTCCTGAAAGGTCGCGCCATGCCCCGCGCCCCGCGCGAAGCCGCCGGGTTTGAAAGAAAGCGGGTCGCTCTGCGGCTCCCACGAATAGGCGAGCGGCTCGTCGGCCACGACCACGCCGTCGGCGTAGCCGCTGAACTCGGTGCCGGGCGCGCCGTACTGGAGGTAGTATTTCCCGCCGTGCTTCGTCATCCACGCGCCCTCGACGAATGGGTCGAGGAAGGTGTTGTCCATGTGCTCCCCGAAGCGCTGCCAGCCGAAGCGGTCGGGTTGAAGGAAGAAAAGCTCTGTCCGCGTCCCGATGGGGGAGAGGTCGTGCCGGTTCAGCTCGATCCCCTTGATCGGATACTGGTTGGAGGAGCCGTTGTACATGTAGAGCCGCTCGTCGTCATCTGTGAAAAAGGCGGGGTCCCAGCCGCCGATGTCGAACTTGTGGACGGCTTCTTTCCACTCGTTCCCTTTCGGATTGGTGCTCATCCAAATCGGGAAATCGCGCCCGTAGGTCGAGCCGAAGACGAGCATCGTGTCGCCGATGATGCCGACCGCCGGGGCGCAGAGGTCGTCGTAGACCTTGTGTTCTTCTCTCAAAAAATGGCGCGGGACGAAGTGCCAGTCCGACAGATCGTGGCTCCACCAATATCCCCACTGGTTGGTTGAAAAGAGATAGAAGTCGCCCTTGTAGTTGACGATGACCGGGTCGGCCGTCGCCCGGTGACGGCCCCACTCGGCGAAATTTGGGATGGGCGTGTAGCCGTAGTCGATGTTGATGGGGTTGCAGAAAGTGGCCTGCGCGGCCGGTTTTTGCAACCAAGCGGCGCAGACGAGGGCGGCAATCCAGTGTTTTTTCATCTCGATCATTCTTTGTCGATGCCCCATTTCCCGGCTCCGCCGAAAAAGAAAAGCACGCCCAGCACGGCGAGCAGGAACGGGTGCTGGTCGTCCGCCCAAAACTTGCCGTGACCCATCCAGAAGACGATGCCGCACATCACAAGGATGGTCGCCAGTGCCCCCAGCCGGGTTAACAAGCCGAGCATCAGGCTGGTGCCGCCGATGATTTCCACGGCCTTTCCGAGGTAGGCGAGGAAGGTCGCGGCGGGCATGTGCAGGTCGTCGTTCATCCACTTGGCCGCACCGGCCATGTCCTCCGAGTTGAAGATTGGCGTGCCGTGATAGATGAGGAACGCGCCGGTCAGGATGCGCACGGCGGCGTAGACGTTGTCGAAACTTGGGAGGGGCCGGGAGGAGAAGAATGGAGACATCTATCGCAGTTTTTGAATAAAAAAATCAAACCATTGGCCACTTGAAAGTGGATTTCAGCTTCACCCTCTTCCCCGTCTGCCCCGACCGCCGCGCCCCCTCGATGATTTCGAGGACGTGCAGCGCGTGCTCGACGTTGATGCGCGGCTCCGTCCCGTCGGCCAACGATTTGGAGATGACGGTCGCGCCCTGCTGCCAGACGTAGTCGCCCGGATCCTCGACGTGGCGGACGGGCGGCTCCGTCCACGAGGTGGCGAGATCGACGCCGAAGGGCGCCCAGTCGTAGCCGACGAGGCCCATGTTGCCGTCGGAGCCGAAGATCTTGATGGTGTGCTCGCTTTGCCCCTTGCCCTCGTGGCCGTGCGGGTCGAAGTAGTTGAAGCCGCACATGATGTGCGACAGCGCGCCGCCCGCGTGCTCGAGGATGAGCTGCGCGTTGTCCTCCGCTTCGACCCGGATTTTGCCCTTGTTGTCGACCGTCCGCTCGGGGGTGACGATGCTCGTCATTGCCACGACCGACCGCGCCGGGCCGAGCAACCCCGTGAGAGAGGCGATGTTGTAGACGCCGAGGTCGGGCAGCGAGCCGCCCCCTTTTTCATAAAAAAAAGCCGACCACGTGGGGCCGGTGTGGCCATATTGGGCGTGCGCTGCGGCGACGCGGCCGAGCTTTCCCTCCTGCAAAGTCTTGCTCATGAAGGCGAACTGCGGGCTGTTGACCACCGCCGGGGCGCCCCAAAGGCGGAGGCCCTTCGAGCGCGCGAGGTCGAGCAGCGCCTTCCCTTCTTTGTAAGAATTGGCCAGCGGCTTTTCCGACCAGACATTTTTGCCCGCGAGGATGGCCTGCCGGTTCAGCCGACCGTGCTCCTGCATGTCGGTCAAAGTGAGCATAAGGTCGAACGGCGCACCGGCCAGCAATTGGTCGATGTGCGGATATGAATTGGGGATGCCGTACTTCTTCGCCGCGTCGACCGCCCGTTGATAGACAATGTCGCAGACGCTCACAATCTCCGCGTGGCCGGTGGCAAATTTCGTGAGATGCGGCAGGTACTGGGTGGAAACAGAGCCGCAGCCGATGATGGCGATTCTGATTTTCCGCCCCTCGGTCTTCGCCCACGACTCGAGCGGGGCGACCAACATGGCAGCGGCGGCGAGGGCCGTCTTATGGAGGAATTCTTGACGTGTCATTTTCTGATTGACCTGATTTTCGACCTATGGCTTTGGCTGAAAGCCGAGCTTTTTCAACCCTGTTTTCACCTCCGGCGCGGCCATGAACAGTTTCCACAAAAGCCCCGTCCGGTAGTTCTCGATCATGCAGACTATCGGCCCCTGGTCGATGGCGAGGTGGCTCTCGGCCCACCAGTCGTGGCTTTCCGAGAAGCCGTCGACGAAGCCGTAGCGCGACCAGATCTTGTCGCCGAGCGTGTAGTAGAAATGCCGCATCGCCGCCGTCGATTCCTTTGGCGTGAAAGGCATGGAGGAGAGCGCCGCCGTCGGCTGGATGACCCCGAAATCGACGTCGGGGCAGTGCGCGGCGTAGCCTTTGAAGCTGTCGCCCGCCGTCAGCCCCCAGCAGTCGGGGCCGTAGCCTTTGAATTTTTTCGGGTTCTCGACGCAGTAAGCCCGATTGATGAGCGTGTGGTTGCGGCACTGCTCCCAATAGTCGATGCCGAGCGAGTCGCGCAGGCCGCGCGGGTCGAGGCCCTGAAAGGTGTACTGCTCGAAAAAGAGCGGCCCGCCCTTTTCATAGTTGCCCAGCGGGAGGCGGAGGCCATAGTATTCCTTCCCGTTGCGCCAGCCGAGGCTGCCGGTCCAGCCGCCGTCGTATGCCTTTTTTGGAATCGGGTGAGTCGGCGAGGAGGCCGCGACGAGGTAGGTGATGAGGCACTCGTTCCACCCCCAGACGGGAAAATTCATGTCGAAGCCGTTGTTCGGGCTCCAGTGCCAGAAGAGCTTGTCGGTTCCGTTGGTGTGCCAGTTCCAGTTGGCCGCGTTCCACATGGCGGCGATGCGGGCGCGGAGGAATTTTTCGCGCGGCGTGTCTCGGTTGAAATACTCGCGGGCACACAGGAAGCCCATCAAAAGATAGGAGGTCTCGACGATGTCCGCCGCGTCGTCCAACCGGTCGAAGGGGATGGCGCGACCGGTTCTCCCGTCCATGAAATGCGGGTAGATGCCGTGAAAAGCATCGGCTTGGGTCAAAAAATTGGCGATTTTGATGAGCCGTCGCACGGCCGTGTCGCGCCCAATCCAGCCGCGCTCGGCGGCAACGATGGTCGCCATGATTCCGAACCCCGTCCCGCCGACGGCACAGGCATCGGGGCCGAAAGTGCCGGTTGAGAAGTTCGGCTCGTCCCACGATTCGTTGAGATAATCCCAGTAGTAGTCGGCTCGTACGGTGTTGTCGCGCTCGAGGGCCATGCCGCTCTTCGGGTGCGCGCCGTGCCAGAAGAATCGGAATGTCTGCCGCTGCACGACCTCCATCAGCTGCTCGTCGGAAAGGCCGGGCAGGATGCCGACGGGGGCGATGCTGTCGGGGCCGTCGCCGTAGCGGCCCATGTTTTTTTGGGAAAACAGCGTGCCGTTGTTCAGCAACAGCAAAAGGGTGGGGAAGAGGATGGCTGTCCGAATGTACATCAGTTGTCGCGGCCGGTTTTGAGCGGGTGAAAATAGGTGCTGGCCCGGTCGAGCCAATCCTGCCGCACCAAATTCAATAGGCCGAGGACGGGGAAAGAACTTCTTTTCCCAACCCTGGTCGGGCGCGCCTTGTGAGGTGATTTTATCGCCCGTTCGCTCTTGCGTCGGAGACGCTGGAAAAGACGCATCCGACAGAGTCGGGCGCGAGCGAGCCCAACCTCATTGACAGGGCCGAGAATTTTTGGGCAAACCATGCAAAACCGACGCGCAACTTGATTTTCACGACGCGACACCTGCTCGTAATCATTTGACAGGACGACAATTTCATTCGTCACGTCTTCCAACTCGTTGAACACCTGAAAAAAAACACCGCACACCGGGAAAAAAACGCTTGACATCTCGAAAAAAACCGACACCACCGGCTCAAAAAAAGGCGCACCGAAGCCGCAAAAAGAACCTCGCTTGCCAAAACCCTGCGCAATCGCTCGATTTTTCACGCAACGCATGACATATTGACATTCAACGGGATGAATCGCCGCTGACGCTTCTACATTTACCCGCGCACCGTTCCTTTCCTCACCAGCATGGACAAACCCGTCGCCTCCCACCAGTTTTCCATCGCCAACTCCGACATTCAGGTCAGTGGCGACCTCATTCAGGGCAACGTCACCTACAACCAGACTTTTATCCAGGGCGAAAAAGTCGTTGTCCCGCGCCTGTTGACCGGCTACGTCCCCTGGAACACCGACCATCTCGTCGGCCGGGCCGATGAACTGCGCCAAATCCACGAAAACCTCCGGGGAAAAATGCCGACCGTCCTTGTCAACGGCGTCGGCGGCATCGGGAAGACGTCGCTCGCTGCCAAATCTGTGCGGGCGCACGGCCCGGAATACAACCACGTCGCGTGGCTCACCTTCCGCTCGACCGTCGAGGAGACGTTCACCAGTCATG
>JBGAWE010000133.1:0-12467 GCA_044227705.1 Saprospiraceae bacterium
ACACCTCGACCGGTGCGACGAGCTACCTGTGGAACTTCGGCGACGGCCAGACCTCCGACGAGGCGAACCCGACCCATACTTATGGGAATGACGGTACTTACTCTGTCGTGATGACGGCGACAAACGGCTGCGGAAGCTCCGTCTCGACCCAAACCGTCGTGGTCATTACCCCGCCGACCGCTGGTTTCACCATCGCGAACCCGACGGGCTGCGCACCGGTCACGGTCAACTTCCTCAATCAGTCGTCGGCCAACGCGACGGGATTCAACTGGAAGTTCCCCGGCGGCTCACCGGCCACCTCAACGGACGAGAACCCAAGCGTAACCTACTCGTTGCCAGGCACTTACGATGCCTTCCTGACCGTGACGAACGCGGCGGGAAGCTCGACCACGAGCCAGGTCTCGGGCGTGACGGTCGGCCTCGCGCCAACAGCCTCGTTCACCTCGGCGCCCGCAGGTTTGAGCATCATCTTCACCAACACCTCGACCGGCAGCGGCAACCAATACCTCTGGGACTTCGGCGATGCGAGCCTAACCAGCACGGAGGAAAACCCGACGCACACCTATGCCTCGACCGCCAGCTACCTCGTCAGCCTGACGGTGACAAACGACTGCGGCTCGAACGTTTACACCAACGAGGTGAACATCACCGGCACGGCCCCGGTACCGAGCTTCACGAGCACCGTCACCTCTGGCTGCGTTCCGCTCGTGGTCAACTTCGCCGACAACTCGGTGGGCAGCCCAACGTCGTGGCTGTGGACGTTCCCCGGCGGCGTGCCGGGCACCTCGTCGCTCTCCAATCCGGTCGTAACCTATTCAACGCCAGGCACTTACGATGTGACCCTTGAGGTTGGCAACGCCTTCGGCAAGACGACGAAGACCTTCCCGCTCTACATCGAAGTCGCCGAACCGCCCGCCGTCGGTTTTGTCTGGAACAACTCGACGGGCTTCACGATCGACTTCACCAACTTGACCTCCAATGCCTCGGCCTTTGCGTGGAACTTCGGCGACGGAGGCTCCTCGACGCTGCAAAACCCGTCGCACACCTACGCGGGCAACGGCACCTACCTTGTCAAACTGACGGCGACGAACGTTTGCAACTCCAACACCGTCCAGCAGACGGTCGTCATCACGAGCGGCGCGGGCGAGGCCGACTGGCTCTCGAAGTTCCTCCTCTATCCCAACCCGACGGGCGGCGACCTGACGCTCGAACTGGCAGGCCTGCCCGGCGGCGAGCTGCGCGTCTCGGTGCTCGACCTGCTCGGCCGCGAGGTGAGGGCGGCACAGAAATTCGACTTCTCGACTGGGTTGCTGAAAGAGACGGTCGACCTCTCCGGTCTGCCGTCGGCCTCCTACGTTGTCCGCTTGCAGGACGCGGGGCGGGTGGCCTATGTGAAAATCGCCGTACAACGTTGATTTTCAACGAGTTGTGCTGCAATGGAAATTGGCGGCCTCGGTCATCCGGGGTCGCCAATTTTATTTTCAGGGAGAGTTCAACCGATTCAAATCCTCCGGCGTGTCGATGCCTAAGGTCTCGAGTTGTGTTTCCAAAACGCCGACGGCAAAGCCGGCCTCCAGCCAGCGAAGCTGCTCGAGCGACTCTGCCAGCTCGAGTGGGGAGGGCGTCAGATTAGCCAATTTTTCCAATACCTCCCGCCGGAAGGCGTAAAGCCCGATGTGCTTAAAAAAAGCGGCCTGCGCCAACCAGTTTTCGACCTCGACGCCGCGCAAAAAGGGAATCGGCTGGCGGCTGAAATAGAGCGCGCGGCCCGTCTCTTTTGAAAAAACCGCTTTCACGACGTTCGGATTCGAAAGCTCCTCCGGTCGCTCGATTCGCTTTGCCAGCGTCGCGATTTTGAACCGGCGGTTCTTTTTCAAAAAGAGGATCAACCGCTCGATTTGCTCCGGCTGGATGAACGGCTCATCGCCTTGCAAATTGACAACTAATTGAAAATCAGGCAATTGTTCCGCGATTTCGGCCACGCGGTCGGTTCCCGAGACGTGGTCGGCACGGGTCATGCGGGCCTCGAGCCCGAGTTTTTCGACATGGGAAAAGATGCGCTCGTCGTCCGTCGCCACCACGACTCGGTCGGCCGACGGGACTTTCATCGCCTGTTCGACGACGCGCTCAACCATCGTTTTCCCCGAAATCATGGCCAGCGGCTTGCCAGGGAAGCGCGTCGAAGCCCAGCGGGCGGGGATGACGATGAGGGTTTTCAACTGCGGAGCGAGGAATGGCGAATGCAGAATTACCAGTATACCTTTTTCGTGGCGAACAGCGCATCGCCAAAGTAGATGGCGACGACGTAGATGCCGCCCTCCATCTTTCTTTTCAGAGAAAAGTCGATGCTCTCGCCCTGCCAGTCGGGCATGGCCAAGGTCTCGCGTTCGATGCCGTTCGTGTCGATTAGGCGGACGGCGATGTCGCGTTTTTCAGTCGCGAAGGTTTTGCAGCGGATCCGCATCCGCCCATTGGCCGAATCGGGGAAGATTTGGAGGATGTCGTCCGGCTCCTCCGGCTCGCCAGTCGGGGTGAGGCCGTAATCCTCCTCGGGCCAGCCCATCCCACCATCGGGCAAGGTGTTGTTTTGGAAATCAAAAAAGGTCGCGTGCTCTTGGTGCGACCCCTGCCCCCACGGCGTCCAGCAGGGCGACGAGACCCATGCCGGTTCCCAATAGAAGACCCCGGAGCCGCCCTTTGCGATGACCTTTTTGGTCAAATCGACGAGCCATTTCTTTTGGTTGGCCGGGCTGGCGGGGGAGTAGCTCGGGTGGGTGGCGGTGATGATGTTGGCCGCGCCATCGTTGCTGGCCGTCGTCCAGATGTAACCTGTTTCGAAGACCATGACCTCCTTTCCGTAAAGCTGCTTCATCTGCGCGACCGTGTTTCCGCAGTCGTCGATGGTCGTCGGCTTGTGCCAGGCCCAGTAGTAGCTGATGCCGATGATGTCGAAGTCCTTCACGCCGTTGTCCCAAAAGCCCTTCATCAGCCAGCCCGTGTCGGCCGGGCCAGCGATGTGGATGGCGACTTTCACCTTCTTTCCCGTTTGGAATTCGACCTGCCTTACTGCCTCGATGGCCCGCTTGAAGAGCTGCGAGTTTCGGTTCCAGTCGAGCACCCAGCCGGAGGCGTTGACCTGTTCGGAGAGGAGGATGCCGCGGTTCGTCTCGTTCCCGATTTGCACCATTTCGGGCAGAAGGCCCTCCGCGTCGAGCGAGAGAAGGGTCTTTTCCACATAATTATAGAGCGAATCCTTCAGGACCGGCAGGTTGTCGACCACCGGCAGCCAAGCCTTCGGAATCCACTGCCGCTGCGGGTCGGCCCAAAAATCGGAGAGGTGGAAGTCGAGCAGCACCTCCATCCCAGCGGCGCGGGCGCGGAGAATGGTCTCCTTCACGTCGGCGAGGTCGCTGTAGTGCTTGCCCGAGTTGAGCGTGTCCTGCCAAGCGGGGTTGTGCCAGAGGCGGACGCGGCAGCAGTTGTGGCCGTGGGCGGCGAAAAGCTCGTATGGGTCGACGGCCGCGCCGTTCTCTTTGTAGGTCACGCCGCAGTCCTCCATCTGGTTGACATAGGAGAGGTCGTCGCCGAAGAAGAACTTTTGGGCGACCAGATTTTGAAAAAGGAAAAAGGCGGCGGAGGCAAGGAGAAAATTTTTCATTTCCATAAATAGTTGAAAATCAGGCCGGTTGGTCGGTCAAACCTCGACAACCCGGTCGCAGAAACTGGCGACAAGCTCGTCGTCGTGCGAAATGAGGAGAACGGCGAGGCCGAGTTTGTCCTGCAAATCTCTCAACAATTCGAGGATTTGAAGCTGGTGCGCCGCATCGAGCGCGGAGGTGATTTCGTCGCAGACCAGCACCTTCGGCCCGGCCAACAGGGCGCGCGCCACATTCACCCGCTGCCGCTGCCCGCCGCTTAATTGGTGGGGATGGCGGCTCAAAAAGTCCTCGCCCAGCCCCGTCTTTTCGAGGATTTCCAAAATCAGGGGCGGACGGTCGCGTTTCGCAACGCCCAATCTTTCCAAAGGCTCGGCGAGGATTTGGGCGACGGTCATGCGCGGGTTGAAGGCCTCGTTCGAGTCTTGAAAAATCAGCTGGACGGCCCGCCAGCGGTCGGGCTGGGCAGCGAGGGGCTTGTTTTCAAAAAGGATTTCCCCAGAAGTTTCCTTCAATAGCCCGGCGAGGATGCGGCCGACGCTTGTCTTCCCCGCGCCCGAGGGGCCGATGAGGCCGACAGTCTCGCCCTTTTCGAGGGAGAAGGAGAGGTTCTCGAGGACGGTTTTCCATTCCCTTTTTTGAAAAAGATGGCGGCGCGGCACGGGGAACTGGAGGCCTAACCCATTGATTTCCAGCAACATCTCCGGCCGCCCCTGGTCTCCGGCCGTCAACCTGCGCGAGCCGCCGACAGGCTGCCGAGCGGCCAGGGCCTCCGATGCCGAGCCAGTCTCAATAACTCGCCCGCCTTCCATCAAAACCACCTTGTCTGCCACGCGGGCGATGGAGCGCAAATCGTGCGAGATGAAAATCATCGCCAGCCCGAGCCGGTTCTTCAGATCGGTCAACAGGTCGAGGAGGCTTTCTTTGGTCGGGCGGTCGAGGGCCGTCGTCGGCTCGTCGAAGATGACCAGCCGGGGCCGGGCGGCGAGGGCGATGCCGATCATCACGCGCTGTTTCTGCCCGCCGCTCAATTGGTGGGGGAAGGAGTCGAAGACCCTTTCTGCCTCGTCAAGCCGGACCTGGCCGAACAGCTCGATTACGCGGACGCGGGCCTCTTTCCCCGAGATCTTTTCATGGAAAACCAGCACCTCCGCCACCTGCTCGCCGCACCGGACGACGGGGTTGAGCGCGCTCATCGGCTCCTGGCAGACGAGGCCGATTTGGCGGCCGCGAACCTGTTGCCAGTCTTTTTCAGTGTTGAGAAGCAGGTTTTTACCGCCGAAAACCGCCTCGCCGCTCGCCCGTCCGTTCTTCTCCAACAGGCCGAGGATGGCCAATGCAGCGCTCGTCTTGCCGCTGCCCGACTCGCCGATGATTCCCAGCGACTCGCCCGCCGCAAGGTCGAAGCTGATGCCTTTCACAGCATCGACGCGACCGGCCGCCGTCTCGAACTGGACGGCTAATTCATTGACGGTCAACAAGTTGCCTGAATTCATAGCGAACGGTGGAAGGCAGAGACGCAATATTTTGCGTCTCAACCCCCTGTGGACACGGCCGGAGGAGACGCAAAATATTGCGTCTCCACACACTCGACCTTAAAAGGCTTGGATGATGTCGAAGTGCGTGAGGATGAACACCTCCCCCGACTTGTCCCGCGACAAAACCGCCGGGATTTCTTTTGAAATGTGGTGGCTCAAGCGGCTGATGGGCAATTCCGCGTCGACCATCGGGAAGGGCTGGCCCATGATTTCGCGCACTGGCCGCTCCGAGTGGTTGAGCGGGTTTTCGAGGAGGAAAGTGAGCACCTGGGTCTCGGTGAGCGAGCCTACCATCAGCTTTTCCTCGACGACGGGAAACTGCGAGATGTCCAAATCCTTCATCATCTTGAAGGCCTGCCGGACGGTGTCGGCAGGGCTGACTGCGATGAAGCGGCGATCTTTTTTGCGCTTGATGAGGTCGGCGACCTTCATCTCGTCGTCGAGGAATCCGCGCTCGCGCATCCAGTCGTCGTTGTAGATTTTGCCGACGTACCGGCTGCCGTGATCGTGGAAGATGACGACGGCGACGTCCTTTTGGGTCAGTTTGTGGCGAAGCTGCCAAGCGCCGCCCATCGCCGAGCCGGCCGAATAGCCGAGCAGAAGGCCCTCCTCGCGAGCCAACCGCCGCGCCCAAAGCGCCGCGTCCTTGTCGGTCACCTTCTCAAAAAGGTCGATGAGCGAGAAGTCGACGTTCTTCGGCAGGATGTCCTCGCCGATGCCCTCGGTGACGTAGGGGTAAATCTCTTTCGGGTCGAAAATGCCGGTCTCCTTGTACTTTTTGAAAACGGAGCCGTAGGTGTCGATGCCCCAAACCTGGATCGCCGGGTTCTTTTCCTTTAAAAAACGGGCCGTCCCGCTGACCGTCCCGCCCGTCCCGACGCCGACGATGAGGTGGGTGATTTGCCCATCCGTCTGCTCCCAGATTTCAGGGCCGGTGCTCTCGTAGTGCGCCTGACGGTTCGAGAGGTTGTCGTACTGGTTGCACCAAAAGGAGTTCGGAATCTCGCGGCTCAGCCGCTCGGCCACCTTGTAATAGGAGCGCGGGTCGTCCGGCTCCACGTTGGTCGGACAGACGATGACCTCCGCGCCGTGCGCCCGCAGGATGTCGGCTTTTTCCTTTGACTGCTTGTCGGTCGTGACGAAGATGCAACGGTAGCCGCGCACGCAGCCGACGAGGGCGAGGCCCATGCCGGTATTTCCCGAGGTGCATTCTATGATGGTGCCGCCCTTTTTGAGCCGCCCGTTGGCCTCGGCGTCGTCGACCATCTTGACGGCCATCCGGTCTTTGATCGAGTTGCCGGGGTTGAAGGTCTCGACCTTGCCCAGCACGAGCGCGGGTATGTCGGCGGCGACCTTGTTGAGCTTGACGAGCGGCGTGTTGCCGATGGTTTCGAGAACGTTGTTGGCGTAATTCATTGAAAATGAAGAGTTTAGGAATTGGGGAATCGAGGCACGACGGACGGTCAGTTCCACTATTCCTCCGTTCTTCGATTACCCGACAAACTTGATATTGACTATGAACCGCGCGTCGAGCGCCTTGATGGCTTTCGCGGCGGCGGGTGAAATCAAGATTTCGGTGTTGTCCTCATAGGCTTTCGGCATCCGGCCGATGACTTTTACGTGGATGGTCTTCTTGCTGGCCGCGTTCGTCACCTGCATGATGGAGCCGATTTTGGCCGTCGCGTGGAGGGCGTAGAGGTCGGCCGCCTCGTTCGCGTCCTTTTGCCAGAGGGCGGCCCCGCTGGCGGTTTTCAGCTTCCCTTTTTTCGCGGCCGCATCAAACTGGTCTTTGAGCGCGTCGTTGGTCGCCACTTTCCGTTCGCCCCGATCCGCGACAGAGATGCCCGACGTGCTCATCCAGCCCATGTGGATGATTTGGCCGACTTGGATGGTTTGACCCGAGAGGCCGTTGCGCTTGACAATCGTGTCGATCGGCATCCGAAACTGGCGCTTGCAGAGGTTGAAGAGCGTCTCGCCCGACTTGACGGTGTAGAAGAGCTTCGCGTTCTTCTTCGGGTCGAAATCCTTGCTTTTGTAGCGCGAGATCGCGGCGTTGGGAATCGGGATTTGAACGACCTGCCCGATGGCGAGGTCAGGCGAGGTGCGCAGCGCAGGGTTGTACGAATAGATTTCCTCCAGGCTCATCCCATAAAACTTGGCCATCGAAAAGAGCGTCTGCTTCGGCCGGACAGTGTGCTGGATGAGCTTTTCGCCCGTCGATGTGATGGTGAAGAAGACCGAGTCCTTCGCCGTCAGCCCGACGGTCAGCGGGGCGGATTTTTGGGCAAGGAGGAGGGTCGGAAAAAGGAAAAGTGCGGTTAAAGAATTGATTCTCATGATTACAGCATAGTTTGTTTGGGGCAAAGGTAGCACAGCTTTCAAGCTGCGTCCGGCGGCTTCGACTGAAAATAAGGCTGCTGACTGGCCAGCTTGAACCGCGTGACATCGGCGATGGAGCGGGCGCGCTGCTTGGCCTCCTCGGCCTTTGGGCCGGCGAAGTGCTGGTCGGTGTTCGCGTCCCAGAGCGCGAGCCACCGCTCGAAATGGGCCCCGGTTAGCGGAAAAACGTCGTGCACACGCTGGTGCGCGTCCATGAGGTTGCCCCGGAAGCCCTCCTGGCCGAGCAGCAAAAACTCCCAAAAACTGAACATAACGGGAAGGTGGCTGGCGAAGTCCGTCTTCGCCACGTCCGTGAATATGTGGCCGAGGAGCGGGTCAGCGACGGCCTTTTTGTAGAACTCCTGGATGAGGAGCCGGATGTCAGCGGAGTTCTGAATGTCTTGCATGGCTGGCTCGCTCACATTAAACCGAAGATTTTGGCGTATTTCATCAGCTCGCCGAGGTTCGATGCCTTGATTTTGCCAAACATGACGGCGGCCGTCGGGTTCTCCTCGCCACGCACCACGTTGACCAAAGTCTCTGCCTTCGAGCGGATGGCGCATTTCGGCTCGCCGCTCAGGCCGTCCTCCACGGTGAGCTTCCCATTTTCCACCTTAACGGAGAACTGGCCGCCGCCGTCGCCCGACAGGTCGAAGTGGAAAAGGGTGGAAAGCCCGTCCAAAGCCTCGGGCCGGACTTTTTGGGGAAGGGAATGGATGAAATCTGAGGCGGTCATGCGCGGTTTATTTTTGTGTAAAAAGCGGTCGGCAGGCGGTTTTGGAGCGACACGGCTTCCAACCTTCGCGGCCAAAGGTACTCGGCCATGCCACTCTCAAACCTCCGTCGCCCCCTGACAATCGTCACCCTCGCCATGCTCGTCCCGTTCATCCAAAGCTGCTTGCTGCCGCGCCCGGCGCGGGTTGAAATTCCTGACAAATTCGATTGGCAAGGCCACCGTGGTTGCCGGGGTTTGATGCCCGAGAACACAGTCGATGCGTTCGTCCGCGCACTCGATTTTCCGGCTGTCCAGACGCTTGAGTGCGACGTCGTCGTGACGAAGGACAGGCAAGTTCTCATTTCTCATGACCCAATTTTCAACCCCGAAATCTGCCTCAAGCCAAACGGCGACTCGCTCACGATGGACGAAGCTTTGAAGCTCCCACTGCTCGATCTGACCGTCGCCGAAATCCAGAAATATGACTGCGGGTTACGTGGAAACCGCCGGTTTCCCAATCAAAAAGCGCAAAAAGCGCACAAACCGACGCTCCGCGAGGCCGTGGAGGCCGTTCGAAAAGCTCGGCCGGGCAAACCGATTTTTTGGAACATCGAGATAAAATCCGACCCAGAGGGCTATGGGAAATATTTCCTCCAGCCGGAAGACGCCGTGAAATTAGTCATGGCCGAAATCCATTCCCTCGGTCTGGAACAGCGGGCCACCATTCAGTCCTTCGACCCGAAGGTGATGCAAGAACTTCATCGGTTTGGCGTGAAATGCCGCCTCTCGTTCCTCTGCGAGAACCGGTTTTCGCTCACCAAAAACCTGACAAACCTGGGGTTCACGCCCGAGGTTTATTCGCCCTATCACCTCCTCGTGACGCGCGGCCTCGTCGACTCCTGCCACCAGCTGGGCATGAAGATTATCCCCTGGACGGTCAACGACACGTCTCGGATGCGGGCATTGATCGCCGTCGGCGTCGACGGCATCATCACCGACTACCCGGACAGGATTCCGGCAAATTGAGGCTGGTGGTTTAGGTTCGCTATCGTCCAACCCCTGTTTGGCCGCTGGCAGGCTCGTCTTTCGTGTGCCAATGGCGAATTCGTCGAAAAGGAAACCGGGCGGCGCAATCCGTTTCTCACCTTCGCCCGCCCAAGTCCAGCAACCGCCACTTCCTTTTTTATGAAAGAAAAAATCCTCGCCGCGCTCCTCGCAACCGCCATGACGGCCGGGGCGCAGAACATCCAGTTCACAGAGTACGACCTGCCCAACGGCCTTAAGGTCATCCTCCACGAAGATCATTCGACGCCCATCGTGGCCGTCTCGGTCATGTACCACGTCGGTTCGAAGAACGAGAAACCCGACCGGACGGGCTTTGCCCACTTCTTCGAGCACCTGCTTTTCGAGGGGTCGGAGAACATCCCGCGCGGCCAGTTCGACGACTACATTTCCAACGCGGGCGGAACGAACAATGCCAACACGACTTGGGACCGCACCTATTATTACGAGATTCTCCCGTCGAACCAACTGGCCCTCGGTCTCTGGCTCGAATCGGAGCGGATGCTCCACGCGAAGGTCGAGAACGTGGGCATCGAGACACAGCGGCAGGTCGTGAAGGAGGAGCGCCGGATGCGCGTCGACAACCGTCCGTATGGCACGATGCTCGAACAGTCGATGAAGCGGGCGTTCAAAGACCACCCCTATCGGTGGCCCATCATCGGCTCGATGGCCCACCTCGACGCGGCGCAGGAGGCCGACTACGTAAATTTTTACAAGGAGTTTTATGTGCCGAACAACGCCATCCTGTCCATCGCGGGGGATATCAGCGTGGCCGAGGCGCGTCCTTTGATTGAAAAATACTTCGGCTCAATCCCGCACGGCGTGGGGAAGGTCTACCGGCCGAACATCGTCGAGCCGCCGCTCGCGCGGGAGGTGCGCGACACGGTTTTCGACAACATCCAGTTGCCCGCCGTCGTCATCACCTACCGTTTGCCGAAACAAGGGACGGCCGATTTCTACGCCGTCGACATGCTCAACCGCCTCCTTTCGGGCGGGGAGAGCAGCCGCATGAACCGCTATTTGAAAGACGAGACCCAAAAGTGCGTCTCGGTCAACACCTTCCCGCTGCCGCTCGAAGACCCGGGCGCGGCCATCGTCTTTGGCATCGCCTCGCTCGGCACCGACCCGAAGGAGGTCGAAAAAGGGATGGACGAGGTCATCAAAAAGGCCCAGGACGAGCTGGTGCCCGAGCAGGAGTTCCAAAAGCTGCGCAACCAGACCGAGGCCGAGTTCATCTCCTCGAAGGACGGCGTCGACAACATCGCCGAGTCGCTGGCCAACTACGAGATGTACTACGGCGACGCCAACCTCGTCAACACCGAGCTGGCGCGCTATCAGGCCGTCACCCGCGAGGACATCCAGCGCGTAGCGCGGCAATATTTCAAGAAGGACAACCGGGTCGTTTTGTACTACTTGCCGAAGGCAAAAAAGCCGTGAGTTTCTGAAAAGGCTATCGAAGCACTGCTCCTTTTGTAACAACAGAGCGATTGATTGCCCCGATTCGGATGCCGAAGGTCGATTTATCGAAGAAATCAGTGAAAGGCGTTCAACCTTTGCCCGACTTAAAAAGGTTCCTTTTCTTTTCAATGAAAAAAACACTCCTCTTCGCAACGCTGGCCGCACTGGCTATTGCTGCCTGCAGCCCGAAATCCGCCTCGAAAGCGGGCAAAACGACCTCAAAAGGCGAGGATTTCCGCAAAACAGCCCCGGCCGCCGGCCCTGCGCCGAAGATCCAGCTCGGCAATTTCGAGACCTTCAAGCTCGATAACGGGCTGACGGTCATTGTCGTCGAGAACCACAAGCTGCCGAAGGTGGCGTGGAACCTGTCCCTCGAAAACGACCCAGTTCTCGAAAAGGACGCTGCTGGCTACACCGGCCTGCTCGGCGACCTCCTGTCGCGCGGCACGACGACGCGGACGAAGGCCCAGTTCGACGAAGCAGTCGATTTCATCGGCGCGACCCTCAACCCTCGGGCCAACGGCCTCTATGCCGAGTCACTCACGAAGCACACCGACAAGCTGCTCGAACTTGCCTCCGATGTTTTGATGAACCCGGCTTTCTCGAAAGAGGAGTTTGAGAAAATTAAGGCCGAAAGCCTCTCCGGCCTCGCCTCGCAGAAGGACAACGCGGACGCGATTTCGCGGCGGGTCGCGGCGCGGCTGCGGTACGGCACGGGCCATCCCTATGGCGAGGTGACGACTGAGGAGACGGTCAACAAGGCCAGTTTGGAGCTTTGCAAAAGCTATTTCCAGACCTATTTCAGGCCGAACATCGCCTACCTGACCGTCGTCGGCGACGTCAGCCGGGCGGATGCTGAACGGCTTACCAAAAAGTATTTCGGCGCGTGGAAACGGGCCGACGTGCCAAAGCACGAATACCCGACCCCACAAATCGGCAAAGCGGCGACCATTGATTTCGTCAACAAGCCGGGCGCCGTCCAGTCGGTCATCACGGTCACACACCCTATCGACATGAAACCGGGCGCGCCCGACGCCATCAAAGCCTCGGTGATGAACAACCTGCTGGGCGGTTTTTTCAACAGCTACCTCATGCAGAACCTGCGCGAGAAGCATGCCTACACCTACGGCGCCCGCTCGTCGCTGGCCCCAGACCAGCTCGTCGGCAGCTTCTCGGCCGGGGCCAGTGTGCGCAACGCGGTGACGGACTCGTCAATCATTCAATTGCTCTACGAACTCAACCGGATTCGAACGGAGAAGCCGACGACCGCCGCGCTCGAACAGGCAAAGGCCGTCGTGGCCGGCAACTTCGGCCGCTCGCTCGAAGACCCGGCGACCATCGCACGGTTCGCGCTGAACACGATTCGATACAAACTCCCGGCCGACTATTATTCGACCTATCTCGAAAAGGTCGCCGCCGTCACGAGCGACGACATCACGGCAATGGGGCAGAAATACGTCCGCCCCGGGCAGGCGCACATCCTCGTCGTGGGGAACCAAGAACAGGTCGCGGATCGGCTGAAACAGTTCGGCGACGGGGGCAAAATCAACCTTTTCGATGTCTACGGCAATGAAATCAAGCCCGTCGCGCAGGCCATGCCCGCCGGGATGACCGCCGAAAAAGTGCTAGCCGACTATATCGCAGCCATCGGCGGCGAAG
>JBGAWE010000134.1:0-12599 GCA_044227705.1 Saprospiraceae bacterium
AAAGGGATGGAGGTCGTCTTCAAGCTCGACGCGGCGGGCAGGCCGACCGGTTTTTGGTGGGCAGGCGGCCACTATTTTCAGGTGCGGCGGTTTTATGAAAAGCTCGGCCCGGCGGCTCAAACCGGTCCGTTTTTGGGGAAATACCGCTCGAAACCGCACCGCCAGACCATCCGCGTCCGCCGCGACGGGAGGTCGGGCGGGTTGAAGTTGAAGCCCGTCTTCTTCAAAAAATACCGCCTCGAACCGCTCGGCGGCTCGGCTTTCAGGGTGTCGGGCGAGAACATCATCATCCGGTTTTCCGAAAAGGGGATGAACGTCGGCAACGACTGGACGAACGGGCTGCGCCTCGAAAAGGTGAGATAAAGGCCGCGCCGAAAGCACAGAGGCCCGCCGAGCGTCAACTCGGCGGGCCTCTTTTTTGCCCGAAAACGGGCGGTCAGTTGAGCGAGAACCCCGCGCCGTAGTGGTTGTGGATGTTCTCCTTCAGCTCCTTGCGGGCGAAGAAGATGCGGCTCTTGACCGTCCCGAGCGGCAGCTCCAGTTCGTCGGCGATTTCTTGGTACTTGTACCCCTCGTGGTGCATGAGGAAGGGGATTTTGACCGAGTCGTCGAGCCGGGCGATGAAGCCGTTCAGCTCATCCATCAGGATGGTGGCCTCGGCCCGGTTGCCCATCGAGTGGGCGGCGGAGTTGAGCAGGAACTGGTTCTCGGTGTTGTCGAGGATGGTGTTCGACTTGACCTTCTTGCGGTAGTTGTTGATGAAGATGTTCTTCATGATGGTGAAGGTCCAGGCCTTGAAGTTGGTGCCGGGCTGGAACTTCTCCTTGTTGGCCAGGGCGCGGAAGGCGGTCTCTTGGCAGAGGTCTTTCGCGTCCTCGGAGTTCTTCGTGAGGTTGTAGGCAAAGCCGTGGAGCATCGGGGAGAGCTGGAACAGCTTGCTGTCGAATTCGATGACGGACATGGCAAAAAGCGTTTTATTTATTGGCTGGCCAAAGGTGGCGGGGTGTTCAACAAAAATCCAAACTTGGTTAAACAAAAAGCTCTAATTTTTTGAACACCTCGCCAAACAGGCTCAAAACAGAGGCTTTTGGCTCCTTTTTAGGTCGATTTTGAAAAAGACCGCCGTTTCCGCTTGGTCGGTCGTTTTCAAAAATCGCTGAAAAGTGGACGGCCCCCGTTTCTTCCCTGAAGGCTTCCAAAGGTAGCAGAGGCTCGACAAGGTCTTTCCCGAAATTGGATGAACGGTCGGTTTCGTTCGCTGAAAAGTGGGAAGAGATGGCTGGACGGTTTGTGGAATGGCACAACGATCCGAACCGTTTTTAGCGCCTCCTTGCCAGAGGGGTTGGGCTGGGAAATCATGACCTGACACCTGTCGAACAGGGATTCGGGAAGCCCAACTACTCCGCGACCGCCAAGAAGTAGCCGGTCTTCCTGAAAGGAATTGGCATCAAAACATACCGGAGCCTCGCCAGCGAGTTCATTGATGTGGATTTCCCAGAAGGCCTCTACTCTCGGGGCTTATTCACGAAGCTGATTTCAAGCGCAGGCAAGACGGCTATTGATATGAAGGCTGGCGATTCGCACATTTGAATCGGGTAGGAGGGGAGCCACTGGCTCCTATTTTCCGGCGCTGTCAACAAGAGAATAAATCAAGTTGAGCAAACTCTTCTCGGTTGTACGGCAAACCGAAAGTTGGGCGCGGCAATCTCCTACTTCTCGTTGTGGTCGATCACCTCCATCAGCGAGCGGAAGACCGCGAACTTGCCGTCGTACTTTTCCCGCATCGGCCTTTGAAGCTCCGGGGCGAACTCCTGCTGGTAGCGCAAGAGGTGCGCCCGGTCGCGGCACAGGTACTGGACGGAATAGATTTCCGAGTCGTCGTGCTCGTGGTCGAGCAGGCGGCTGAACCGGTAGCTGATGAACATCCCCGTCGACATGACGTCCGGGATATGCTCGGTGCGCATCCACTCGACCCACTCGCGGTGGACGTCGAGGTCGATGGTGATGGTCACGTTGTAGAGAATCATCGCGGCTCAATCTTGAATGACGGCGACGCACTTCAGCTCGATGGCAATCGGCGTCGGCAGCCGGTCGATGCCGAGCGTGGTGCGGCAGGGCGGGTTCTCCGAGAAATACTCGGCCCACAGCCGGTTGTAGGTGTGGAAGTCGCGCTCCATGTTGACAAGATAGACGGTCACGTCGACCAGGTCCGTCCATTTCGCGCCGCTGTTTTCGAGGACGGTTCGGACGTTGTCGAAGACCGAGCGCACTTGTTTTTCAAAATCAAACTCAATGTAATTGCCTGACGGCGAACGAGTTAGCCCCGGGACGCCGTCCGTTTGCGGTTCCCTCGGCCCGATGCCGGAGAGGAAGAGCAGGTTGCCCACGCGCCGCGCGTGCGGGTAGAGGCCGACCGGCCGGGGCGCGGCGGCGACGTCGATTTTCTCGTTAGAAATGGGTGTGTGCTGCGACATCGAAATGCTTCTTTTTCGGCTGGCGGCGCGGCTCGTCGAAGCCGGGGCGGACAAAGTCCATCGCCCCCGGGAAGACCGCCAGCAGGTCGTTTTCCGTCTTGCGAAGCAACACAAAAAGGTCGAGAAGCTCGTCCGTTTTTTCTGTGAACATCTGCCTGACCGTCTCCCAGGCTGCCATCGAGCGGCGGATGGCGAGCAGCGCGACCTTCGCCGAGCCGTTCGAGTCGTTCTGCGGGTCGGCCCAATATTCGGCGTCGTCCTCGCTCTCGAACTCGAAGCCGGAGAGTGCCCGGTGCGCCTTCGAGGCGACGAAGTATTGATACCACCGAATCACCTGAAAGGCGTCCTGCAAGCCGCGCAGCGCGGCCTCGTCGACCGGCAAATCCATGTGTAGGCGCTGCTCGAGTTCGGCCTGTTTCGAGTGGAAGAAATCCTGGTTGAGGTCGAAAAAGCGGTCGACCTGCTTACTGTACCGCTTCGTCCGCCGGTCGATTCGCTCGCAAAGCTCTCGTGTCTCCGACTTTTCCACGAAGTCCCAGCTCTCGTCCGCGCCCTTTGCGGCGGCGTTTTGTTCGGCGACCGCGCCGTCGACTGCTTCTTGCTCGGCGCCCTCGAGGTCGATGCCCAGCTCGTCGGCCATCTTGTGGAGCATGTCGAGGGTCTTTTGCATGTTCTTCGTGAGGCGGTGCCAGAACTTGTCGTTGTTGATGTCCTTCTCCTCGGCCGAGAGCCTGGACTCCTCGGCGAACACGCGGCATCGGTGCTGGAACGGGCAGCGCTCGCACCAACGGTCGCAGTAGTTGTAGATTCCGGGTATGTACTTTTTGCTCATAGTGTCTCTGTACAGTTGGTTTTGCCCTGTCGGTACGACCGGATTTTGGGTCAAAGTCGGCAAACCCATCAGTCGACCGGACGGCCGACGACGGATATTTTTTTATTGGGAATGAATGAATTAGGGGAGGAAAACCGCCGCGAGGCGCGGGCTGCCATGTCCAAAAGCCGTACCATAAGGAAATTGGAAGATACGGCCGACAGCCGTCAATCGGCCTCGAAACGGAAGATGCGCCCGCCCGTCGCCGAGAGCCAGCCGGACTTGTTCTTGATGGAAATGCCGGTGAAATCGACGCCGCCCGGCGTGCTGTCGGCCTCGATCCAGTGGTCGCCGCCGTCGGTCGTCCGCATGAGGAGGCCGTCGTCGCCAGCCGCCCAGCCGATGTTTTCAGACTGAAAAAAGACGGCGTTGAAATTGGCCGCGCCCTTCCCGGCCCGGCCGCCGGAGCGGGTTTGTTGCCAGGTTTTCCCCGAATCGACCGATTTGAGGACGGTGCCGAACTTCCCGACGACATAGCCGACCGTCGCCGTCGGAAAGTGGAGGGCGGTGAAAAACTCCCCCCCGGCGGGCAGCCTTTCCCACGAAAGCCCGCCGTCGGCCGAGCGGACGAGGAGGCCGTAGCCGCAGGCCACCGCCGTCTTCGTGTCGAGCCACTGTACGGCCTCGACCTCCTGCGGAAACGTGTCGAGGGCGGCCTGTTCCCAGACGAAATCGGGGCCGACGCGCTGGATTCTGCCGTTGACAAAGCCCTCGCCCGAGGCGACGAGGCCGTGCCTTTCATCCATAAAAGAGCAGTTTCGGGAGAAGAACCAGTCCTGCCGGGCGAGCGACCACGCGGCCTCGCCCGCCCTTTTCAAAAAGAGTCGCCCGCCGACGCCGACCGTGTAGGCCGTGCCGAGCGGGTCGAAGGTGACGCCCCAAAGTTTTTGCGGGACGACGGTGTCGAGCCGCCAGTGCTCGCCGCCGTCGTCGGTAGACAAGATTTCGCCACGCTCCCAGGTGAGGCCGCCGACGGCGTGGCCCGTTTTTTCATCGAAAAAGGAGACGGCGGCAAGGTCGAGCGTCGTTGGCGTGGGCTGCTCGGCGATGACGACGGGGAATTTCTCTTTCCCGCAATTCGACAAGAGGAGGGAAAGAAAAAGGCCGGAAAGCAGGCCAATTTGCCCGCTTTTCGGCCTTTTTTCAACAAAAACAGACCGGCTGCTCATTTCGGGTTGGGGAAGACGAGGCTTCCGTACTGCGAGAAGTTGAACGCCGCCGTCACGGCGAACTGGTACTGACCCATGAACTTTTCGAGGAACGGCTCGACCTCCTCCGGCTTGACGAATCGGCTGCCCGGCTTGAGGTAGTAGGCCACGTGGTCCATCCGCCCGGCCGAGCTGAAGAGGACATGGACCCAGATTTTCAGCCCGTCGAGGTCGAACTTCTCGGCGGCGGCGAAGGCTTCCATGTCGAGCGAGAGCTGGTTCCAGGCGGTGGCGGCCTTCTGCACGTCGTTGGAGCAGGCCGTCAGCAGGAGCTTTTGGTAGTCGCCCGTGAGCGCGGCCTCGAACTGAGTCTGGCCCGAGCCGCCCATGATGATGACTTTTGGGAGGGCTGTCTCTTTGGCGGAGGGGGTCTGTTTGCCGCGGGGCGGCGTGCTGGCCACGGACTGCGCGGCGACCGGTGCCGTCGCCATCAACAGGGCGGCGAGGACGGTGGTGAGGAGTTTTTGCAACTTGTGTGAAATTGAAGGGTGAGACAGAAAGCGGGTGAAAGGTAGACGGCCCCTCGTTTGGTTGGCGTTTTTTTTGGATTTCTTAACCGCGTGCACCGCAAAGGTTTTATACTTTTGAGTGGCTTATGGCGCAAAACACGTCGAAAAGCCGCATTTTAACGCAAAAAACACGACAACCATGAGCCTCGATTTGATTGTCTTCGTCGTCGCCGCGTGGGGCTTCTACCAGGGCTACTCTCACGGCATCATCCAGACGGTGTTCAGTTTCGTGAGCTACTTTTTTGGGCTGCTCATCGCCTTCAAGTTCACGCCCGTCGCCACGAACGTGCTCAACCAGACGCTCGGCTCGCAGAACCCACTGATGTTCGTGGCGGGCTTCCTGACGATGTTCGCCTTTGTGATGCTCGTCTTTCGGCTCGTCGCCCGAGGGTTCGAGGGGGTGGTCTCGGTCGCCCACTTGGGCATGGTCAACCGGATGGCGGGCGCGGTGCTGCTCGGCACCATCTACGTCGCGCTGTTCAGCATCCTGTGCTGGTTCGCGTCGAAGGCCAACCTCATCGACCAGTCCACAAAGGACACGGCCCGGACGTGGCCCATCCTCGAGGCCATCCCGCCCCGGGCGAAGGCCGTCGCCGAGCGGGTCAGCCCAATCGTCAAGGATTTTTGGAACTCTTCCATCAACATGGTTGACCGGCTCGAAAAATACGGCGCGCAAAAAACGGAGACCCAACAGCGTGTCTACGACCTGCCGAAGCCGACCGGGCAGAGCATCCTCGACCCCTATTCGACCGAGGCCAAGCCGGTCAAAACCTCGGGCAAATAGGCCATGCCGATGCGACAACGACCTGTTTTGACGGCCTTTGCCGTCCTCTCCGCCGCCCACCTTTTGGGCGAGATCGCGGGCTGGCCGGGCGTCTCCCTGTTCACTAAGCCGCTTTTGATGCCCGCCCTCGCGCTCTGGTTTTGGCTGGAGACGCGGCCTTTTGCCTCCGTTTCAACCCGAAAACTGGTCGCCGGAAGCCTGCTCCTCTCGTGGCTGGGCGACTGTCTCCTTCTCTTGGAAAAACACTCGTCGGCCGCGCCGTTCTTCTTGCTAGGCCTTGGTGCGTTTCTCGCCGCGCACCTTTGCTATTTGGCTGCGTTCGTCAAGTTTCCCGCCGCCAAGCCTTCCTTATTAAAGAAAAACAGTTGGCTGCTGCTGCTGTTCGCCGTCTACCTGCTGGCGATGGACAGCTTCCTCTGGCCCTCGCTGCCGAGCGGTTTGCGCGGCCCTGTCGTCGTCTACAGCCTTGCCATCACGGCGATGGCGGTCGGGGCGGCCTCGCTTTTCGGAAAAATCGACGGACGGACGGCGCGGCTGGTGTTCCTCGGCGCACTCTTTTTCGTGGCCAGCGACAGCCTGCTGGCGGTGAGCAAGTTCCATTCGCCCATCCCGGGTGCTGGTTTTTGGGTGATGGCGACCTACCTTTTGGGGCAGTTCGGCATCGCCGTTGGCGTGTGGCGCGGCTTGCCGGGGAAGAGTTGACTGGGGAGTTTTTGCAACAGATTGGCCTTTTTTCACCTGAACCGCGCCGCGCAACACCCCGCCAGTTACGTTTGGAGCGGCCAACCGATTTGCACAGGCACGCCGCTCGGCCCACCTTTTTTTCATTCAAAAACATCGTTGCCATGAAAGCAATCCAACTCTCGCTCCTCGCCCTTTTGCTGTCCCTGATGCTGCCGGCCCAATCATTCGGGCAGGCGAAGCGCCTTTCGAGGGCCTATTTTGAAAAAAAGTACGGCCACTTCGGCAACCCCGACAGCACGCTCGACCACCGAAACTATTTCACGGCGATGGCCGCCAAAATGGGGCTTCCCGACCCGGCCTCTATGGTGCTCGAACAGGAGGTGCCGGGGGAGAGCGGGTTCACCCACTTCAAGTTCCAACAACACCATCACGGGCTGCCCATCGTGGGCTGCACCTATATTTTGCATGAAAAAGGCGGCTGGGTGCGCAGCGCGAACGGGCGTTTCACCCCAAACCCGACCGAGGGTGACACGCCCGAAATCGCCCCCGAGCGCGCCCTGAAAAACGCCCAACGGGCAATGGCCGCCAAGACCTTCGGCGAACCGCTCGCAGCGCCTGCCCTTTGTTTCATCGACCCGGCCTACCCGAAGGTCTCCGAAAAGCTGCGGCTTGCGTTCAAAGTGGACGTGCTGGCCCTCGACCCGTTCGACAAAAAGCGGTTCTTCGTGGACGCGCTGACCGGGAAGGTCATCGCCCAGCTCCCGCTCATCGCCGAACAGGGCGTCCCGAGCACGGCCTCGACCAAATACTACGGCACTGTCGGCATCGTCACCGACTCCATCGGGCCGCAAAACTTTGTGCTCAGCGACCCCACGCGCGGCGACGGAATCTCGGTGACGGACCTGAACCTCAAGAAGTTCACCAGCACCAGCTCCAACTGGAACCTCACCAATGCCAAAATGGACGAGGTCGCGCTCGACGCGCACTATTGCAGCACCCGTTATTACGACATGATGCTCGCCGACTACGGCTGGAACGGGCTGGACGGCAACGGGAAAGGGCTGAAAATCCAGGTTCACAACAACGGCGCGGGCAGCGTCAACGCCTTTTGGGACGGCGACTACATCAACTTCGGCGACGGCGACTGCCTCTACGGGCCGCTCACCACGATGGAGGTGGTCGGCCACGAATTCACGCACGGCGTGGTCGAGTTCACTTCCCAGTTGGCCTACAACAGCGAATCGGGGGCCATCAACGAGAGCCTGGCCGACATGTTCGGCAAGGCTCGAGCGAAGGCCGACCCCGGCAACTTCAGCTGGAAGCTCGGCCACTCCTTTGCCCTGAGCGCCGGTAAGAAGCCTTTAGGGTCATCGACGACCTTGAAATCGGTGGAAATGCCCGCTTTTTACAACGGCGAGTTTTGGGATGCCAGCAACGACGTCCACGTCAACAGCTCCATCGGCAACCTGTGGTTCTCGATGCTGGTCGACGGCAAACAGGGGGTGAACGAGGCCGGGGAGACCTTCGACGTGCCGAAAATCGGGATGGAGGGTGCCAGCCGCGTCGCCTTTGCCACGAATAAAAACTACCTGACAGCGAGCAGCGACTACGACGATTTTTACCAAACCTCGCTCCTTGCCGCCGAGGAGGTCTTCGGCCCCGGCGCCGCCGAGGTCGACGCGGTGAAAGAGGCATGGAAGGCCGTTGGCCTGCCCGCGACGGTCGGCGGCGACCCGCTCTTCGACCTCTCGGTCTCCATGAGCGGCCTCGATTGGCAGGTTTCGTGTGAGGCTGGTGTCTATGTGCCGATCACAGTCGACGTCGCCAATGTGGGGAACCAGCCCTACCTGCCCGCTATGGGCTTCGCCGTCAACCTCTCGTCGGGGAACCTTGCAGACTCCGACATTTCCCTGACCGACCCGATCCTGCCGGGCGAGGTGTTCAGCTTGGTGGTCGACGACTGGTTCCTGCCTACCGACCCCGGTGACCATTGGGTGAACGCGGGCCTGCTTCCCGGCGACGACAACTTCAATAACGACTTTGACTATGGCGGCTTCACGCTGGCCGAATTTCCAGAAAACGACCTCGAACTCTACGCATCCGCAGAACCGGCGGGCTGCTTTTCGCCCGACTACCACCTCGACCTGGTGGTGGCCAACCGGAGCTGCCTCCCGATCCCTGGGGGGACCAACCTCCCGTTCTCGGTCGAGGACGGCGGCGGGGCGGTGCTGTGGACGGGGTCGCACACCCTTGCCGACGCCCTGCCCGCAGGGGAATATGAATACATCTCGCTGACCGCTCCGTTGAACATCACTGCCCCCCAGACGCTGGTTGCCAAGTTGAACCTCGCCGCCGACCCGAACCTCGTGGACAACGAGGAGCCGTTCGACGCGCCGTTCACCGAGGGCATCACGAGCAACTACCTCAACCAGTTCACCGACGACACGGAACTCGTCGACCGGTTGGCCAACAAGACCGCCATCTACCCCTCGATATTGGTCGACTACTTGGGCAAGTCGTATGTCGGCTCGACCGGGTTCGGGGAGATCGGCGACGACTTCGTCACCTGCCCGGATTTTTTGGACAATTTCGACCGGATTTGGGACGGCGTGAACACGCTCCTCGACGCCTGCGTGGATTTTTCGCAAATCCAGCATTCCGTCGCGGCGTTCGACATGATGCAGTTCCGCAACAGCGAGGCCACCGCGTCGGGCAACCAATACAGCTCGATGTTGCAAGTGAGCTGGTCGGGCAGCGCGGGCGGGAGCCAGGTGTTTTTGGGCCAACAAGAGGGCAAGCTCGTCCACCACGAAATCGACCTGCCTCCGTTTTTCAAAGGCTCGGTCACACTGAAACTCTACACCGAGGTGGGCAACGGCGAACTCACAACAGACGATTTCCCGTTCGCCGACGTGGTGCTGCTTGACAACCTGCGGTTCAAGACGAACACCACCGACATCGAAGAGGCCCCGTCCGTGAACGGCCTCTCGGTCTCGCCCAACCCGACGGGCGGCAGCCTCGAAGTCCGCTCCGACGGGCCGATAAAAACGCTTGAACTGACGGCTCTCGACGGGAAATTGCTGAAAAGACAAGCAGTTGACAACCACCGGACCGCCAGTCTCGACCTCGACGGACTGGGCGGCGGGGTTTATTTTTTGCGCGTCGAGGCTGCTGGATCGGGCGAGTGGTCGGTGAGGAAGGTGGTGAAAATGGCGAGATAGGTGCTTGCTGGCAGCGGACGACCAGCCAACACTCGCGGCAAGAGTGCCCCGGAGTCATCACTTCTGCCGGGCCGGTGTTTTTTTCAAAAAAGCTTCCGCGGTGCCCGCGCCCGGCCGACAACCTGACGGCCGAACGCCCCGCAAGCCATCATCGCTTGCTGATTTCCGCCACCCGGATCATCTTGTCCTCCACGTCGCGGCAGATGTCCATGAACTTTTGCTCCCGTTTCAGCTCGCGCTGCCGGTCGAAGGGCAGGTCGACGTTGATGCGGTATTCGAAGTTGCCGGGGTTGGCCCGCATGATGTAGATCTCGTCGGCGAGGAAGACCGCCTCCTCGATGTCGTGCGTGACGAAGAGGATGGTCGGGCTGAACTTCATCCAGATGTCGTTCAAAAGCGACTGCATCTGCAACCGCGTGTTGATGTCGAGCGCGCCGAACGGCTCGTCCATCAGCAGCACATCGGGGTTGGCCATAAGGCTGCGGGCGATGGCGACGCGCTGGAGCTGCCCGCCAGAAAGGGTCGGGTAGACGGCGTACTTGTCCTCGTGGCCGCCGAGGCCGACCAGTTCGACCATCTCCTGCGCCTTTTTCAGCCGCGTCTTTTCATCCTCGCCTTTGAAGTCGAGGCCGAGGGCGACGTTTTCCAAAACAGTGAGCCACGGCAGCGAGGAGTATTGCTGAAAGACCATCCCCGAGCGCACGCCCGATTCGGCGATTGGCTTTTCCCTCAAAAAGACCTTCCCCTCTGTCGGCTCCTGCAGCCCGGCGACGTAGCGCAGCAGCGTGCTCTTCCCGCAGCCCGACGCGCCGAGGATGACGACGAACTCGCCCTGCCCCGGTTTGTCCTCGACGAGGAAGCGGAGGTCTTTGAGGATCCAGTTCCGGCCGCCATCGTAGGTCTGGCCGACGCCTTGCAGGTCGATAAGGTTGGGCAACGCGGTGTCGGTGAATTGAACAGCCATGTTTTTGGATTTCGGATTTGTGGTTTGGCCGTCTTACGCCGCCTTTCGTGAAAAGAACTTGAACTCGCCCAATGCGATGAGCGCGAGGCAGGCCACCGTGACGAGCCAGCCGCCAGTGGTCAGCACCTCGCCGAGCGAGGGGAGGACGGCAGGCAAAATGGTCAACAACGCGACCACGCCCAGCAGCATGAAGATGCCCCACCGAGCCTCGGGGATGGCGGCGGCCGCCGTCGAATAGTATTTGTGGGGAAAGAGCCGCTTGTCGAGCCACGCGAAAAGCCGGTCCTGCACGATGCCGACGAGGATGACGAGCAGGAGGATGGCAAAAACCTGGTCGATCTTCCCCCGCTTCCCGCTCTGATAGGCCAGCGCGCCGATGCCACCGACGTTGTTCTGCATCTCGGCGATGATGATGTACGTCCATGAAATCGCGGTCAAAACCCGGATGTCGTCCATGAATTTTGACAAAACAGCGGGCAGGTAGACCGAGCGGATGGTCTGCCAGCGCGTCGCGCCGAGGGTGTAGACGGTCTTGACATAGACATCGTCGACCTCGGCAATGCGCTGCACGACGACGGGCAGCATGTAGACAAGGATGCCGAAGGCGAGGAAGGCGATTTTCATCGAGTCGTCCAAACCGAACCAAGTGATGAACAGCCCCGTCAAGGCCGTGAGCGGCAAATAGCGCAGCGCGTCGACGTGCTTTGAAAACAGCTTTTTCACCGCCGGAATCAGCCCGAGCACGAAGCCGAGGGGCACGGCGATGAGAATCGCCCAGAAATACCCCCGGAGGTTGAGCCAGAGCGAGCGGCCGAGGTTAGCCCAGAGATTGTACGGCGACGCAATCAGCCTCGGGTAGGCCTCGATGACCTGCAGCGGCGTCGGCAGGATGGGGTAGATTTTCTTGAAATCGGTGGCGGCCGAGATTTTCGCCTCGTCGGCTCGGATGACGCTGTCGCGCACGGCGGCCGGGAGGTCTTCGAGGTTGGTCGAGTAGCCGACGACTGGCTGCTTCCGCGAGAGCGCCTCAGCGAGGCCCCACCAAACGGCTATCAGGATGAGCGTCCCGGCGAGGGTGTAAAGGAGTGTGCTGCGCATCTTCTTGTTGAGGAATCAAGCTTTTCTGCCAACAGGCAGGGATTTGAAGAATTGAGGAATCGACCCGGTTGGCATCGTCGGGCAAAACTAACCGACCCGCTTCGAGCCGCCCACGCCCTTCTTTCGATAGACCAAAAATATCGACGGCCGTTTGTGCAGGTCTGGCCGCGCGGTCTTTTTCCAGTCGACAATCGGTTGGGAATGAACGAGTTGCGTCGGCGCGGTCAAATCCGCCGCCGTGCAGAAACGGGTGTCGAGCTGCAAAACCGAGAGCGCGACCTCGACCACGGCGTTGTTCCTATAGGGCGTTTCGATGAAGATTTGGGTCTGGTCGTGCCGCTCGCTCTCCTGTTCGAGGCGGCGCAGTTCGGCGGCGAGTTCGTCCTTTTTGGGCGAGAGGTAGCCGTGGAAACAGAACCGCTGCCCGTTCATCCCGCTCGCCATCAGGGCCAAAAGGATGCTCGACGGCCCGACGAGCGGCACCACCTCGATTCCGGTTTTGTGGGCGAGGGCGACGATTTCCGCGCCGGGGTCGGCCACGCCGGGACAGCCCGCCTCGCTGACGAGGCCGACGGATTGGCCGAGCCTTGTTTTTTCCATGAAAAACTTGGCCGCCGCCTCCGGTTCACGCTCGTCGATTTCCTCGAAAAGAAGCTCGGCCATCGGCTTCGGGTGGCCGACGGACTTGACGAAATGCCGTGCCGTCTTCGCCTTTTCGCACACAAAACAGTTGAGCCGCTGGACGATTTCGAGCACCGTCGCGGGGAGGAGCTGCGGCGCGTCGTC
>JBGAWE010000135.1:0-12317 GCA_044227705.1 Saprospiraceae bacterium
AGTCGAGCGGTGAAGGGGCCGAGCGCGCCGCCCATTCGTCGGCGATGAACTCGTGCACCTCCCGCAACGAGCGTCGGAAGGCGTAAATGAGCGGGTTGAACCACTGCAGAAGGGTCATCGCCTCCATCGCGAGCACATCGAGGCTGTGCCAGCCGCGGACGTGGGCGAGTTCGTGGGCGAGCATCAAACGGCGCGAGGCGTCGGTGCCGGGCTTGTCCTTTTCCCAAAAGACGTGGCTGAAAAAGGAGGCGACCGGCAGGCCCCGCCTGTCGGCGGGCGAGCCTTCCAGGTCGGCGGGCAAGAAGTCGGGCGGCCCGGCCCCGAGGCTTTGGGAGCGGCTTCCCTTCAACATCTTGAAAAGCCCGAAAAACGACCGCACAACCCGCGCCCCGAGCAGCAAAAAACCCACGAAATAGGCCGCCCAAAGCAAATCGCCGAGGCTGACCTGCCAGCCGATCGCCACCGGGGCGTCGAGCTTTGGGGTGAAACCAGAGGGCAACTGCTGAGCCTGCTCGACGAGCGCGGGCAGGATGCCGCGCTCGTCGGCAGCCGTCCTTTTTTCATGAAAAAAGGTCAGGTCGAGCGCGGGCAGCGCGAGCGAGGCGGCAGCCGCGACGAGCAAAAAGGCCCTGTTCCAATGGAAAAAGGTCAGTTTCCGCAAGAAAACCTGGTAGAAACCGTGCAGAGCGGCGAGGCAGAGGGCGGATTCGAGGAGGTATCTCATGGCCCGGGCTTCTTGTCGAGCTTTTCCTTGATGGAGCCGAGGAGGTGGTTGATGTCGTCCACGCTGACCTCCTCCTCCTTGACGAAATAGGATAGCAGCGCCGCCGCCGAGCCGCCGAAATAGTGGTCGACGAAGCGCCTCGCCGCCGCCGAGCGGCTGTCCTCCCTTTTCAGGATGGGGAAATATTGGTGCGAACCGGCGATGGTCTCGTGGCCGACCAGCCCCATCGCCTCCAGCTTCCGGACGACCGACGAGACGGTGTTGTACGGCGGCCGAGGCTCGGCCATCTGGGCGAGGACGTCGTTGACGAAGGCCTTTTCAAGCCGCCAGAGGATGGCCATGACCTCTTCCTCCTTGTGGTTGAGCTTTTTCATAATCCGATGTTGAGCGATTTGATCGTGGAAAAATCGAGTTGGCCGACCGGAAGGCCTTCCGAACGCTGGTAGGCCGTGAGCGCGGATTGGAATCCGGGCGATGTCGCGCCACCCGACGCGGGAGCGGGGAACCCCTTCGCCGTCAGCGCCGCAACGACCCGGCCGATCAGTTCGGGCGTGACCTGTTCGGGGCAGAGAACGGCGGTTTTTTGGGCGAAACCGCCCTTTTTCTCCAGTTTTTCAATCGAAACGGGTTCGTATCGGAAGCCCCGATGCCCCGAGGTGTCGTCGACGACGCACACCGTTCGGAACACGGCGGGCCGCTCGACGAGGCACATCTGGTTGCCGCCGCCGGGTGCGGGTTTCCTCTGCCAGCTGCTCGAGGCGGGCCTGACCTCGATTTTTTCCTCGTGCCAGCGCAGCGTCGCGTCGCTGCCGTCGGGGGTTGGCAGTCGAAAAGTCGTTACCGAATACTGGTCTGGGACCAAGCAGTTTGCGAAGCACTGGCCGTTCTCGCGAAAAGCCTCAGCGGCGGCGGAACGGTGGCGGCTGGTGCCGTCGGCTTCGTAGTAAACCGGTGTGTTTTTCGCCGTGCAGCCGCAAAGGATGGCGGCGAGGAGGATGGTCTTGTCCCTAAAAATTGCCATGACGTGGAGCCTTGGGTTTTTCGATGGGACAAAGGTGTAACTAAGTTTTAGTTGTTCAACTAAAGCTTAGTTTTTTGACGAAAAAATAGTTGTTTGATTGTCAACGGCTCACCAGCCGATTTTCCGCCGGTTCCTGTTCCAATAAAAATAGAGCAAGGCCCCGAACACCGCCCCGCCGACGTGCGCGAAGTGCGCCACGCCCGCCCCGCTGCCGCTGATGCCGCTGTACAGGTCGATGCCCGCCAAGAGGAGTACGAAGTACTTCGCCTTCATCGGGATGGGCGGGAAGAGGAGCTGGATGACGTTGTTGGGGAAGAGCAGCCCGTAGCCCGCCAGCAGCCCATAGATGGCTCCCGAGGCGCCGAGCATCGGCACGTCGCGGATCTGCGCGGCCTCCTCCGGCGTGGCGTGGGCGATCTCCCAGCCCGTCGCGCCCATGTGCAGCAGCCATGCTCCGAGTCCGCAGGTCAGGTAAAAAAAAAGATAGCGGCGCGGCCCCCAGACCATCTCGACCATCGTACCGAACATGTAGAGCGAGAACATATTGAAGGCCAGGTGCGTCAGACCGCCGTGCATGAACATGTGCGTCGCAATCTGCCACGGCCGGAAGAACTCGCTCGTCGGGTAAAAGGAGGCCAGCCAGTAGCGGCCCCAATCGACCGTCTCGACGCCGCCGACGGTGCCGAAGGTCGGGTCGCGCATCAGCACGAGGGTGGCGAAGTAGATGAGCACGTTGAGTATGAGGAGGTGCCTCGTCACGCCCTGCAAGGGTGGCATCATGGTCGTCAGGTTTGAAATTTTCTTTGTAAAAAGTTGGCTTTCAATGGTTTACCCGCCCTCCGAGAACCGTCTGCGGATTTCGTCCAGCTCGTAGGTGATGAACGTCGGCTTCCCCGCCGGGCTGCTGAACGGTGCCTCGCAGGCAAAGAGCTGGTCGATGAGCTGCTGCATCTCCGCCACCGAGAGCGGCTGCCCGCGCTTCACCGCCGCCGAGCGGGCCATCGAGCGGGCGATGTTCTCGCGCGAGCCGAGCGAGAGGGCGTGGTTCTCTTTGAACTGGCCGAGCAGTTTGTCTATCAAAATCTGCTCGTCCTGCCCCGAGGCGAGGTCGGCCGGCACGCCGCGCACGATGAACGCGTCGCGCCCGAACTCCTCGATGTCAAAACCGAGCTGGTTGATTTCGGGCAGGATGTCGCGCAGGAGCCGGCCGTCGGCGACCGAGAAGTTGAGCGTCTTCGGGAAGAGCGCCTGCTGCGTCCCGACCGCCTGCCCGTCGAGGGCGAGCATGTACTTTTCAAAAAGGATGCGCTCGCTTGCCGCCTGCTGGTCGATGAGCAGGAAGCCCGACCGCAATTGGCTCAAGATGAACTGCCCGTGGACCTGGTAGGGGATTTTCGAGGCCTTCGAGAAGCTCCCCGTCTCGTCGTCGAGCGCGGGCGGCGGCTCCGCCTCGAAGCGGCTCTCGATGGTGACGGACTCCACAAAACCGCCCTCGCCGCCCCGGATGGGCCGTGCAAAATCCTCCGCCGGGCGGCTGGCGAGGAGCGTCTCGACGTCGGTTATCTCCTCGCCGTCGTCGGGGGGCGAGTCGGGCTGTTTTCGGTCGAAGAGGTCGAGGCCATCGTAGAGTTTTTGCCAGTTTTCGAGGTTGCCGCGCTCGTTTCGGCCGGAGGGCTGGGCGTGGCCTCGGTTTTCTCTTTCGGAATATTCGCCGGACGATTCGCGGCTGCGATTCTGGTTGATGAAATCCTCGACGGTGAAGTTTTTCTCCGACGAAACGAATGACTGCGGCGCAGTGGCTGCAACGCTCGACAAACTGACCTCCTGGTCGAAGTCGAGCGACGGCACCACGGCGTGCGTCCCGAGCGCGTGGCGGACGGCGACCTTGAGGTAGTTGTAGACCAGCCGCTCGTCGTCGAACTTGATCTCCTGCTTCGTCGGGTGGACGTTCACGTCAATTCGGGACGGGTCGATTTCCAAAAAGACAACATAAAGCGGGTAGCTCTCCGGCGTGAGCAGGCCCTCGTAGGCCGCCATCATCGCGTGGTGGAGGTAGGCCGACTTGATGAACCTTTTGTTCACGAAAAAGAACTGCTCTCCGCGCGTCTTCTTGATGTGCTCGGGCTTGCCGACGAAGCCGTTGATGGTCAGTATGTCGGTGTCCTCGGCGACGGGGACGAGGTTCTTGTTCAAATTTTGCCCGAAAACGCCCACGATTCTTTGCCGCAGGTTGCCCGCCGGGAGGTGCATGATTTCCTGCCCGTTGTGCGAAAGGCTGAAGAAGAGGTCGGGGTGCGCCAGCGCGACGTGCTCGAACTCCTCGAGGATGTGCTTCATCTCGACCGGGTCGGCCTTGAGGAAGTTGCGCCGCGCCGGGACGTTGTAGAAAAGGTTCTTCACCGTGAAGCTCGTGCCCGCCGCCGTCTGGCAATGCTCCTGGAGCTGCACCCGCGAGTCCTCGATTTTGATGAGGGTGCCCAGTTCGTCGATTTGCCGCCGCGTGCGCAGCTCGACCTGCGCGACGGCCGCGATGCTGGCCAGCGCCTCGCCCCGGAAGCCCATCGTCTGGATGTTGAAAAGGTCCCGCGCCTCGCGGATTTTGCTCGTCGCGTGGCGCTCGAAGGCCATCCGCGCGTCGGTCTCCGACATTCCGCAGCCGTCGTCGATGACCTGGATCAGGGTTTTGCCAGCGTCTTTGATGACCAATTTGATGGAAGAGGCCCCGGCGTCGACCGAGTTTTCGAGCAACTCCTTCACGACCGATGCCGGCCGCTGGACGACCTCGCCCGCTGCAATCTGGTTGGCGATGCTCTCGGGGAGGAGTTGGATGACGTCGGTCATGCGCGAATTTTGCGTAATGCTTCGGGGGCAAATGTATGCAGCCGCTCGGCGTGTCAGCCATTGGCCGCCGCCTCCAAAAAGGAGGTGAGCAACCGAATCCCGAATCCCGTCGCCGAGCGGTCGGCGCTGAACTCGTTGGCCGTCATGGCCACGCCCGCGATGTCTAGGTGCGCCCATGCGGGGTGTTTTTCGGTGAAAACCTCGAGGAACTTGGCGGCATTGATTGCGTCGTGGATGGGCTTGCCGCTGAAGTTCTTCACATCGGCCACGTCGCTCTGGATGGTGTCGCTGAACGAGTCCCACATCGGCAGCCGCCAGAGCCGCTCGCCCGACCGCTCGCCCGCAGCGGTCAATTTTTCGCTCAGAGAATCATTCTGGGAAAACACCCCGGCAGCTTGCGAGCCGAGCGTCCGCACGATGCTGCCGGTCAAGGTGGCGAGGTCGAGCATCACGTCCGGCGCAAAATTTTTGACCATGTAGCCCAATCCGTCGGCGAGGATGATTCGGCCTTCCGCATCAGTGTCAATCACTTCAATAGTCTTTCCCAAATAGGAGCCGACCACGTCGCCCGGCTTCGTGGCCTTCCCGTCGACCATGTTTTCCGTTGATGGCACAATGCCAATCAGGTGAACCGGCAGCCGCAGTTTGGCCGCCATCTCCATCGCGCCAAACACGGCCGCCGCGCCGCCCATGTCGCTTTTCATCAGGTGCATGTTGTCGTTCGGCTTGATGGAGATGCCGCCCGTGTCGAAAGTGACCCCTTTTCCGACCAATCCGATTTTGGTCGCCGCGTCGGTCGGCTTGTATTCCATGACGATGAAGGCCGGGTCGTTCGCGCTGCCGTCGTTGACGGAGAGAAGGGCTTTGAGGCCTTCCTTTTGACAATCTTCTTTGAGAAGGACTCTCGTCGAAAAGCCGTGCTTTTTGCCCGATTCGACGGCCCAGTTGGCGAGGTCGACGGGCAGTTTCTTGTTGCCCGGCGCGTTCAATAGGTCGAAGATTCGCTTCTGCGTCTGACCGAAAAGCTGGCCGCGACGGGCCGCCCGCTCGGCATTTTCAACCGAGTTTTCGGGGACGAAAAACCGGATTTCGGCCTCCTCGCCGAGCAGCACGACGGCTTTTTTCTCCTCCGTTTTAAAAAGGGAAATGTCGTAAAGCCCAAGCTCCAACCCGTTGGCCACGGCCTCGGCGGCGAGCGCAACTTGTTCATTGTCAACAAATTGCCGCAGCTCGACGGACAGCGACGCGGGCAGCTTCGATTTGTTTTTGTGGCAAAAGCTCCGCGCCGCCGCGACGGCCTCGCCCATCTTCAACTCCTTTCCGAGGCCGAGCAAAAAGATCCGGGCGGGCGACGACGGATTGCTCGAAAAGACGGGAATCGCCTCTTTCAAGTCTCCCCGAAAATCGGCCTGCAAGACCTCGGCCGGGCAGCCGACCATCGCGGCCACGTCGGCGAGGTTTTGGGCGAGCGCGTCGTCCTGCCGCAACGGGACGAGGAGGGCAGCGGAGCGGTTGTCGATGGGGCCGTGGTGGGCGTGGATTGTCATTTTCGGGAATACCTGTTTTGATGTTTTAGCGGAAAACCGTGCCGGTCTGGAAAATAAAGACCCGCCGACGTTTCCCCTCGGCGGGTCTTCAAGTGGTTGAAAATCAACGGTTTGGAATCAGTTTGCGTTGTCCGAAAGGAACTTCAGCCGCATCCACTGGATCTCTTCGTACTTGATTTCGTCGTCCTTCAGGTCGGCGAAGGCCGCGTCGACCGAGTCGGTCTCGGCCGTCATGAAATAGTCGAGGATGGTCTCGCGGGCGTACTCGTCGATGGCGGTGTTGAGGTGGTAGTCGAGGCGGAGCTTGGTGCCGGAGCCGATGATGCTGTCGAGTTCTTCGAGCAGTTCGACGAGCGTCAGTTGGTTGCCGCGCGCGATGTCCTTCATCGGGATTTTGCGGTCGATGGCGAGGATGATGGCCACCTTTGTCTTCGAGCGGTTGGCGACGGTCTTGATGGTGATGTCGACCGGCCGGTCAATCTCGTTCGTTTCCACATAGGCGGCGATGGTCTCGATGAATGCCTTGCCGTACTTCTGCGCCTTGCCGGGGTTGCAGCCCTGGCACTGGGCCAGCTCCTCCATCGTGATGGGGTAGCGCGTGGCCATGTCGTCGAGCGTCGGGTCTTGGAAGATGATGTAGGGCGGCACGCCGTGCTTCTTCGCCTGCAGTTTCCGCAGGTCTTTGAGGATGTTGACCAGCTGCTCGTCGAGGACGGCCGTTCCGCCGCCCGAGTCCTCGAGGTCGGCCTCGTCCTCGTCGTAGTTGTGGTTGATGGTGATTTCGACCTTCGTCGGCTTTTCGAGGAACTTCCGCCCCTCGTCCGTCAGCCGCAGGAGGCCGTAGTGCTCGATGTCCTTCCGAATGAGGTTGTGGATGAGCGCGTGGCGGAAGATGGAGTTCCAGAAGTTGTCGTCGCGGTCGTCGCCCATCCCGTAGTTCTCGTTCTCGGAGAAACGGAAGTCGATCATCTCCTTCGAGTCCTTGCCGAGCAGGTAGTCGATGTAGACTTTGAGGAGGTAGTTTTCATTGAGGTCTTTCACCGCCGTCAAAGCCTTCTTCATCTCGTCGGTGACCTCGACCTTCTCTTTCGGGTTCTTGCAGTTGTCGCACATCTTCTGGCAGTTCGCCTCCTCGAACTCCTCCCCGAAATAGTGCAGCAGGAAGCGGCGGCGGCAAGCGGCCGTCTCCGAATAGGCGACGACCTCCTGCATCAGAAGCGCACCCATCTCCCGCTCCGCAACAGGCTTGTCGCGCAGGAATTTCTCCAACCGGACGATGTCGGCATATGCATAAAAAGCGATGCAATGCCCCTGCAACCCGTCGCGCCCGGCCCGGCCGGTCTCTTGGTAGTAGTTTTCGATGGACTTCGGAATGTCGTAGTGCATGACGAAGCGCACGTCCGGCTTGTCGATGCCCATGCCGAAGGCAATGGTGGCGCAGATGACCTCGATGTTCTCCATCAAAAAGTCGTCCTGCGCCCCCGAGCGGGTCTTCGGGTCGAGGCCCGCGTGGTAGGCGGCGGCGCGGATGTCGTTGACGTTCAAGACCTCGGCGATGTCCTCCGCCGTCTTCCGGTTCTGGACGTAGATTATGCCCGACTTGCCCCTGAAACCCTCCTTGATGATGCGGATGATCTCTTTGAAAGTCTGCTCCCGTTTCTGCTTCGGCCGGATTTCATAGAAGAGGTTCTCGCGGTTGAAGGAGAGGACGAAGCTGTGCTCGTTCTCCATGTCGAGGTTCTTCACGATGTCCGTCGAGACCTTCGGCGTGGCCGTCGCCGTCAGCGCGATAACGGGGATGTCGCGCCCGATGGCGTCGATCATTATCTTGATTCGGCGGTACTCCGGGCGGAAGTCGTGGCCCCATTCCGAAATGCAGTGCGCCTCGTCGACAGCGACGAACGAGATGTTCGAGTTGCGAAAGAACTCGATGTTCTCCTCTTTTGTCAAGGTCTCTGGAGCGACGTAGAGCAATTTGGTTTTGCCCGCCGTGATGTCGGCCTTCACCTTTTTCATCTGCGCCTTCGACAGCGAGGAGTTCAAAAAGTGGGCGACCTCGTCCTCCTCCGAATATCCGCGAATCGCGTCCACCTGGTTTTTCATCAAGGCGATGAGCGGCGAGATGATGATGGCCGTCCCCGGCATCATCAGCGCGGGGAGCTGGTAGCAGAGCGACTTGCCTCCGCCCGTCGGCATGATGACAAAGGTGTCGTGCCCGTCGAGGACCGACTGGATGATGTCGCGCTGCACCCCTTTGAAGGAGGTGAAGCCAAAATACTTCTCAAGGTTTTCGAGGAGGTAGTCGCCTTCGCCGTTGAGGCGAGGGGCGAGGGTCTTCGGGACGCTGGGGTTGTTGGGGGAGGGCTTCGTTTTGCTGGCGGTCTTTTTTGTTTTTTCTACAGTCGTCGTCATGACTTGCACATCAGGATTTGAAAAGAAACCCGCCCCGAAAGGCTTGGGACGGGCGTGTTTCTGTCGTTCACGGATTACCCCCGAAGCTGGGCTTCGAGGCTTATTCGGCCTTGAGTCGGGCTATTTTTGCCCTGTTTTTTTCAAAAGCCGTCAAAGGTAAAAAGACATTCAACTTTGAAAACAGTGCCTCAAAATAATTCTGAACTGATTTTGCGGGCCGCCCGCGCCACCGTCTCCATCGAGCGCGACGCGCTTTCCGCGCTCGAAAAAAGCATCGGCCAGGCGTTCGCCGAGGCGGTCGAGGCGGTCTTTTCGACGAAGGGGAGGTTGGTCGTGACGGGCGTCGGCAAGTCGGCCATCGTCGCCCAGAAAATCGCGGCGACGCTCAACTCGACCGGGCAGCCCGCCCTGTTCATGCACGCCGCCGACGCGCTGCACGGCGACCTTGGGATGGTGCAGCCGGAGGACTTTGTGCTCATCCTCTCGAAGAGCGGCGAGACGGCGGAAATCAAGGCACTTGTCCCGCTCGTCAAAAATTTGGGGAACAAAATCATCGGCATCGCCGCCAGCCCGGCCGGTTTTTTGGCAAAACAGGCCGACCATTTCCTCGAAATCCCCATCGAAAAAGAAGCCGACCCGAACAACCTCGCCCCAACCGCCAGCTCGACTTCGATGGTCGCGCTGGGCGACGCGATGGCCGTCGCGCTGCTCGCCTTGCGGGGTTTCTCGCCCGAGGATTTTTCAAAGTTCCATCCCGGCGGCTCGCTCGGCAAGCAGCTTTACCTGCGCGTCGCCGACCTTTTTATATTGAATGAAAAACCGGCCGTCGCCCCGGACGCGCCGCTGCGCGAGGTGATTTTTGAAATCAGCTCGAAACGGCTCGGCGCGACGGCCGTCGTCTCCAAAACCGGAAAACTGGAGGGAATCATCACCGACGGCGACCTGCGGCGGATGCTCGAAAAGGGCGTTGGTTTTGAAAGAGTCGCCGCCGCCGACATCCTCTCGGCAAACCCGAAGACCGTCTCGCCCGAAACGCTGGCCGTCGACGCGCTCTCGCTGATGCGGGCGCGGAGCATCACGCAGCTTTTGGTGGTCGATGAAAAGGGCGCTTACATCGGGGTCTTGCACCTGCACGACTTGTTGCGGGAGGGGCTCATCTGACCACCTCAATCCACCCGCTCAACTCCCGCCGCTTCACCCCCGACACGAACAGCTCCGAGACCGTGCAGGTGAAATAGTACGCCCCCTCGGCAAGCTCCTGCCCGCCCGAGTTGCGCCCGTCCCAGTTGATGGCCGGGTCGGTGGTCGTCCAGACGAGGTTCCCCCAGCGGTTGAAGATTTTCAGGTCAATCGACGAGACGAAGCGCCAACCGGGGCGCGGCTTGAACAGGTCGTTGGCCCCGTCGCCGTTCGGCGTGAAGGTGTTCGGCAGCTCGTAGACCGGGCAGTTGTCGGCGCAGACCGTCGCCGAGGCGGACTTGTTGCCGACCGAGTCGAACGCCTCGACGAAATAGCAGGTGGCGAGGCTCAACTGGAGTTGGTGGCCGTAAAAAGTGTCGGCCGCCGAGGTCAAGGTTTCCAAAACTTGAACCGCGTCGCCGTTTATCCACCAAACCGTATAGCCCGCCACGTCGTCCGCGCCGCCGCAGGCACTGTTCGGGTTTGTCCATGAAAGAAGGTTTTCGAGGGTCGCGGCCGGGTCGAACGGCTCGCCCGTCGTGCAGAGGTTGCTCACCGAGAGAACCGGCGGGCAGGGCGGCACCGTGTCGATCGGCGTCCCGCAGGCCTCCTGCGAAAAATTGAGAATCGGGTCGACCACGCCGCCGATGGCATAGGTGCCGACGGACTGGATTTTGTAGCAATAGTTCTTCCCGTTGACCAATCCCTTGTCTGCAAAAAGCGGCTTCGCCACGGAGGCGATGCTGTCGAAATTTTGGGTCAAGTCATTTTGCCGGAAAACCGTGTAGCTGTTGTTCTTCCACGGCACCGACTCCTCCCACGAGAGGTCGTTCTCCTGGTCGGTGGACTTGATTTTCAAAAAAACGGACGAGGCGACCGTCGTCGACCCGAGCGCCGTCGCCGAGCCGTTTGTGTAGAAATCGACGCGGTACCGCCAGCCGTCGGAGCGCGTATCTCGTTGATTGTCAAAGAAAAAAGTGTCGTTTGCCGCCGCAAAACTGTTGGTCGTGAAGTTCGCCGCCGGTATTTCCGAGAAGCTGCCGCCCGTCAGACCGGGGGCGCGGAGGAGCTGGTACCGATAGGGCGGCTTGTTCATCAAAGTGTCCAAATCCTTCGCGTCGGGCTTCGACCACCGGATGTCGACCGAGCCGTCGGCCGCGTCGGTTTTCGATATCGAGACGTTCGTGATGAGCGGCAAGTCCTTCGGCAACTGCACGCAGACCTCCTCGCTGGGCAGGCTCTCGACGATGTTGAACGGGTAGCCGCCGAAGCTCGTCCGGGCAAACTTCCCCTCGACTCTGTAGCAATAGGTGCGGCCGCGCTCGACGTCTTTGTCCTCGAAAAAATAACGGCCGTTCTGCACCGCCTCCGTCGAGTCGATGAGCTTTGTGTAGCCCTTTCCGGCGAGGCCGGGGTTGCAAGTGTCGACGGCGAAAGGGTTCGGCCCCTCGCGCCGCCAGACGGAGAAGGCGTAGAAATAATCCTCGGCCGCCGCCTCGCACTGGTAAGGCTTCTCCCAGCTCAGCTCAACTTTCCCGGATTTCGAGACCGCCTGCAAATCGAGCGGCGGCGGGCCGACGACTTTTATCCGAACCTGTTTCAAATCAATCAAGCCCGTAGTGTCGAGGAAGTTGTCGGAGACCTTGAAAGCCACGCCATAATACTGGTCGCTGATGTGCTCGCAGGCCGTCACCCATTTGAAATGCCCGACGACCGGCGAGGCGACGAAGCCCGTCGGCACGTCGAAAACGGCCGGGCTGAACTTGCTCAAAAAGGGCGCGCCCGTCGCAGTCAACCGCACCATCTGCCCCGAATCGGGGTCGCTTCCGGTTACGTCGAACTCGACCGTGTCGCCCGCGACAACGCAGATTTGATTGGGGGCAACAACCGTCGGCGGCTCGTTCTTGCAGTCCCTGACGAGGATTTGCATGTCGCGGATAGTCGAGTCGGTCGCCGTCCATTGGCCCGGCACGAGCTGCCGCCACGAGATGACGTAAAAGGCCACGTTATACTCGCCCGGCACCTGCGGCGACGACCAGAGCATGTCGCCCGTCTTTTCGTTCAATTGAAAAAAACTGCCTGCCCCAATCGCGCTCGGGAAGCTGTAGTTCGGCACCGGCGACCCAACATCCGCCAGCGGGACGAGCAGGCTGTAGCTCAAGCTGTCCCCGTCGGGGTCGTAGGCGTTCGGGTTGTGTCGAAAAGGGTGGCCGACGCAAGCAAAATCAATCGGCGGCTGGAGCAAAACGGGCGTCGAGTTGTACCCCCCAAACTGGCAATCGGGGATGGTGTAGGCCGTCTCGATGTGGAAGGGCACGTTGTCGCTGCTCGGGGGGTTGACGTTTAGGATGCCCTTGATGCGGTTGGGGTCGGTCATCGAGACGACGTAGCGGGCGGCCCCGGCGTACTGGTGCTCGCCCGAGTAAATGTTCTTTTGGATGTCGTTGCCGAGGTCCTCGCCGTTGCCGCCGCCGTTGCTGCGCGGGAGGGTGCTGAAGGTGCCGTCGCCCCAGGCAATGGTGAGCGAGTCGCGGTCGGCGGCGATGGAGCTTTTCTTCGTGTAGGTCACGATGGTCGCCCGGATTCGGTACTC
>JBGAWE010000136.1:0-12557 GCA_044227705.1 Saprospiraceae bacterium
CCGTAAAAGTTGTGCCATCATCGGACTACGGTGGCGAAGCCTTTGTACTCGAACTTGTCGCCCCTCGGCCCTGTGAAAGTCACCAGGTAGACATAGACACCCGCCGGGACGATTTTCCCCGTGTTGTGTTTCCGCCCGTTCCAGCCGGTCTCGGGGTCTTTGGTGGAGAAGATTTCCTCGCCCCAGCGGCTCCAGATGGAGAAGTTAAAGCCGCTCGCGCCGTCCAAAACGCCCTTTCCGAGGAAGGTGTCGTTGATGCCGTCGTCGTCCGGCGTGAAGGCGTTGGGCATGAACCAACTGATGAACGGCACGATGTCGAGCCGGTGCGAGACCGAGTCGCGGCAGCCGCGGTCGTCGGTGATGTAGAGCCTGACCGTCACCTGCCCCGTGTCCGGGAACTCGAAAACGGGGTTTTGCGACGACGAGGCGCCGAACTTGTCGAACAGCCACTGCCACTTCACCGGGTTCAAAGACAGGTCGGTGAACGTCACCGTCTTTTGGTAGGAGTTCAACGTCTTTGGCGACCAGTCGAATTCGGCCAGTTGCTTTAAATGAAGGTAGGGAATCGGCAGCGTCAAAGAGTCCTGGCAGCCGCTCGTGTCGACCACGAAAAGGCGGACGTTGTGGTCGTTCTCCGTCTCGTAAATGTAGCTGAAATCGGGCAGGCCGGTGATGGTCGTGTCCGGCAGCGACCATTCCCAATAGCGGATGGGGCCACCGCCCGATTTTGACTTGTCGATAAACTGCGTCAATCCCCGAACGCAGGAATCCTGGTGCCACTCGAAATCGGCCTTTATGTCTGGCCTGATTTTGATGACGACCTCGGCCGTGTCGCCGCAGACGGTTCCGGGGTTGAGGACGAGGATGCCCTTGTAGTTGCCAGTGTCGGGGAAGGTCACGAGCGCGTCCCAGTTCTTCGTGAAATCGGCCGAGGTGCCGGGCAGCGAGTCCTTCACGCCCTTGAGGTCGAAGAGCCAGTACCAATTGTCGATGTTGTTTTTGTAAAAGCTCTCATTGAGGATTTTCAAGGTTTGACTTCCACAAGAGATGACTTTGTAAGTGTTGGAGCCGGAGAGCGAGTCCTCTTTGATGTCGGCCAAAACAGTCGGCTGGCAGTCGACGACGTTGAACTGGAAGTCGCGCCGCAGCACCGAGATAAGCACGCCGTTGCGGTATTCCTCCACACAGACACCGACGACGAACTGCCCGACCGTGGTCGGCTTCCCCGAGATGACGCCCGTCGTCGGGTTGATGACGACAGCCGGGTTGCCGCCCATCGGCTGCGCTGCTGTGAACGGCGTGATGAACGAGACCGTACCGAACGGCGGCGGGCAAGCCGGGTTGGGCGTAGAGCCTGTGCAGGTGGGGGCGCCGCCCGGCGAGGTGTCGTTGCCACCGCCTTTCAGCGGCGCGCAGAGGCTGTATTTCAATACGTCGCCGTCGATGGTGTCGACGGCCGAGTGGTCGAAGACGAGCGGGACGTTGGCGCAAAGCGCCACGGGCGGAAAGTTCTTGAAGACTGGGCCGCTGTTGTTGAGCTGTTGGGCCGCACTCGTCAGCTCGACCATGAAGGTGGCCCCGACGTCGCCTGGTGTAGCGATGTTCGAGATGGTCACGTTGCGGCAGCACCGTTGGTAGATGATGTGATAGCTGTGCCCGACGATGGGCAGGTCTTGGTCAAATTCATACCGCCCGTGCTCGGTGGCGATGTCCGGCGGGACGGTCAGGCAGGGGCTGGCGAGGGTAACTGGGATGTTGCCCAATTTTTGCAGCGGCACGAGCAGCGTGGTGACGAGGACGTACTGGTCAGGCGCGACCTCGTCGTAGATCGTGATGACAGCCTCTTGGTCGAGCGGGGCACTCGAGCTGCCCGAGTTGTCGTCGCGGTAGACGTTCATCGTGAAATGCCAGCGGGAGCTGTTGGCCGCCGTGCCGGGGCCAACATAGGTGTATGAAAAGTCGCCGCCGACGATATGCTTCGCGGCCATCAACATCGGGAGAAAAAGCGCGGCTGCGAGTAGTCGAAGGGCTAGAGAGGGGAGTTTCTTCATGGTCGAAAAGGTTTGAAATGTGCCTTTGGCCGTCTGTTTGGCCATAAGTTTGCCGCCCGGAGAACGAAAAAAACAGAGCCGCCGGGTGCGGCTTTTCCCTGAAAATTTGCTCAAAATTAGCTCGAACAAGATGTTTTTCAGAGACGACCTCGACGAAATAGCCAAAATCCTGAACGGCGGCGGCATCGTCTGCTGCCCCACTGACACCATCTGGGGCCTGTCGTGCGACGCTACGAACGAGGCTGCCATCGCCCGGATTTCGGAGATAAAACAGCGGCCACCGGAGAAGGGCTACGTTCTGCTGGTGTCGAGCATCGAGATGTTGAAGGAACATGTCGCCTACGTCCCGCCTAGACTCGAAACCTTGCTCGCCCACCACCAGCGGCCGCTCACCATGATTTACGAGGAGCCCTTAAATCTTCCCGCTGCCGCCCTCTCGCCCGACGGCACGGCCGCCATCCGAATCGTGCGCGACGAGTTTTGCCGCCAGTTGATAGAGAAGCTCGGCCGGCCCATCGTCTCGACGTCGGCCAACACTTCGGGCGAGCCGTTCCCAGAGCATTTCGGGCAGATAAAGAGCGATGTCCTTCAGGCTTGCGACTACGTCGTCCGCCACCGACAGCGCGAGACGGAGCCAGGGCAGCCGTCGACCATCGGGCGAATTGACGAGTTCAACGAGGTTGCCTTCATCCGCGTGTAGCACAACGTTATCCTGTGTTTCGACGAAAAAAAGAAGGGAAGCGGCCGATACATGCTCCCCTTCTTTTTGAAAAATCAATGGCTGAAATCAGCGCCATAGACCGCTCAAAGCAGCTTGCCGATGCTCAACTTGTACATCCGCTCGGCCTGTGTGAACTTCCCGTCCGCGTCGAAGACCTCTTGCAAATGGCTCAAAACCTCCGTCTTCCCCTCCGGGCCGGGAAAATGCAGCTCCTTGCCCTCCATGATGAGCGCCGCCCGCTCGAAATCGGAGAGCTGGTCGAATTCGGGGCGCACGGCTCGGTAGGCCGCCGCGCCGCTTTTTTCAAAAATCAGCTCAAGCTCCTCCTCCGAGATGTTCGAGTCGGCGTTGGCTGCGTAGAGGCAGACGAAGGCGAGGTAGTCCTCTTTCGACCAGTTGGCGGTGGGATGATCTTCCATTGTTTCGCTTGATGAGAAGTGATGTGCAGATGCGGCCAAATGTCCGATTTTCCGGCAATCCAGATTTTTTTTTGTTGAAACTCAAACCAGCCCGGCCTGCCCAAAAGAAAAGCCCCGGTCTCTCGACCAGGGCTTATTTATTGACCTTGATTGGCTGCGGGGCAACCGTTCAAAATTTAGCCAAAAATCAGTGATGCTCGGCAGGCATCGCGGGGGAGGTCGCACTGTTGGCCGGGACGGACTCCTCGACCGGCGGGGCCTTCACCTCTCCCTTGATGGTGAGGGTCTTGGTGTCGACGGCTTCGTTGGTGGTCAGCGTGACGGTCTTGGTGAACGGGCCGACGCGCTGCGTGTCGTAGCGGACCTCGATGACGGAGCTTTCGCCGGGCATGATCGGCTCCTTCGCGTAGGTCGGAACGGTGCAGCCGCACGAGCCTTTCGCATTCTTGATGATGAGCGGCTCACTGCCGGTGTTCTTGAAGGCGAACTTGCGGACGGGGTCGGCACCTTTGTCGATCAAGCCGTAATCGATGGTTGTCACTTCGAAAGTGGCCACGGCTTGGGCGCTGGCGTAGGTGGCGACGGCCAAAAAGGCCATGATGGAAAGAAGTTGTTTCATTTCAGAGACGAGTTTTATTAGATGAAATTGTTGTTGTGCTGAATGATGGGACAAAAGTAGATGGGCCTTTTTTGCCGCAAACCACCCCCCGGTTAACCAAATGCAAAGTTCTTCAAAGTGGTGGCGAAGGCCGGTTTTTGCGCCGTTTGCTTGGTTTTTCATTAAAAAAATGGCTGTTTCACACTAAAAGCCATTAACGCTGTGTTCCCCTCGCGCTCTATCTATCAACGGCTTTTGGTCAATCCCCGAGCGATTGGGAGGAGGCCAAAAGCCTATCTAATCTCACTTTTAAACACGGTGTTTTTATGTCCCACCAATCTGCTCGTGCGGCCGTTTTCGGCTGCCTGCTTTTCGGCGCGAGCCAGCTTTTCGCTCAAGCCAAACCTGCTCCGGCTTCCGAAGCCTCGGAGCCGCTCGACGACTTCACCTCCCGCACCAACCTCGCCGACCACCGCGTGCTGCCCTATCAGCCCGTGCGCGAGGCCGACATTTTTTGGGAAAAAAGAATCTGGCGCGTTGTCGACGTCCGCGAGAAGCTCAACCAGCCGTTCGCCGACGCCAGGGAGCCGTTCTTCAAAATCCTGAAGGACGCCATCGAGGCGGGCCGCCTGACCGCCTATTCGACGGAAACCGACCGCTTCACCGCCCCGCTCGATGCGCCGCACGTCCGCGACCTGCTCAATTCGACCGACACCGTCTCCGTTTTCGACATCGAGACCGGAGAGGAAATGCCGACCGTTGTTTCCAATGAAATCGACGCGGACGACGTGAAGCGCTTCCGAATCAAAGAAGCCTGGTTTTTCGACAAGAACATCGGCCAACTCAAGGTCCGAATCCTCGGCATCGCTCCAATGATTTCGATTTTCGACAAGACGACGGGAGACTTCCGCTACGAGAAGCCGCTCTTTTGGGTCCACTATCCATCGGCCCGCGAGGAACTGGCACGCCACCAAGTTTTCAACGCCGGAAACGACGCCTCGCCCATGAGCTGGGAGGACGTGCTGGAGATGCGCCAGTTTTCTGCCTCAATATATAAGGAGTCGAACGTCGCCGACCGGAAGATTGAGGAGTACGCCTCCGGCCGCGACGCGCTGCTCGAGGGGGAGCGAATCGCGGCCGAGATTTTCAACTTTGAAAGCGACCTGTGGAGCTGGTGAATTTGAAATGCTGAAAGCCGAAACGGCTGCTCGAATCCTCGGGCAGCCGTTTCGGCTTTCAGCGTCCGGCATGATCGGTGGCTCAATTTTTTTCGGGAACCGCCCGCTGCTCGACGCGCAGGCTTTCTCGATAAGCCTCGACGACCACAGCCCCGACGGCCCGGTTGTCGAAGTTCTTCTCGACAAAAAGGCGGGCACTTCGCCCGACCACTGCCAGTTTCGGCCCTTTCGAAAGGCAGCCGTCGATGGCCGTCGCCCATTCCTCGGGCGTGTCGGCGAGGAAGGCTTCGCGGTTCTTTTCAACCAAAATCCCCTCGATGCCGAGGCTCGTCGAGATGACGGCCTTTCCGAGGGCCATGCCTTCCAGAATCTTCGCCCGCATCCCCGAGCCGCTCAACAGCGGGACGACCATCACCGAGTGCTGGTTGATGAAATCGGCCGCGCTCGCCACCTCGCCGTGCACGACGACGTTGGGCCAGCCGAGCGTCCGCAGCCAGCGCGGGGTGTTTCGCCCGGCGATGTGGAAAGTCAGCTCGGGGTGTTTTTTTGAAATGATGGGTCGCCAGACTTCTTCGAGGAACCAGCGCAGCCCCTCCACGTTCGGCATCCAGTCGAGCGAGCCGATGAACGAAAGGCTGACCGCCCGCTCGAAGCTGCCGAAATCCGGCCGGTACTCGCCGCAGTCCAGCCCGATGGGGATGGTGAGCGAGGGTTTTTCCAGCCCCATTTTTTTGAAGGCCTGCCGGTCGCCCTCGCTGATGGAGAGGAGGAGGTCGTAGCTGTTCAGGGTCTCGGCCTCGAACCTGCGGAGCTTTTCGGCGAGGTGCCGCAGGTAGTTTCTCTTGATGAAAAAGCCCGAGTTGGCCGCAATCCGCTCCCAAATCTCATGCTCGACATTGTGCGAGCGCAGCACGACGAGTGCTTTAGAATGCCGCCGAATCACATCGACATAAGGGGCTAGGTAGACCGTTTCGAGTTGGACGACATCAAAATCGCCGGCCTTCAAAACCTCGACGAGCTTCGCCTCGAACTCCTGACTGACGAAGCGGCTGATGTGAAAACTCTCCTCCGAAAACAGGTTGAAAAAGCCGCCCCGGCCGCACCCGGTTGTCCTCTACGGTGTGGATGGCGCGGTAGTGGTCGAAGTTCTCGGCAGCAGGCGCAGGTCGGTGCGGTGTTTCGAGGTGTTCATCGCCAGCAGCGAGACCTCCGCGCCGAGCGAGTCGAGGGCCTTCGCCAGATAGGTGATGGCGATGGCCTCGCCGTCCTTCATCGGGAAGGGGAATTTCTTGCAGAGCTGCAGTACCTTCATGAGACCGTTGTTCAGCAGTTCGGGGCGGGCGAGGTTGGGGCGGCAAGAAACTCCGCCTCCCGCCAGACGGCATAGCCGCGCCGCCCGGTTTTTGCGAAAAATAAGGCGCGCGCGCCCCCAAAGCCGGGTTTTCCGCAGATTTGCCCCGGTTCAAATTCAATGAGCATCCTCGAAGCCATCGGCATCAACAAGCGATACGGTACATCCACATCCCGAAAGGCGTGAACATGGCCGTCGCGCCCGCCGAAATCGTCAGCATCGTCGGCAAGAGCGGTGCCGGGAAGAGCACCCTCTTGCACATCCTCGGCACGCTCGACAACGCCGACGGCGGCACGCTGCGCATCGCGGGCGAGGCCGTTGGTCAGCTTTCGGCCAAAAAACTGGCGGCCTTCCGCAACGACCGAATCGGCTTCATCTTCCAGTTCCACCACCTGCTGCCCGAGTTCACGGCGATGGAAAACTGCCTCATCCCAGCCATGATTGGGAAGCGGCCGATGCCCGATGCCCGCCGCCGCGCGGCAGAACTCCTCGACTATCTCGGTTTGAAAGAAAGGCTCGGCCACAAGCCCGGCCAGCTTTCCGGCGGCGAGGCGCAGCGCGTGGCCGTCGCCCGTGCCCTGATGAACCAGCCCGTCATCGTCTTCGCCGACGAGCCGACCGGCAACCTCGACTCGGCCACCAGCCGCGACCTCCACGACCTTTTCCTGAAATTGAGGGCCGACTTTGGGCAGACCTTCGTCATCGTCACCCACAACGCCGACCTCGCCGCGCTCTCCGACCGGCGGCTGACGATGGAGGATGGCGTGGTTTTCTGACAAAATCACGGCCCGGCCCGACGGATTTTGAGCGAGACAGCCCCCTCCACAGGCTTTTCGGAAATCAACGTGAGATACCCGCCGCCGCCCGCTCCGCTCAATTTCCAGCCGAGCGCGCCCGTCTGCCGGTGCTTTTCAATCAAATCGAGCAGCCCGTCGAAGACCATGTTCGGGAACATCGCCCATTGCGCCGCCGCGCCTTCGGCCATTGTGCGGCCCATCTTTTCGAGGTCTCGTTCGAGGCTGGATTGCCAAAAAAGGTCGGCCGCTTCCGCCAGTTTTTGCGCCCGCCGGCGGGTGATGCGCGTGTTGTTCGTCGCCAGCCGTCGGGCGCGGGCCGAGCGGGACGAGCTAAAGGTGTTTCAAAAAGAAAGGACAGCCTCATCGTGGCAGGCGGTCGTTTTTTCAGGCCAAAACTACCCGGCGTAGTCGTGCCGGTTCAGCCCCGGACAGGTGATGCCGAGCGCGTCTGTTCCGCGCGATGTCGATGGTGCTGGCGGGTGCATCGTCTGGCGGCGAGCGCTGATTACCTGAGGTCGCCGACGAGGCGCGGTTATGTTTTTCATCGCGCTCTTCCGGAGGTCGAGCTGACATGCCAGGCGGTCGTTGAACTGCTCGGTCGGTTCGAGGCTCGCCGTGACGACGCCCCGGCCAGTGCCGCGAGACCATCGGCTGATCGAGCCATCCGCCGCAGAGGTCGATGCGGAATGGCATCGTTTCCTCGGTTCGGAGGTTGGTCGTCGAGCGAGCGGGGAGAGGTTTTCGTGCGGCGTTCTTTTCAAACGACGGCCAGCTCGATGCCGCGCTCGGCGCAGAGTTTTTCCTTCTCTTTCGAAAAGCCGTCCTCGTTGACGACGAGGATTTCGGGGCGGATTTCATCCAGTTCGGGCAAAAAATCGAGGTGGCCGCCGCCCCGGCCGATGCGCACTTCGTCGACCGGGCGCAGGTTTTCGAGCATGAACTTGCGCTCGTTTTCGTGGCAGACGGGCGGACGGCCTTTCAAATCGAAAATGGTCTTGTCCGACCCGATGCAGACCGTGAGGCGGCCTCCGAGCTGCGAGGCTTGTTTCAAAAATTCAACGTGGCCGCTGTGCAGCAGGTCGAAACAGCCAGAGACGAGGACTTTTTTCACGGGTCGATTTTCGGGCGAAAGTATTTTCACGTCAAACTTTCCGCCGATGAAACCGCTTGCCGTCGCTGCGCTCCTGCTTTTTTCCTGTTTTCAAAAACAGCGGCCGACCGCACCGCCGACCATCCCGCCGGAGCCAAAAACCGTCGCCGTCGGGGCCGATCAGATGGCCGAATACCTGCCCATTTTGGCTGGCAAGCGCGTCGCACTCGTCGTCAACCAGACTTCTCGGGTCGGCACCACGCACCTCATCGACTCGCTCAAGTCGTTGAAAATCAACGTGTTGAAAATATTCTCGCCCGAGCACGGCTTTCGCGGCGAGGCTGGCGCGGGCGACCAAATCGACGACGGCCGCGACGCGAAATCCGGCATCGCCATCGTCTCGATTTATGGAAAAAAAAAGAAGCCGGCTGCCGCAGACCTCGCCGACGTGGACATCGTCGTGTTCGACATCCAGGACGTGGGGGCGCGTTTTTTCACCTACATCAGCACGTTGAAAATGGTCATGTCGGCCTGCGCCGAGAACCAAAAGCCGCTCGTCGTCCTCGACCGGCCGAACCCGAACGGCAACTATGTCGACGGCCCGGTGCTCGAACCGGAGTTCCGAAGTTTCGTCGGCGAGCTGGCAATCCCCATCGTCCACGGCTGCTCGGTCGGCGAGCTGGCTGGGATGATGAACAGAGAGGGCTGGCTCGACGGCGGCCTCCGTTGCGAGCTGACCGTCGTGCCGTGCCTGGGCTGGTCGCACTCGATGCCATATGAGCTGCCGGTTCGGCCGTCGCCCAATTTGCCCAACCAACGGGCGGTCATGCTCTACCCTTCGCTCTGTTTGTTCGAGGGGACGAACGTCTCGGTCGGGCGCGGCACGGAGGCACCATTTCAGGTGCTGGGGAATCCTGACATTTCGTCCGATTTCTGTTTCACTCCGCAGCCTTGCGAGGCAGCGCGGGAACCGCTCTTTTCAGGAAAGAAATGCTGTGGAATCGACTTCAACTCATTGAACGTCAACGACTTGTTTCAAAAAAGGCGACTCGATCTCGGATGGCTTTTTCAATTTCAAAAAGAACTCGGCGGACGCGGTGGCCTGTTTTTGAAGAACAAGTTTTTTGACAAACTGGCCGGAAATTCGACGCTCCGAGAACAGATTTTGGCAGGAAAATCGGAAGCCGAAATCCGGGAGTCGTGGCAGCCGGAGCTTGTCAAATTCAGGAAGATGCGGGCCAAATACCTCCTCTATGAAGACTTTTGAGCCATGAAGATTTTCAAGTTTCTCGTCAAGATCGCCCTGCTCGTAACCCTCCTGTGGATTCGTTTGGAGGAAATCGACGTGGCATCGCTCTTCAATGTCCGCTACCGCCGCGACTTCAAGTTCTACTGGGAGACGGTGACCGGGGTGGTCATTTTCCTGCTGCTCGTCGATGTCTTTCAGGTCGTTGTCACACGGCTCTACCGGCGGCGCAAAAAGCTGCGCGGCGAGGACAACTTCACCATCGGCGTCGGCCATATCTACAACATCCTAGTCGCGTTCACCATCATCTCGGGGCTGTTCGGGCTGTTCCGGGTAGATTTCAAAGAGGTCATCACGTCGATTTCCATCTTCTTCGCGGGCCTCGCCATTTTGACAAAAGAGTACATCTCGAACCTGATAAACGGGATGATCCTCACCTTCAGCGGCCAGTTGAGCATCGGCGACTCGGTCAAAATCGGGGAGAACCGGGGCAAAATCGTCGACATCACCCTCTCGAACATCCACTTGCTCAACGACGACGACGACTACATCACCATCCCCAACAACATGGTCTTCACCCTCGAAGTGGTCAACTACTCGCGGCAGCTCATCAAGAAGACGAGCATCGAGTTCGAGATAGACCTCCACGCCATCGACAGCGTCGAGAGCCTCGAGGCCGACCTCATCGAGACGCTCCGCCCTTTCTCGGAGAAAATCCGGCCGAACAGCTACTACCTGCGCGTGGCCGAAATCCACCAGGAAAAAGTGGTGATGAAGTTCCAGTACATCCTCAACGAGCCGAACAAGGAATTGGAGCGTGAGATAAGGAGGCGGACCATCCGGCGGCTCGTGGTGCTCATAAACGAGCGGGACAGGAAATGAGAAAAAAAAATCCCCGGCCGACAACGACCGGGGATTTTTTTCATGCCGAAGGCTGGCCAAAATCACTCCTTCACCAACCGTTGAACGCCCATCCGCCCCGCGCTTTTCAGCGTGACGAAATAGACGCCCGACGGCAGCCCAGCCAGCGAGACGCGGCGGCTCGAAACCCCGGCCGCGAGGTGCTCGGAGCGCAGCAACTGGCCCGTCGCAGCCGCAATTTCCATCGTAAATTCAGATTCGGCGGAACCCAGGACGAGCGTCACCTCGTCGCGCGCCGGGTTCGGAAGGAGTTGAAAATCAACGCCTTGCGCTTCGCCGACGGCCGTCGGGTCGAGGTTGATGTCGAATTGCGGGGTGCCGATAAAGCCGCCCTCGCCATCGACGACGGTGAACGTGAAGCTGTCGCCCGAGGCACTGCCGTAGTGGAAATATCGGATGGATCCGTTGTCGAGGTCGGCCTGCGTGAACTGGCTGCCCGCGCCCAGCACGGTCGCCCAGTTGAGGCGAAGCTCGCCCTTTGCCGTCGGCTTGACCACCGTGTAGACGAGCTGCGCGGCCGTGTTGTTGGGGTCGGTGCATTTGAGCTTGTCGTTGCCGATGGCCACGTTGCCGCCCGCAGCGACGGTCGCGGGGTTCTTGTTGACGAGGACCGGCGGGTTGGAGGCGCCCGCGCCGCAGAGCTGGAGTTTCCATCCCGTCAATGTTCCGCCCGAGCCGCTCGTCTGGTCTTTGATGCGCAGCGTCCAAGACCCTGCGGCCTGTTGTCCGTTGAAGTTGGCGAGCGCGTTGCCGGCCGTCGCGTCGGTTTTGCGCAGAAGGCCGTCGTTGGGCGGGCAGGTGAAGTTTATGGCCGCCTGGTCGTCGATGCCGAACTTGAAGTTGGTGCTCGTCGCGCCGCACTTGTTTTTGAACAAAATCACTTCCGTACCGGACGGGCCGATGAGGCGAGCGTCAAGGTCTTTGTAGTTCTCGTGGTTGCCCGTCATCTGTGTGAGGTTGACGTCGCTCAAGATGCCGCTGAACGTGCTCGTGATCTTGGAGTCGATGGTCGGCGTGCCGCCCGCCGCGATGTTGAAGGCGGAAGTGCTCTCAAACTCCGTGCACGACTGTTTTTGGGTGAAAAGGCTGAACGGCCCGACCCAGTCGCCCGCCCCACAGGCGTTGAGCGGGCGGACGCGCCAGAAGTACTGCTTCCCATCGGCGAGCGTGGCCAGCGGGGTAGTCGTGCCGGTCGTTAGGCCGGTTTTCGATTGCAGGTTGGCCGAGTTGAACGCGGGCGTCTCGTCGAGTTGCCAGTCGTAGCTGTCCGCGTCGGCGACGGTGTTCCAGGTGAAAGTGGGCAGCGAGCTGGCAGCGCCGTCGCCGTCGACGGGGGCGAGGAGGGCCAACGCACTGAAATCGTTCGCCACGACGGTGATGTTCACCGTGTGCGTGACCGTCGCGCCGGTCGAGGAGGTGGCCGTCACGGTGATGCCGTAGGTGCCCTCGGCCACGCCAGCCGGGCAGTTGATGGTGAGCTTCGCATCGGCCCCTGCGTTTACGGTGGCGTTGTCGAAACTGGCCGTCGCGCCAGCCGGGAGGCCGCTGAACGCGAAAGTGACCTGTCCAGCGAAGCCGCCGAGCGCGGCGGTCTTGAAAGTCGAGACGAACGTCGCCGGGAGGCAGACCGCTCCGTTGTCGGGGAAGGGGGCCGTCGAGAAGCCCTCCGCCGTCGCCGCCGCGATGCTGTGGTTGAAATTTGAGAGGTCGAAGAAGATGTTGTCCGCCGCCTCGACCATGACGCGGCAGGTGGTCGAGGGCAGGTTCGGCACCTGGATGTATTCGAGGCCGTCGTTGTCCACGTTGGCGGCGAGGGTCGTCGGGTAGTTGTTCCCGCCGTCGGTCGAGAGCTTGACGTTGACCTTCGAGCAGTTGACCTTCCCGCCTTTCGTGTTGGCCACGTCCCAGTTTATTTTGAGGAACTCGCCGATTTTCCAGTTCACGCCATTCGTGTTCGGAGACGTTACGCGGAACGGGCCGGCCTCGGTAGTCGCTTTAAAAGCGACCTCCTTATAGTCCGTCCCGCCGAAGGCCGGGTGGTTGTCGAGGACGGTCAGGCGGAAGGTCATCGGCCGATCCGTGGTCGGCAGGATCTCGTTTTTCGTCGTCAAATTGTTGATGACGAAGTTCATCGCCGGGAAGACGCGCGTCCCCGTCGTCTTCGCCGGATAGGAGCGGAACAGCG
>JBGAWE010000137.1:0-12444 GCA_044227705.1 Saprospiraceae bacterium
GCTCGTCGGCCCGGATGAAAGCGGGCGGGCACCTCTTTTTTTACAAAAACCTCGACCTCTCCATCGAACTCGGGGCGGGCGGCGGCGTGGCCGAGCTTATCCCGCAGATTGAGCATTATTTCAAAAGGCTCGTCGTCGCCGGTTCGCCCGCGCTCGTCGAAGTTGAATAAACGGCTTTGTCAAAGTGAGGGGGTGACTTCAATCACCCCCTCACTTGCTTCTTTCACCATGGAAAACAAGTTCACCGGCACGGGAGTGGCCCTCGTCACGCCGTTCAACAGAGAGAAAATCGACTTCGACGCGCTCGAAAAGCTCATTGAGCACGTCATCGGCGGCGGCGTGGAGTACGTCGTCTCGCTCGGGACGACGGGCGAGGCGGGCGTCCTCACCGACCGCGAGCAGTGGCAGGTCGTCGATTTCACCGTCAAAAAAGCCGCGGGCCGCGTCCCCGTCGTCCTCGGGATTTTCGGCGGGAACAACACCGCCGCCCTCGTCGAGCGGATGCGCTCGTTCGACTTTTCGGGCATCGACGCGCTGCTCTGCGCCAGCCCGGCCTATTCAAAACCGTCGCAAGAGGGGATTTTCCGGCACTACATGCGCCTTGCCGAGGCCTCGCCGCTGCCCATCATTTTGTACAACGTCCCCGCCCGCACCGCCTCGAATCTGACGGCCGACACCACCTTGCGGCTGGCACGCGCCTCCTCGAAATTCATCGGAATCAAAGAGGCCTCAAACGACCTCTTCCAAATCCTGACCATCGCCGCCAACCGGCCGCCGGGCTTCGCCGTCATCTCGGGCGACGACTTTTTCACCCTGCCCATCATAGCTGGCGGCGGCGACGGGGTCATCTCGGTCGTCGCGAACGTGACTCCCCGGCCTTTTTCCGACATGGTCAGGGCCTGCTTGAAAGGCGACCTCGAAGCAGCTAAACCGTTGAATTTCAGCATGTTGGAATTCTATCGCCTCCTTTTCATTGAGGGAAATCCTGTCGGGGCGAAGGCCGCCCTCGCCCATCTCGGCATCTGCCGCGACGAGGTGCGGCTGCCGCTGACGGCCATGAGTGCGGCCAACGCGGCCTTGCTCAACAAAGAGGTGGACGCCGTGTTGGCCTGACTGCTGAGATGGGCCAGGTGGCTCGCTTCCCGCACTTGCACATCGCATCCCGAAAACCGGCCATCGAACGTGTTCACACTTTAACGGTCCCTAATTCACTTGGCGCAGCCGCCACAAGACCCGTTCTACACGTCCGGCCTCGGGCAGTTGGCGAACCTGAGGGTGCTCTGCACAAGCAGCTAAAGGGGCCAGTTTCTACTTTCGCCCCCATGAAAGTCTTGCTCTGCGAAAACGAGGACATTACCCGCGCGGCCATCGAGTTCCGTCTGACGCGGCAGGGCCATGAGGTCGTCCGCGCCAAAAACGGGAAGGAGGCCCAAAAACTCCTCTCCGAAACCACCTACGACCTCCTCCTCGCCGACATGGCCATGACGGGCGTGAAACTGCCCGACCTCGTCCGCTGGCTGCGCGGCGAGCAGCAGAGTCGGGTTCCCGTTATCCTCATCGCCGACCTCGAGGACGACGACGCGCCGCTCATGGACGCGCTCGGCGCCGGGGCAGACGACTTCATCACCAAGCCGTTTAAGCCGGTCGAGATGCAGCTCCGCATCCGGCGGCTGGTGGGCCGCTGACCCAGTCAAAGGTTCTGCAAGAAGAGGACGAGCTTCTCCCGCTCCGTTTTTCCCATTTTCGTGAAATTGTCGACGCTGCCCTGCGCCTCGCCGCCGTGCCAGAGGATGGCCTCTTCGAGCGTCCGCGCCCGGCCGTCGTGGAGGAACCGCGCCGCCGGGCCGCCCACGACCTGCGTCAGGCCGATGCCCCAGAGCGGCGGCGTGCGCCATTCGCGGCCGCTGGCCTCGAAGTCGGGCCGGTTGTCGGCAAGGCCGTCGCCCATGTCGTGCAACAGGAGGTCGGTGTAGGGGAAGATGGTCTGGTGGCTCAAAAAGGCGTGCTCGGGGTGCGCACCGGTCGTGAATTTCGGGTTGTGGCACGAGCCGCACTTCGCGCCGAGGAAGAGCTTTCGGCCCTCCGCCACTTTTTTGTCGGCCGAGTTTCGCCGCTCCGGCACGGCCAGCGACTGCGGGTAGAAAACGGTCGCCTTCAGCGTTGCCTCGTCGATTTCCGGTTCGTCGGCGAGGCCGTCGGCCTGCGGCTGGCCGTCGCTGCTCTCGGTCGGGAAGTAGGGGCTGGTCACGCCCATGTCCTGGTTGTAGGCGGCGGCCGACTGCTGTATGAGGTTCGGCTGGCCCGCCTTCCAACCAAAGCGGCCGAGCGCGACCTGCTGGTTTTTGTAGTCCCAGACCCGGTTGGGGCGGCCGGAGATGCCGTCGCCGTTCGCGTCATCGGGGTCGGCGAGGGCCGTTATGTCGGCTTCCGCGACGGCCTCCAACAGCCCCAGCCCGATGACCGGCGGGGCCATGCGCGGCGACATCATCGCCCCCGACGGCCAGGTTTGATAGGGGTTTTCGATAGAAAAAACCGGTTTCGACAGGGTGATTTGCTCGCCGTCGAGGTACGTCCTGATTTCCTCCACCTGTTTCCACGATAGGCTGGCCTCGGGCTGTTTCCCAAAAAGCGCCCTCGTCTGCAACTGCCCGCCGAACCCCGGCACGGCCAGCGGCTCGCCGTGCGACCCGGCCCCGGCGACGCTGATTCGGAAGAGCAGCCCACGCAGATCGGCCGCGTCGGTCGGGAAGGGCGAGCGGCCGTTGGCGACGTGGCAGTTCTCGCAGGAGTTTTGGTTGAAGATCGGCCCGAGGCCGCTGTTGACAGTGGCTGGCGCGGTGACGAAGATGTCGCCAAATGCCTTGTCCGCCGCGAGGTGGAGGGCCGATTCGGCCTCGCTCAAATTGGCGGCAGGCTGTTGGAAGGCTGTGATGTAGGTGCCGCTTGAGGTGGTCTCGCCGCCGAGCTTGAGGTCCTCGGCATCGGCCGGGCCGTCGTCGCCGCGACGGCAAGCAGCGAACAGGACGAGGAGGGCCGTCCCCGTCAGAAGCAGTTTCCTCATCTTTTAGAGGTTGGAAATGATGGGCAGGACGCCGCTTTCGAGCGTCTGCTGGAGGTCGCGGACTTTTTGCTGGGCGTTCTCGACGCTCGGCTTCGCCTCGAAAATCGCTGTCGTGAACGTGCCGGGGATGGCCTCGATGGCCGCGATGGCGGCGTCGATTTGCTGGCGGGTCTTCGCGTCGAGGTCGGCGTCCTTCGCGGCGATGATGCTCGATATGCCCAGCCCGGAGGCGTTCTTGAACACGCCCGTGTAGGCATTGCGGATGCTGCGGATGTTGTCGGCGAAGTCGGCCTTCGAGTTGGCGCTGAAGCGGCTCTCCTCGAGGTTGACGTTCTGCTGGCTGAACGGGTCGTTGATCTTCCCGTTGGCCACCTCATCGGCGATGGTGACTAGGCCGTTGACGATTTCCTCGAGTGCCGCCTTTTGCGAAGGGTAGACGGTGTTGCCCGGCTTGCCCGCGCCGGTGATGTTGGCGACGTAGTTGCCCCCGGCCGGGTTCCAGGCGGTGTAAAGTTGATGGATTGCCCCGTTCAGGCTCTCCGCGCAGGCCCGCAGGTACTCGAACTGGCGCGGCGTGAAATCCGAAAAAGCCTTGTCGCCGCTCGACCCGAAGATGAGGTACTCGATGGTGTGGAAGCCCTTGAGCGTCCCGTCCAGCCCGTCGATGTAGGCCTTCGTCAGCGCGTTCGAGCTGGAGAGCACCGCGTCGAGGTCGGGCTGGTTGACGGGCCACGAGTCGATGGCCGGGTCGATGCCCTGCTGGTCGACGGGGCCGTAGAGGAAGCCCTCCGACTGTTCCCACGGCACCCGCGCCTCGCGCCAAGCCTGCCGGGCGCTCTCGAGGTTGGCGGCGGAGGGTGCGGCCTCAAGGGCGGTCAGCCGCGCCAGCAGCGCCTGCGATTTGGCGTCCATCTCGGCATAGGTGGCGAGGACGACGTCGGTGCCGAGGTTCTGCAGGACTTGGCTGTGGTCGGCGAGCTGCGTGTCGCCTTTTTTGCAATTGGAAAAGGGCAGCGCGAGGGCTGCGAGGAGGATGAAAATGGTTCTATTCATGTCGGTTGAGTCTTAAAATTCAAAAGCGAAACCCGCGACGAACGTCCGTTCGTGCCGCCCCCCGTCGACGCTGGTCGGCGCGGGCGCGCCCACGAGGCGGTCGGTGAACTGGGCTTTCAGTTGCACGTCTTCGATGATTTTGAAGACCGCGCCAGCCGTCCACGACCGCCTTTCCCAGCGCGGGTTGTTGAAAATCTGGCCTTCCGTCCGAAACTGCGTGTCGTACCAGTCGAAGCGGCCGAATAGCAGGCCCTCCCTTTTCGAGGATTTGAAAAACAGCCCGCGCTCGCCGAGCACATCGAAGCCCGCCTCGGCGAACGCGCCCGCCGCCGCCGCCCCGACGGGCGTGCGCTTGACGTTGAGGTTGTTCGACAGGTTTCGGTTCTGGTTCGAGAGGGCCTCCGAGTTGCCGAGCGCGCCGAGGAGGGCCATCGCCGAGAGGTTGATCGGGGCTTTTTTCCATTGGAAGTGAACCTCCCCGACGCCGAGCGGGGTCTCGACGCGCAGGTCGGGCTTCGGCCGGTTGCCGGTCGTGTTGCCGACGTAGCCCGAGATGCCGAGGAGGAATTCGTCGTGCGGGTGGAAGTCGAGGCGGGCGACGGCGGCGAAGTTCTCGGCGTTGACCATCTCGAAACGGGTCTGGTTGCCGCGCTTTATCCAGTTGGCCGAGTTGAACGCGCTCCCGTCGAGGCCGTTGACGACGGCGAGGTGCCAGAGCCAGCGGCCGTGTTTCCCAAAAATCCCTTTCAGGAGGAGGCCGTTCTCCGTCCAATTCGTCGGCAGGATTTGAACCTCCATTTCCGAGCCGGTGGCGGTCGGGTAGTCCGTCGGCTCGTCGCGGCTGAACATGAGGGCGAACGGCACCTTCACCCGGCCGACCTTGAGGTTGAGGCGGCACGGCAGGCCGAACTCGAGGTTCATCTGCTCGACCAGCACCTCGCCGCCCTTGCTCACGTCGAACTCGAACTCGCCGAACTCCTCGAAGCGGTCGAACTCGACCTCGACGCCCGTCCCGCCGTGCTCGAACTCGATTTCGGTGTTGAGCTTCAGCCGGTCGGTCCAGCGGTAGCCGAAGTCGAGGACGAAGCGCTCGTTGTCGATGGTGCTGCGCTTGACGGAGTCGGTCTGCCAGTTGAAGTTGTGGTAGTTCATCGCCCCGTAGCCCGAGAGCGACATCCGCCCGAGCTTGGCGGCGAGGGCGTTGGCCGTCGCCGTGTCGCTCTGCGAGAGGAGGGAAAGAGGGGCACAAAGCCCCAAAATCAGCCCGAATTTGCGCATCTTGTCAGTTTGCTTGTCGGGCGGCGAAGGTATTTTTGGGTTCTGCGGAGCTTCTCCTTTTAGTGTCAAACAATGGGCTTTAAGAATTATGAATTTCCTGAAAAGAAAGATGGGAAGGAGCGGCGCACCGTCCTTCCCATCCGTCTTTTCGAGAAAATCCCGGTTCAACCCAGGTCGAACTTGATGCCCTGCGCCAGCGGCACAGAGGCCGAGTAGTTGATGGTGTTCGTCTGCCGCCGCATGTAGGCCTTCCACGAATCGGAGCCGGACTCGCGGCCGCCGCCGGTCTCCTTCTCGCCGCCGAACGCGCCGCCGATCTCCGCGCCCGAGGTGCCGATGTTGACGTTGGCGATGCCGCAATCGGAGCCGCTGGCCGACAGGAACCGCTCGGCCTCCTGCATGCTGTTGGTCATGATGGCGGAGGAAAGGCCCTGCGGGACGCCGTTTTGGAGGGCGATTGCCTCGTCGAGCGAGCCGTATTTGATGAGATAAAGAATCGGCGCGAAGGTCTCGTGCTGCACGATGGGCCAATGGTTTTCGACCTCCGCGATGCACGGCTTGACGTAGCAGCCGCTCGAAAACCGGTCGCCCGTCAAAACGCCGCCCTCGACGACGAAGCGGCCGCCCGCCTTTTTCACTTCCTCGATGGCGTGGAGATAATTGTCGACGGCGGCCGTGTCGATGAGCGGGCCGACGTGGTTCGCCGTGTCGAGCGGGTCGCCGATTTTCAGTTGGCCGTAAGCCTTGGCGAGGACTTTTTGACTTCTTCAAAAAGCGACTCGTGGACGATGAGCCGCCGCGTCGTCGTGCAGCGCTGCCCGGCCGTGCCGACGGCCCCGAAGGTCGCGCCGGTCAGCACGATCTTCAGGTCGGCGTTCGGGGTGACGATGATGGCGTTGTTCCCGCCCAGTTCGAGGAGGCTGCGGCCGAGCCGCCCGGCGACCGTCGCACCGACGATTTTGCCCATCCTCGTGGAGCCGGTCGCGCTGATGAGTGGCACCCGCCCGTCCTTCGTCATCATCTCGCCGACGCGGTAGTCGCCGTTCACGAGGCAACAAATCCCGTCGGGTAAATCGTTGGCTTTCAACACTTTGTTGAACAAAAGCTGGCAGGCCACGCCGCACATCGGCGTCTTCTCCGACGGTTTCCAGATGCAGGTGTCGCCACAGACGAGAGCGATCATCGCGTTCCACGACCAGACGGCGACCGGGAAGTTGAACGCCGAGATGACGCCCACCACGCCCAGCGGGTGCCACTGCTCGTACATCCGGTGGGCGGGCCGTTCGCTGTGCATCGACAGGCCGTAGAGCTGTCGCGAGAGGCCGACGGCGAAGTCGCAGATGTCGATCATCTCCTGCACCTCGCCCCAGCCTTCTTGCAGGCTCTTGCCCATCTCGTAGCTGACGAGGCGGCCGAGCGGGTCTTTGTATTTGCGCAGCTCCTCGCCGTACTGCCTGACGATTTCGCCGCGCTTCGGGGCCGGGATTTCCCGCCAGATTTTGAAGGCCTCCTCGGCCGCGCCGACCACCTGTTCGTACTGCTCGCGGGTCGTCGTGCCGACCGAGCCGATGAACGCGCCGTCGACGGGCGAGTGGCTTTTGAAATACTTCTTTGGGGCGATGCTCTGGCGTCCGATCCAGGTGCCGTGGTTGGCGGCGCGGAGGCCGAGTTTTTTCAGAAAATCCTTTGGTTGCATGTCGCTGGATGGTTGGGTGAACGAATGGGCGGCAAAAGTGGAAGGTTTCGACAAAAACTCGGGCAGGCACCTTGCCGGTATTTTTCAAACAGTTGCGGCCTCAAAACCTCTGTTTGGCCTTGTCAAATTTGACAAAGCGACAAGCCCGCTGCCAACAAGGATTGCTCCGCCGACAAACGGAAAACCTGCGCCGATCAAATCCGCCAAATTGCTGGAGAACAAAAATGGCAAGCAATACAACATGCCTGAACCACCAAAAAAAACAGACAGCAAAGCAGCGATTTTTATCAAAGGCTTCAACTCGAATTTACTGTCCTTCACCAATGAATGATTGAACACGCTTTGTCGAAGCATTGAAGTGTGGCAATTGCCGAATGCTTCTATCGTCCATGTTTTTATTGAAGTTGATTGGCGACCTTTTTGGAAGTCTCTATAAAAAGTGGCCCACAAGTCTGGCAGGAGAATAGCACCGAAAAGGAAAATCGCCAAACTTGGGATTGAGCAGTTGCCATTCCCAATCATAAAGGCCTGCATCCTGATTTCATCGACCGGCGTCATCTCGAAGCCGAGCAGGACGTGCTTGAGGTCGTGGCTTTCATAGCCAGGCACCAATCGCAGATTGCATTTCTCAAGACAGTTGGCAATATCCTTTCCGAGCTTTCCGTCAGGCAGTTCCCGCAGTTTTTCTGCTTTATTATCAAAGTGGGACATGTCGTGAAACTGTTCTATTGCCCAGACCGAGAGGTGGAAAGACTTTTCGATGATTGCCCGAGCCAGTTTCTGGAATGTGTTCATGGTTGTACGATTCTTGGTTGTTGTCGATGCTCAATCCTCGATTTAGAGACAAACAACCTTTGTTTATAGAATTCGATTTTTCCGAGCTTATCGGCTGTAACAACACAAGCCACCCTCAATCCTGCTTCTTCCACTTCGCCCCGAACCGCTCGACGAGCACGTTGTCGTAGTGGTCGGCCCGCTCGAACATCTCGGTGAACATCCGCAGGCCGGTCTCCTCGTTGAGGTGGCGGTCAAAAATCAGGAGCGACAGCACGATGTCCTGCTCGTCGACGGAGAGGGTGAGGTTTTTGAGCGAGTAGTTCTCGCGCAGCAGGAAGCTGTAGATGGGCGCCGCGCCTTCCGTCGGCAGCTCGGCCAGCCAGGCGTCGGCGGAGATGAGGCCGCCGTTGCGCTCGTCATAGCTGATGGAAATCTTCGCGCTGCCCTGTCGGATCTCCCACGAGTCGGGGCCGACGCGGGCCAGCGGGATGTTGTGGCCGGTTTTTTCCAAAATCTTCTCGATGGTGCGCGGCACGCCGGTCGGCTCGTACTCGTCGATGGAGGCGGGCAGCTCCACCTTCGTCCCGCAGAAGGGGCAGTAGGTCTTCGAAATGTTTTTTTCGGAGACGAGGTTGGTGCAGCTCGGACAGCGCGCCGTGTTCGTCGAGCCGCTCGCCCGGTATTTTTCAATCGAGTCGGCGAGGAACTCGACGGGCAGCGAGAAGCCGACGTTGTTCCCCTCCCTGATGATAAAGGTGTTGACCCCCACGACCTCGCCCGCCGTGTTGACGAGCGGGCCGCCCGAGTTGCCGGGGTTGAGCGCCGCGTCGTGGTGGATGTAGGGCACGGCCAGCTCGGCCTGCTCGGGGTTGGAGACGATGCCCTGCGTGGCCGAGAACTTCAGCCCGAAAGGGTGCCCGACGGCCACGACGTGGTCGCCCGCCGCCAGTTTGTGGGCGAGGCCGAGGCCGACGGAGGGCATCGAGCCGTCGAAGCGGGGCATTTCGAGGAAGGCCAGGTCGTGCCGCGTGTCGGAATAGACGACCCGCACGACCTGCCGCGGCACCTGCTCGCCGAGCACGACGACGTTGCGGTTGCCCTCGACGACGTGGTGGTTGGTGACGATCAGCTCGAAGTCGTGCAGGTAGAAGCCCGTCCCCGTGCTCTGCGGCGTGGCGATCTGGATGATGAGGTGGCGGTATTTTTCGATGACCTCTTTCATTGGGCCGAGAGGTTGAGGTTTCGCACAAGCTGCAAAAACGACTGGCCGAAGAGCGCAAGGCTCTCGAATTTCAGCCCGTCCGTCTCGGCCTTGAGTTTCGGGAAATCCATCCGGTTCTCTTCCGCGATGCGCTCGATTTCGGCCGTGATGGCCGCCCCGTTGAGCTTTCCCTCTTTCCAAAACTCGTGGCGGAAGCCCAAATTCTCAAAAAACTCGGCCTCCGTGATTTTGAAAAAAAGGAGGAAAAGCTCCCTGTCAGGCGCGGGCAGCGCGTAGTTGAACAGGCTGTAACCGGCCACATAGCCCGGCACGGAGACGGCCAGCTCGGGCTGCCCCGTCTCGATGAGGAACTGAACGGACGACTGCTCGCCGTCGATGAACTGCTGGATCTTCTCGTGGTCGACCAGGCGCGTGATGCCGAAGGTGGCGATCGTGCGGTACAGCTCGCGCCCGAGTTCCTCGTCCGAGCGGTCGACGATTTTTTGGAGGTCGCGGCGGGCGGCGGTGATTTTTTGGGCCTTGTTGCGCCCGTCGTTCTCGAAATAGGAGCGGTGGATTCTTTCCAAAGTCTCCATCGTGAAGCCCTCCGGCCGCACCAAAAAGTCGAGCGAGTAGATGAGGTGGAGCATCAGGTAGGCCTGCGCCCCGGCGTTGAACTCTGGCCGGAGGGCCGCCGCGTCCATGCGCTGGAGGCATTCGGCCGTCTTTTTTCTCAAAAACTCAATCTTGACCGCCCGCTCGGCCTCCCCGATGGGAATCTGAACGCCCTCGTCGACGGCGGCCAGGGCCGCGAACTCGTCCACCAAAATGTCGTCGTGCTTGTCGGCCTGCGTGGCCAGCTCTTTCAGCCCGGCGAGGATCTTCAGCGGCGAGGCGTCGGCGGCCGCCGAGTCGAAGACCAGCACGACGCACCCGTCGGGGGCGAGGGCGAAACGGGTGTACTTCAAAAGCCGGTTGTGCTCGACGAGGGTGCGCAGGAAGCCAACGTCCTCGCGCTCGGCGCGGGCCACGCGGGCCTCGGCCCGGAACTGCGCCGCGTCGGCTGCGCCGGTCACCTTCTTCGAGCCTTGCGTGATGGAGAAGCGCAGCGAGCCGTCCGTTTTTTCAAAGGAGACGTTGTCGAGGCTGCGGTGCTTGAGGAATTTCAGGACGCCCTCCCAGGCTTCGAGCGGCTCGCCGGAGTCGAATTTTTTGGTCGCCGCGTCCCAGGCGGCGGTCTGCTCGGCCGACCTTTTCGTCTCCGAGAAGCGGCCAAACAGCACGTCCGGCTGCGCGGGGGCGGGCTGTTTTTTCCACTGAAAAAGTCGGTCGAGAAAGGACATCGGCAAGCTCTGGCGAACGAGCGCCAAAAGTAGAAAGATTGGGAAAAGCCGTGCGACGAGTGGAAACGGTGCCTCTCTCGATGAATCGGCTCGTGGCCGGGCGCGGGCTATTTTTTCAGGTTTTGACCCAAAATCGGCAGCGGCAACTGGACATTCGGCCCGAAAAAACGCCTCTGGGCGTTGTTGGCGAGGATGCCAACAACGGCCACTTCGACCACACACAGCAAAAAATGGACTTCTACGCCCGCCGCCGCTTCTTCAACCGACTGCTCCTCGCGGCTGGCGCGGTCGTCGTCGTGGCGACCATCCTCTACACCCGCCACCTCGCCTCGAAGCTCACGGCGCAGGAGGAGGAGACGGCCAAGCTCTTCGGCTTCGCCCTGACGAGCATCGTGGGCGACCCGAGCGACACGACCAACTTCTTCGTCTGCGACCTGACGGCCCAGAACCAGTTCATCGCCAGCAACACGACCATCCCTTCCATCCTCATCGACGACGCGGGCCGCATCCTCGGCTACAAGAACATCGGCGGCCCCGACGAGGCGGACACCACCGGCCTCGTGCCCCTCGACACCGCCTTCGGCCGCCGCTTCCTCAACGCCGCCGCCCGCCGGGGCGAGGCCGACACCATCGCCGTCGAGACGCGCGACTACAAGAACTACGTCGTCTACACCAAGTCCAAGACGCTGCGGCTGCTCGGTTGGTACCCGGCCTTTCAGCTCGCGTTGATTTTGGCCTTCGTCGGGCTGGGCTATTTTGTTTTTTCAAACACGCGGCGGGCGGAGCAGAACCGCGTCTGGGTCGGCATGGCGAAGGAGACGGCCCACCAGCTCGGCACCCCCATCTCGGGCATCATCGGCTGGGTGGAGAACCTTCGGCTCATGCACGAGGACCAGCCCGCCACCCTCGAGATGCTGGCGGAGCTGGAGCGCGACGTCTCGCGGCTCGACCTCGTCAGCGAGCGCTTCTCCAAGATCGGCTCCTCGCCCGAGCTGACGGAGCGCGACCTCTACGAGGTCCTCGCCGCCAACGGCGACTACATGCGAAAACGTGCTCCGCGAAAGGTCGAAATCGACTTCCCGAAGCCGGGCGAGGAGCCGCCGTTCATGGTGAAAATCAACGCCAACCTCTTTGACTGGGTGCTCGAAAACCTCATCCGAAACGCCATCGACGCGCTCCCCAACGGGCAGGGAAAAATCTCGGCGACCATCTATCGAGAAGGGAACTGGGCCTGCATCGACCTCGCCGACACCGGCAAGGGCATCCCCCGCGACAAGTGGGCCACCGTCTTCCGCCCCGGCTACTCGACGAAGACGCGCGGCTGGGGCCTCGGCTTGTCGCTGGCCAAGCGCATCGTCGAGGAGTACCACGGCGGACGGATCTTTGTGAAAAAGTCGATGCCGGGGGAGGGGACGGTTTTCTGCATCAAGCTGCCGGTCTGATTTTCTGTTCTTCTTTCGGCGAGAGACATTTGCAAGGCCTCCTCCCACCTTTCAAAAAGCTCGTCCCATGAAAAGACTCGGCTTTCTGCTCGTCTTCTTTTCGTTTTCAAAAACAATCTCGGCCCAATGCCTCGCCGGTCACTACACGGTCGGCGGCGCGGCGCCCGATTTCGCGACCATCCAGTCGGCCATCGACTCCATCACGAAAAATGGCTGGGCAGACACCGTTTGGTTCGACATCCGGCCGGGTATTTATGAGGAGCAACTCGTCTCGACCATCAGCTCGGCGGCGAACCTGTGCCAGTCGTTCAGGCCTGTTTTTTTTCAAAAAGAAAAAGGCGCGGCGGGCGACGTCGTCCTTTCATGGCCACTCGGGCCGGACGCGGGCTTCACCGGCGACTACGTCCTCAAGCTCGATAATTCGACAGGCTGCACCTTCGACGGCCTAACCTTCCAGCGCACGGGCAATGCCCTCGACCTGTGGGAGCAGCGGCTCGTCGAAGCGAACAACGGCCAGTTTCAGGGCGATGCTAATTTCAAAAACTGCCATTTCATCGCCACGCCCTGGCAGGAGGGCGGCCCAGGGGGCGAGG
>JBGAWE010000138.1:0-12110 GCA_044227705.1 Saprospiraceae bacterium
TTTTTCATCGGAAAAAATGGTTGGTGAAAAAATCAGAAAAGCGACGGGGCGCACAACCCACAAAGGGCCACCCGCTATCCGGCTTTGGAAGAAAGGTCGCTTGTTCAGCCAGGGGCGGCCAATGACCTCCGCGTTGATTTTTGTCAGTCAACCACGCTGACTCGGTTGGGGCGTGGGCAAGGTGCCGGGTGTGTCCATAAAAGTGCTGGTGCAAAAAGGCGGCATCACCCCGGACTGGCTGTCGGGGTGGAAATCCAGGCCTTTTGGAAAGATGGAGAAGCACACGCCTCCATGTTTTGCCTCGGCGGATAGGGCCTTCAATCAAAAATAATAAGCCGAGTCATCCGGCCGCAACGCCCGCTTCATCCAAAACGGCCGCCGCAATCCGCCGTGCGTCTCGGGCGAGGCGGGCCGCGCCATCGCCAGCCACTTTTCAAAGACCGCCATCGACTTGCGCGTGTCGGCGAACACGTCGCCGTAGCGGTCGCCCGGCCGCGCCTTTTCGAGCCGCACTTTCTGGTGCCAGCAGTGCATCCCCGAAATCGGGTCGGGGTGGACGGGGAAGGTGATGTTCTGGTGCACGCCGCCGTCGCTCCAAAAGACGCGGCGCGAGTCTTTGTCCCCCGATTCAAAGGGCGCGATGCCGGCGAGCTGCGTCATCTTCCAGCCGCCTGCCCCGTCGCTGTCGATGCTGACGGTCGCCGTCGACCAGCGGTTGCCGGCCGGGTCGGTCTCGCGCCGCCAGCGGCCGAGGTGGTGCGAGCAGGCCACGACGCCCGGTTTCATCCCCTCCGTTACCCAGACGCGGTCGATGAAATGGCCGATTTCCGTCTCCACCCGGATGAGGTCGCCCGTCGCCACGCCGATTTTGCGCGCGTCGATGGGGTGCATCCAGACGGGGTTGCGGTTCGACAGCTCGTAGAGCCACTTCGCATTGCCCGAGCGCGAGTGGATGAGCGTCGGCAGCCGGAACGTCGGCACGAGCGGGTACTCGTTCGCCGCCCGGTCCATCTCCGACTCGGCGATATGGCTTTTGATGTAGCCGGGGATGGCGTGCTCGGGCCAGTTCCAGTCGACCATCGTCTTTGAGAAGAACTCGTTCTTCCCGCTCGGCGTCGGGAATCCCTCGACCGCCCGGCCCTCGTGCATCACGCCGACGGGCTTGCCCTTTCGGGAAATCGCCCCGGTTTTCGGGTCGGTTTGGGTGTTTTCCAGTTCTTTTTCGGAGAGCGGCCGCAGGTTTCTTTCATAAACGGAGGGCTTGACGACGAACGCGCCGTACTTCTTCATGTAGTCGAGCGCGGTCATGCCCTCTTTCGCCGCGGCCTCGGGCAGCCCCTCGACATGCTCGAAGATGAACTGGTAGTATTCATCGACCGTAACCTTCTGGCCGGGCCGGTACGGGCTTTCAAAATGCTTTCGGATGCCGAGCGAGCCGTCCGGGTCGATGCGCCACGAAAGCTCAATCCAGAACTCGTCCTCCTCCCAGACCTCGCCCGGGTTCGCCTGCCACGTGAACTCGACGGGCTTGCCGTCGCGCCGCATCTTTTCCCGCAAGACCGGCTGGCGGAAGGCAATCCAAACGCCCGAGTGGGTTTCATAAGAGTTCAAATCGTGCCGCTCCGAAGCGTGGCCCATCGGCAGGGCGTAGTCGGCGAAATAGGCCGTCTCGCTCCAAGTCGGCGTGAGGGCGACGTGCAGGCCGAAGCATTTTTCATCCGAAAAAGCCTCCATCCAGACGAAGCCGTCGGGGTACGTCCAGACGGGGTTGAAGACCCTCGAAAAATAGACGTCCATGAACCCGCGCCCGCTTTTCAAAAAGTGCGGCAACAGGAAGCTCATCTCGAAAAACGCCAGCGGGTACTCGCGCGGGAAGTGCAGCTCGTTCCAAAACTTCTGCCCCGGCGGCTGGTCGAAGAACTTGGGGACGAACTTGTTCCAGGTGTTCGGCGAGGTGCCGCCGACCGTTCCGACCGACCCGGTGAGGACGTTCAGAAAGTGCAGCGCTCGGGCCACGCACCAGCCGCCGAGGTTGCCCGAGCCTGCGCCGCGCCAGTTGTGGGTGGAAAGCCGCGAACCCGCCTCGCCCACGATTTTGGCCACGCGGCGGATTTGGGCGGCGGGGACGCCGGACTCCTTTTCGGCGAACTCGGGGGTGAACTCGGCGTAGGTTTCTTTCAGTTTTTCCAAAAAGTCGTCAAAAGTCGCGGCCTTCGCTCCCCCACCCTCTTCCATGAACTGCGCCCAATTCGTCCATTTTTCGAGGTAATCCCGCGAAATCCACCCGTTTTTCAGCAATTCCAGCGCAATGGCCAGCAGCACCGCCGCCTCGCTCCCCGGGTAGGTCGGCATCCACTCGTCGGCCATCGAGGCCGTGTTCGACAGGCGCGGGTCCATGACGAGGAGTTTGGCCCCGTTCATCTTCCCCTCGATGATTCGCTGGGCGTGCGGGTTGAAGTAGTGGCCGCTCTCGAGGTGCGCCGACAGGAGGAGGATGCACCGCGCGTTGGCGTGGTCGGGCGAGGGCCGGTCGTGGCCGTACCAGAGCGCATAGCCGACGCGCGCGCCCGACGAGCAGATGTTGGTGTGCGAGTTGTGCCCGTCGATGCCCCAGCTTTGGAGGACGCGCTCGGCGTAGCCCTCGTGGCCCGGCCGCCCGACGTGGTAGGCAACCTCGTTCTGCCGCCCCTCCAAAAAAGCCTTGCGAATCCGGGCGGCGATGTCGTCGAGCGCGGCGTCCCACGAGACGCGCTCCCATTGGCCGTCGCCGCGCTTGCCGGTGCGCTTCATCGGGTAGAGGATGCGGTCGGGGTCGGTTATCTGGTTGATGGTGGCGGGGCCTTTGGCGCAGTTGCGGCCGCGCGAGCCGGGGTGCCAGGGGTTTCCCTCGAACTTCTTGACCTGGTCGGTCTCCTTGTCGACATAGGCCAGCAGCCCGCAGGCCGACTCGCAGTTGAAACAAGTCGTCGGGACGATGCTGTAGTGCTTTTCGACCTTTCGCGGGTGCGCTTTGGCGTCGTATTCGACCCAGTCGTCCCATTTCTCGGGCGGGGGGAAGGCGGTGAGGTCGCCCGGCTCGGTGAGGCGGGGGATGTCGTTTTCAAAATCCCCGGTGCGGTGCAGGTCGGGGATGAGGCCGATTTTCTCGGCAAGGCGCTCGATGAAGGCGGGCTTTTTTGTCATGTTGAGTTGGTTTCTGAAAATTGGTTTGGGGGTTAAAAATCCGTCCGAAGTTGCTTCCAGGCGTAGTCGCCCCCGCGCTTTTCAAAGTCCCGGCCTTTGCAAAAGACCCGGCCATCGGCTTTTTTCAGGTAGTATTTGGGGCGAGGCGGCGGTTTTGCGCCCTCTTCATAATAAAAATCGCTCTCAAGGATTTGCTGCGAGTCAACCGCTTCCCACCGGCCGGACTTGAAGGTGGCAAGGCGCACCGAGTTGCAGTTCGACCAATCGGCCCAGTCCATGACATAGGAAATCTCGTCCGCGCCGTCGCCGTTCAGGTCGCCCTCGTTTTCGAGGGATAGAACCCCGAAAAGCTGGCCGCCTCGGCTCAACTCAAAAGGTTGAACGGTAGAATCAGAGCAGACCAGGACACTTTTCGGGTTTCTTTCACAGGCCCATTGGACCTCTGTGTCGTAAGCGCTCACCCCAAAGCGTTGCTCATCGAAACTTCCGAAGTCCCAGAACTTGTTGATTTCACGGTTGGTCGGTGCGTCGACGTATTTCTCTGTCAAGGTCTCCACCGTTCCGTTCCCGTCGAAGTCGCCCGAGATTTCAAATCGATTGCCCCAAATCGGCCTCGACCTTGCCATTTTGAGCAGCGAATCGACCAGAACCTCCCATTTCGCGATGGAGTCGCCGTTGCGCCGAACGGTTTTGATGACATCGGCCAAGATGGAGTCCGCCTCGGCAACCCGCTCTGGTTTTTGCGCCACCGTTTCATCCTGCTGGCAAAATCTGAAAAGCACCAAAGAGGTCAAAAGCAAAATAGCTTTCATGAAAAACAGATTTTGTCAACTCAACGGCACCCGCTGTGGCGCCTCCACCCAAATCCGCTCCGTCCGGTAAATCCCGATGATGGCCAGCAGCCCGGCAACCGCCGCCACTTGCGGCACGTCTCCCATGAAAAACAGGAGGCATAGCGGCACGAGGTTGTCGATCAAGACCACGTTCCCCCAGAACCGCCACCGGTATCTGCCTCGGGTAATCATCTCCACCGTCCGCCGCGCGTCGTCCGTCGGGTGCGGCATCGTGACCTCCAAAAGGAGCGACAACACGTTGACAATCAAAGAGATGAGCAAGACCCGCCCGGCAAACTCCCCCGTCCTCAAAAGCCCGGCCCCGTCGAGAATCGAGAAGACCGCCCCGCCCGCCACGAACGCATGGGTGAGCATGTGCAGCGGCAGGAGCGGGCTTTGCCAGAAGTCGCGCCCCTTCGCCTGGGCGAAAAGCCACGCCGTGTAGACCGCTGTGACCACCGCCCCGACCGCCCCGAGCGTCGAGAAGACCATCACGGCCCTCCCCCACCCCATCGCCATCGAGGCTGCGACCGCCGCCAGCAGGCCGCCGAAAATGGTCAGCGCATAGCCGCCGCGCACCAGCCACGACTTCCACTGCGGCCGCAAAAGGACATAAACGAACCGCTTCGGCTGGTCGAGGTCTTTGACCAAAAAGGCCGTCGTCGCAACCAAAAACAGGAAGCTGACCACCACGCCGACAAAAAGGCCGCCCGTCCAAACCAGCCCGTCGCCAGCCCGCAGCATCAGCGCGAGGAACGGCACAAGGAACGCCCCGGCCGCGATGGCCTTCGTCGTGACGTAGGTCGGCACTTCCCAGCCCCAGAGGATGCCTTTTTCGGGCGCGTCGTAGTAGAGTTTGTTGAGTTCGCCGCCGGTCAGGAGGTCGATGCTGCGGGCTGGGCCGTTTGTGGCGGGCGTGTTTTCGAGGGCTGTGGCAATCAAATCGCTGCCGGTATAGGCCAGTTTCTCGGTCTCTTTGGCAAAATGCCCCACGCCCCGCGCCTGCGCCGAGAGGGCCGAATAGCCGGGGTTCTCCGTCGCCGTCGGCACGAGCGTCGCCGCGTCGCCGTCGATGTAAAACAGGTTCGGGCGCGTCCCCTTTTCGGTCTTACGCGCCGTCACCTGCTCACGGGCGAGGAGCTGGGCAATCTCCGTCATCGGGTTGTCCATGTCGCCCGAGACGATGGCGTGCTCGGGGCAGACGTTGACGCAGGCCGGCTCGAGGCCGATGTCGGTGCGGTGGGCGCAGTAGTTGCACTTGGCCGCCGTCCGCGTCTCGGGGTCGATGTAGAGCGCGTCATAAGGGCAGGCCTGCATGCAGCTCTTGCAGCCGATGCATCGGTCCTTATTGAAGTCGACGATGCCGTCGCTCCTTATATATAAGGCCTCGGTCGGGCAAATCTCGACGCAGGGCGCGTCGGTGCAGTGGTTGCAGCGCATGACCGAGAAGACGCGCCGTGTGTTGGGGAAACGGCCCTTTTCGACCTGCTTCACCCAAGTTCGGAACACGCCGACGGGGACCTCGTGCTCCTGTTTGCAGGCCGTCGTGCAGGCGTGGCAGCCGATGCACTTTCTGTTGTCGATGACGAAACCGAATTTCATAGATGGCGGGCGGGCTTTCCGGCCGGACATCGTTCGGCCAAATCCGGGGGAAAGAAAGCTGGTTTCGGGGGAAATTTCTTTGGCAAAAAAACTGGCTCGCACTTCCCCAACCCTATCGGGAAATCTCCGGGTTGGTCTTTACCTGAAAAAATTTGGCTATTCAGGTCTTTTCTTGTTTTTACTTGGATTTACCAGTCCTTACTTTTATTTACCAGAAAACACCTGTACTCACCCGTCCTCAATAAAGGTCGCCCCGAGCGAACTCGTTCGCCCGCATCGTCCACCTTCCCCTCGTGAAATCGGGAAAGGCCTGCGGTGCCCCACCCGCCGCCACGCTCGCCTCCGAAAGCGGCGTGATGGCCAGCCAAGCCGCCGCGTCGTACACGTCGATGGGCGGCGGCGCGCCCGCCTTCAAGGCCTCGATGAATGCGTGGCGGACGAAAAAGTCCATGCCACCGTGACCGGAGCCTTCTGCCGTCTGCCCATATTTCACCCAGAGCGGGTGGTCGTGCTTTTTCAAAAAAGCCTCGGCTTTCTCCCAGCGGTGCGCCGCCGTCAATCCCTCGATGTGCAGAGACTCGTTGACGTCCATCCAAAGCCCGCGTGTCCCCTGAACCCGGAACCCGATGCTGTACGGCCTCGGCAAACTGGTGTCGTGGGTCAGCAGGACCGACTCGCCGCCCGAGCATTTTATCATCGTCGTCACCACGTCGCCGAGCCGCCATTCGAGGTGCGCGTTCGGGTGCGACGGCCCGCCCTTCGGGTGGCTCACAATATAATCGTGCAGCCCCCGCGACTTCGAGGCCATCGAGGTGAGGTAGAGAAAGCGGTTGCCCCGGTTGATGTCGGCCATCATCGCCAGCGGCCCCACGCCGTGCGTCGGGTAGAGGTCGCCGTTTCGGAAAAGGCCGTGCTTCGTCCGCCACCGCGCCTCGCTCCAACCCTTTTCGCCAAACTCCACACCGCCGCCGTAGGGCTGTGCGCCGTCGTTGAACTTGACGGCCCGCAGGTCGTGCTCGTACCCGCCTTCGAGGTGGACAAGCTCGCCTAATAGCCCCTGCCTGACCATGTTCATCACAGCCATCGCGTCGCGCCGGTAGCAGACGTTCTCCATGAACATAAAAGGAGTGCCCGTCTCCTCCTGCACGTTGACGAGCTGCCAGCACTCGTCGAGCGAGAAGCCGCCGCAGACCTCCGTTCCAACCGCCTTTCCCGCCCGCATCGCCGCGACGGCCTGCTCTGTGTGCCACTCCCACGGCGAGGCGATGATGACCGCGTCGACCGACGGCTCCTTCAAAAGGTTGAGGTAATCGTTTGGCCCGCCGCCGAAGGTCTTTGGCCGGGGCCGTCCCGCCCTTTCCATGAATTCGAGCGCGGCCGCCATCATCCGGGGTTCCGGGTCGGCGAGCGCGACGACATCGCAGTCGTCCCTTTTCAAAAGCCCTTTGAGGTGGTCCTGCCCGCGCAGCCCCGCACCGATGATGCCGAAGTTGAGCTTAGACTTGGGCTTGCCGCGTAGGTAGCCAACGGATATATCCGCCGATTCCTGCGAGTCGGCGGTCTTCGGGAGGGCGAGTGCTGCGCCAGCCAGTGTGGCGGCAGAGAGGAAGCGGCGGCGGTCGAGTTGGTTCGGCATATCGAAACGGTGTTGGTTTGAAATTTTGGGGAAAAGGTAAAATCGCTGGCCAGCCCTCCCCCACCCTCTCAGAAAAATGTCCGCAGCGGTAAATTTTTGAAAAGACATGGATTTTCCTGTCCGCCTATTTTTTTACTTGTATTTATTTGTCTTTACTCTGATTTACTTTAAATGAATAATCCATACAGAAATTAACGGAATTTTGAGGGCGGCTCTCCACTTAAACAGACATTTATTTACCAGTCTTTTCATTTCTGTACTATTAATTACTTGGCAACACTTGAAAAGACATGAATTGAACAGAGAAGTCCGCACGGGCAAGTTTTTGAAAATACATGGCTTTGTTTTTCTGTACGCGGCTTTACACTGACCGGCCGCATACCGGTCACCTGTAAAATCTCCTCTAAACTGGCGTGGCAAGAAAGTCTTCCCCAGTTCCGGCCGTGCCAACCTTTTGTCCGCAGAATCAAAATTAGGAGCGAAAAACCATGTCTCCCACTCGGCCCGGCAGCGGGGTTCGAGGCAGGCCATCGGCAAGCAGTCCATAGGACTCTTTTCCTGTACGGATTTTTAAAGACAAATAAATGCTGATAAAGATTTCGACCATAAACTCGCCGGAAACCGCCCGAAACCAGCCAGATTTGCCCCGCATTTAACCTGACCGAGCACATGATTATCTCCGTAACAAACCTGAAAGGCGGCGTGGGAAAGACCACCGTAGCCGTGAACCTGGCAGTGGCCCTCGCTCAGCGCGGCCTGAAGATCTGCCTCATCGACCTTGACGAAGGCCAAAAATCGAGCCTCGTCTGGGCGGGCAACCGTGCCGAGGCCGCCCGAGAGCCGCACATCGAGGTCGTCAGCAAGAACGCCAAGCAGCTCTTTGCCGACACCCGCGAGTACCAAAAGACCTTCGACGCGGTCATCATCGACGGCGTGCCGACGCTGGCCGACGTGCAGACGCGCATCATCTGGTCGTCCGACGTGCTGCTCGTGCCGCTGCGGCCGAGCGAGATTGACTACCGGAGCTTCGAATCTTTCGTCGAGATTTTCGACCGGTTGAAGGCTGACCGAGAGGCTCAAGAGGGTGGGGGAGTGCGGCCGCTGCGCGGGTTTGTCGTCTTAAATGGTGTGATTAACAACTCGAAAATCGCCCGAAATATCGAGCAGGCATTAACCCATTTTCCCGAATTGCCGCTCTTAAAATCGCGGCTTCACCAGCGGCTGGCCTATGTCGAGAGCATCAGCGAGGGCATGGGGGCGACTGAATTTCGAGATGAAAAAGCCCGCGAGGAGATTGAAAATCTTGCCTCTGAATTGCTCGAAATTATTCAGGAATAGGATCTTTTGCTACGAATCACACGAACTTTCACGAATTCATCTTCCAATGAAAGAGATAAAACCCCGCCCCAAACCTGTCCTGCCGACCACACCCGCGCCTCCTGCGGAAGACCTTGAGCGCAGCTATCAAGAAGCGATGCGCCGTCTATCGGGCGAGGAAAGACCCGCCACCATCGAGGAACCTGCGACCAAAATTCCCAAAAAAGAAAGAGCGGCCGCCTCGCCGCCGAGGCCGCGCGGCCGCCCACCAAAGGCCCAAAAACGCGGGACCGAGATGCCCGTCGGCTCCAACCGGCCGGGGCGTCACCGCCTCACCATCGACCTGCCCGACGACGTTTTCGAGCTTTGCGAGGCGCACAAGGAGGAGCTTGGCCAGTCTTTTACCTGGCTCGTCACGAAGCTGTTGCGGGAGTTTTTTGCCAAAAAGGCAAGGTAGGACAGTAACGTCGGAAGGGTTAAAAAACCCTTCCGACGTTGAACGGTTTACTATAACCGTTTTGAACCTGTAACCGATTTGGAGCGCAACTATAACCCGATTGGAATGCCCGGCTGGTTTTTCCTTTATCAAGCCTGCCTTCTCCCTGCTTTTGAGGCTTCATTTGAAAAACACCACGACCAACACGGCCCTTTGTTGGTGTTTTAGCTTTTTTTCTTTCTTTTAGATGTTTTCAGCCCGCACAAGCCATTGATTCTCAATCGGTTGCGAGGTTATGTATAACTCGATTGGAGCCATGTGCAACCGATTTGGAAGGCAACCATAACCGATGTGGAAACAAAACTAACCGAATTGGAGCCAACCATAACCGATGTGGAAAACGGAGGGCTTCCACATCGGTTATGCCTGCTTCCAATCCGGTTATGTTTGCCTCACCGCCGGGTTGGCGTTCCAAAAAGGTTGGGGTTCGCTCCAATTCGGTTATGGGATTCCACATCGGTTATAGTTGAACCGGAAACTCCACTTCAGGCATGGCTACCGCTCGAAAGACGAAGCGCAACCAGGGCATCGTCATCATCAAAAAGGCGAACCAGCTCATCGAGTCGCGCTACAAGTTCGACATCTGGCAGACGCGTATTTTCCTCTCCGTGCTGGCCAACATCCGCCGCGAGGACGAGGACTTCAAGGCCTACCGCATCTGGTACCGCGACGTCATCAAGGCCTTCGGGCTGAAGTCGGCGCAGTCGTACAGCCTCCTGCGCGATGCGGCGCGGGGGCTGATGCGGCAGGTCTTCAACGTCATGCACCACGACGACGGCTTCCAGCGCGAGACCGAGTACCACATCATCCGAAGCATCAACTACCTGTCGGAAAGGGACGCGGCGATGCCGGGCGAGAAGGCCACGGAGAGCCAAGAGTACATCGACATCACCATCGACCCGGAGATGAAGCCGCTCTTGCTGCAACTGCAGAAGAACTTCACGGCCTACGACCTTCGGAACGTTGTCAAACTGGGCGCCTACCCGGTGCGCGTCTACGAGCTTTTGAAACAATACGAGAGCATCGGCGAGCGGGTCATGGAGATTGACCAGATGAAGCGGATGTTCGAGCTGACGACGGAGTACCCGCTGTTCGCCAACTTCTACCAGAAGATAATCGCCCCGGCCGTGCGCGACATCAACGCCCACACCGACCTCAACATCACCGGCGTGGAGCAGGTGAAGCAGGGCAGGAAGGTGGTCGCGCTGCGCTTCCTTTTCAAGGCAAAATCGACCGACGAGCTGCGCGTTGCGCGGGGCGAGGTGATGCAGCCGCCCGTTCAGGCGACGCTCGAGTTTGTCTTCCCGGAGGAAATCACAGGGAAGATGGTCGCGGCGGCGCCGCTGAAAGACCAACTTTTCCTCCAGTTCCAGCCCGTCGTCGTGGGCGAGTTCGGGGTGACGCCGAGCGCGTTCTTGAGCCTTTTGGAAAACAAAACCGCGGGCGAGATCGAGCAGGCCGTCCGCGTCACGCGGCGGGCGAAGGCCAACGGTCAAATCGAGCGCAGCCTCGCCGGTTTCTTCGTCGAGGCCGTCCGCTCGGGGTTCACCGACTCGGCGGAGGAGGCGGCGAGGAAGAAGGCTGAAACCGCCGCCCGACGCGCCCTTTTGCAAGAGCAATTGGAGGTGCTGCGCGACGAACAGAGCGCACAGCTTTCCGCCCGAATCCGGGAACTAACGGCCTCGCGGCCCGAGTTGACCGACGAGGCAATCGCCAGCCTCCGCATCCAGCCGATGTCGAAAAAGCTCATCGAGGACCGCGAAAAGGAGCTGGCCCGCGCCCTCGATGTGCAGGACTTCCGCGACGACCGGACGCTGCGCGAGCTGGTCAAGAACCGGATTTTCGAGCTGCACCGCACCGAATTTGCCGATGTTCTGGGCGAGTTCGAGCCGAAAATCGTGGAATTGATGGGGCAGTTGAAAGGGTTGTGAGGAATTGAAGAATTGAGGAACCGAGGAACTGACCGCGCTCAATTCCTCAATTCCTCACCTGCGAAAACAGCCATTCGAGGTTCTCCCGATTCCCGTAGACCTCGTCCCAAATCGCGTGGCCGCCCGCCGGGAGTTCGATGTACTCGGCCCGTGCGCCCTCTTTTTTCAGTTTCTCGGAAAGGTCGCGGTCGTATTTCGGCGAAAGGATGTCGTCGAGCGCGCCGTGGAAATAGCGCAGGGGCGTCGAGGCCAGTTTTTTTGAAAAACGGAGGTCGGCCCCACCGCAAACGGGCATCGCGGCAGCGAAAAAATCGGGCCGCCGCATGACCAGTTCGAACGCGCCCAGGCCGCCCATGCTCAAGCCGGTCAGGTAGATCCGATGTCGGTCGATGGCCGGGTTTTTCTCCAAAACGGAGTCGATCAGGGCTAAAAGCGACTGGCCCGCCGCCGATTGGTGGTCGAAGTCGAGGGTCACGCGCTCGTCGTCGCGGGCGGTGCTGTGCCATTTCACGTCGGGCGGGCATTGCGGGACGAGGACGAAGCAGGGGTGTTTTTTCTGGAACTCAGCGTCGGTGAAATTGTAGAGGCCGTTCGAGAGCTGCCGCTCGTTGTCGATGCCGCGCTCGCCGGAGCCGTGCAAAAAGATGACGAGCGGAAAGGGCGGCTGTGCCGCGGGCTGGCCGCCGATGGCATCCGGGGCCTTCGGCAAATCCGGTCGCGGCGGGTTCGATTGCGGGTCTTGATGCGGCGTTTCGGCCGCTTTTTGGGCAAAAACCACCGGGTCGAGCAGCCGATAGGGTAGGGGGGCGCCGCCGGTCTTTTCCGCTCCGCGAAATGTCTTCTTCGCAAAAAAATGCCTCGCGTCGAGCGGGATGGCCGGGTTGGCGAAGGCGGGCGAGGTCATCTTCACCGTCTTCGGCGTGGCGGTTTCGAGCCAGCCGCCGGTGAAACTGGCGCGGCGCAGGCCCCGGACGAGGTTCTGGTTCTTCTTCATCAGGTTCCAGAGGAATCCGCTGCGCCAGTTTTCGAGCATCAGCAGAATGGGTCCTTGGTCGATGCCGAGGTAGTCGCGGTCAAACCAGCCGCCGGGCAGTTTTCCGCAGGCGGTGACG
>JBGAWE010000139.1:0-11948 GCA_044227705.1 Saprospiraceae bacterium
ATGGATACTTTCTATCAGAACGGGCAGCCCTGGCACGGGTCGACCTTCACGTTGTCGTTCGGTTTCGACAGCTCGCGCTCCACCTTGTCCTTGCAGCCGAGGATTTTGAACTCCGTGCGGCGGTTCATCTGGTGCTCGCGCTCGGAGCACGGGACGAGGTTCTTGCACTTGTTGACGTTGACCGTCTCGCCGAAGCCGCGCGGGATGAGGCGGCTGCGATCGACGCCGTGGTCGACGAGCCACTTGATGACATTGTCGGCGCGGCGCTGCGAGAGGCGGTCGTTGTAGGAGTTCGAGCCGCGCGAGTCGGTGTGCGAACCGATTTCGACGACGAACTCGGGGTTCTCGGCGAGCATGCTCTTGAGCAGCTTGAGGTCGTCGATGCTCTCATCGTTGCGGATGCTGGCCTGGTCGAAATCATAGTATATGTGCAGCAGGAACGGCAGCGGCTTGCCCGGCTCCACTTCGGAGATGCCCGGCTCGAAGGTCTTCTTCTCGTTCTTGCCCTTGCCCTCCTTGCTGGCCATCGACGGCTCACCCGGCTGTCCGGGCATGCTGATGGAGGCCATCACGCCGTCCTTGTACGGCACGCCGTCCTTCACCTCCCAGCCCTTGCCGAGATCGGCATTGACAGGCTTGCCCTTTTTGCCGACGATTTTGCCGGTCTTCTCGTCGTACTTCATGCCCTTCGGCAGGTCGGCGATGGAGTAGACGGGCGGCTCGACGGTGCCGGGCTTGTCGGTCGCCGGTTTGTCCATCGGCTTGTCGGTCAGCGCGGGCTTGTTCGGGTCGACGGCCGGGGCGATGTACGGTTGCAAATTGAGGTTCTCGTTGAGCTTTTGGCTCGATTTGAGGCCCTTCGTGCACTTGTTCTCGAGGACTTGGGCGATGTAGCCCTCCTTCTCCCCGCGAATCTTGTAGCAGCATTCTTGGTCGAGCGAGAAGGCATAGCGGCCCGAGGCGTCGGTCGTCAGAGCGATGGGGTCAGGCTTTCCGCAGTCGTTCGTGATGGTCACTTTCGCGCCGGAGAGCGGCAGGCCGGTGCCCATGTCGAAGACGATGCCCTCGACGTCGAACTTCATGTCCTTCTTCATCGGGATTTCCACGACGACGGTCTCGCCCAGTTTCACGCCCTTCGTGCAGCCCTGTTTCATGGCCGCTTGGTACATTTCCTTCGTCGCTTTGAAGTCGGCACATTCCTCAAGTTTCATGTCGAGCGTCGCCTTGCCGTCCGCGCCGGTGACGAGCGAGGTGCCGGTCAGGCTGGAGAGGACGTTGGCCCCCTGAATCGGCTCCTTCGTGCTTTCGTCGAAGACGAAAAGCTGCACCGGCGTGGCGATTTTCTTGAACGAGTAGATGTCGTCGCGCCCCACGCCGCCGTCGCGGTCGCTGGCGAAGTAGCCGAACGTGCCCTCCTCGTTGAACACGATGGAGAAATCGTCGTGCGACGTGTTGATTGGGTAGCCAAGGTTGACCGGCAGGTTCCATTCGCCAGCCGCCTTTTCCGTCGTGTAGAAGATGTCGAGGCCGCCCAATCCGACGTGGCCGTCGGTGGCGAAATAGAGCCGCCCGGTTTTTTCAAAGAAGGGGAAAATCTCGTTGCCCTCCGTGTTGATGTTCGGGCCGAGGTTGGTCGGCGGGCCCCAGCGGCCGTTTTCTTGTTCGGAGACGTAGAGGTCCATCCCGCCGAAGCCGCCCGGCATGTCGCTCGAAAAATAGAGCTTCTGCCCGTCCGCCGAGACCGCCGGGTGGGCGACGCTGTACTCGTCCGAGTTGAACGGCAGCGACTCGAGGTTAGACCACGACGTCTCGTTTTTCAGCGAGCCGTAGTAGACCTTCAGCTTGATGATGCCGTCGTCGCTCTTTCCGGCCTTGCCGTTGAGGTAGTTGTTGCGGGTGAAGAACATCGTCTTCGCGTCGGGCGAGAAGGCCACTGCTGCCTCGTGGTATTTCGTGTTGATGGTCTTCGAGTACTTGTCCGGCCGGCCGTAGTCGAACTGGAACATCTGCTCGTCGCCCTTCTTTTTGGACTCCACAAAGTAAAGCTCCGCGAATGGGTTGCCCGTCCACATCGACTGCCGCTTGACGGCCGAGCCTTTGTCGCGGTCGGAGGCGAAAATCACCCCGTTCTTGATGATGGCCGGGGTGTAGTCGTCGAGGTTTGAGTTGAACGGGACGCTCTGGATTTCAAAAATCCCGGCGTTCTTGGTCATCAGCTCGTCCTCGTAGTCGCAGGCCTTCACCAGATACTGGCCGCGCACGTCGTCCGGCACCTCGCGGGTGAAGGCGTCGTACCACTCCTTCGCCTGGTCGCACTTGCCGTTGATTTGCAGCATCCGCCCGTACTGGAGCTTGTGGATGGGCTGCGCCTCCGGCAAACGGACGACCTGACCGAACCAATACTCGGCGTTCTCGGTGTCGTTGATGGCGCGATAGCACTCGGCCAACTGGATTTTCGCATCGGCGTTGTCCTCCTTTTCGAGGACCTGCTGGAGCATCTGGATGGCGCCGATGTAGTTGAGCGCGTCCATCTGGTCTTTGGCCTTCTTGACCTTGCCCGATTGGGCGAAGGCGGCAGACGAAACCATCGCCAGGGCCACAATGAGAAGGAAGTTTCTGGAAAACATGGTGGGTAAAGTAATCGGTTAAAAAAATTTAGTGTTTCGGGTCTCGGGTTTTAAGTTTCGAGCTTTTCAAAACTCGAAGCCCAAAACCCAAAACTTTAAAAATACCGAGGCGTAACGACCTTTTTGGTGTGGTAGTCGAACTCGTAGTTGATCATCGCCTCGAAGGAGCCGCTGCTGACAGTCTGGATTTTCGTGAGCGAATAGTCGTAGGCCGCGCCTATGCGGAGGCCGTTTTTGAGGTAGAACATCGCCCAGAAGTCGACCGAGTCATACGACGAGCGGTTGTTGTCGAACTTTTCGAGCGAGGTGCGGAACGAGCTGCCAATCCACAAGGCCTGCTGGAGGAAGAACGAGATGTCGACGTTCGCTTCGGTCGGCGCGCCGATGTTCGTGTAGTTCTTGTCCTTGCGGGCGGAGCTGAACCAGCTCACGCTCTTGACGAGGGCCGAGGGCTTGAAGATGAGGTTCTCCCCCCCAATCGGGATGGCCGCGCCGATGGTCGCGTAGTAGTGGCGGTAGCTCTTAGCCGAGATGGCGGTGGCCGGGGTGTTCACGTCGCGCAGGTCGTACTCGACGAGCTTCGGGCAGCCGAAGCCGGTGTAGAAATGCTTCGACGAGAGATAGAGGCCCGTCCCGAAATTGGGCAGCCACTTGTTCGGCGTGGGGTCAAAGGCTTGGTCGTTCGGGTCGACGATTTTGAGTTTCGACCAGTCGGCCCGCCAGTTCGTCACGCCCGCTTGGAGGCCGACGGCGAGCTTGAACTTCCCGAAGGGGATCCGGTAGGCATAGCTCAACATCCCCTCCGTCGTCCCGACCGGTCCGATTTTGTCGTTGGTGATGTTCACCCCGACGCCGACGCGCTCGTTTTTGAGCGGCGAGTGGGCGAAGAGCCACTGGGTGGTCGGCGCGCCGTTGATGCCGACCCACTGGCTGCGGTGCAAGAGGCCAAGCGTCAGGTGGTCGTTCGAGCCAGCATAGGCCGGGTTGAAGGCCAAGCTGTTGAACATGTACTTAGTGACCATGGGATCCTGCTGACCGAACAACCCAGTGGAGAGGGTTGACAGCGCGATGGCGATTGCGAGGGTCAGATTTTTTTTCATTTCGAGTGTTCTTTTAGAAATGTGTGTGGAACGCGAGGGTGGATTAAAGCGGCTTTGGGAGGTTGGGATTGAAGTTTTGGTTGTGGATTAACCCTTTTTGGATTCCGTTTTTGTCTCAATTAAAACTGTGCCAATCGGGTTGGTTTTTTGAAAAAAGGCCGGTTTGTGTCACCGCTTTATCACCAGATAGTCCGTGTGGACATTCCCTTTCCCGTCGTCGAAGTGGTAGAAATAAACCCCGTCGGGGAGCAGATTTCCATCCCAGTATCCGCCGAAATCGCCTCGGTAGTCCTTCTCCTGAAAGATGAGGTTGCCCCAGCGGTTGAAGATTTTCAGCTCGTTGCCCGGGTATTTGTCCGAGTTCTTGATGACGAACAGGTCGTTCGTCCCGTTCCCGTTCGGCGAGAAGCCGTTGTAGAAAACGAGGGCCGTCGAAGTGTCCGCCGCGCAAGCCACTTGAACCGTCACCGTCGCCGTGTCGCAGACGTCCTGCTGGCAAAGGCGGTAGCGGAACAAATCCGAGCCGTCGCAGTATCCCGCATCGGCGACGTAGCTGACCACATTGGTCGCCGTGTCGAGCGTCGCGGTGCCGTGATACGGCCCGAAGAAGCTGTCGGCGGGCAGGATTTCAACAAAAACCGGGAAGGAGGATGACGGGATTACGTCGTTGGCCAAGACCGCGATGGCGACCGGCGCGTCGAGGATGGTCGCCGCTTGGTCCGCATTGGCCACCGGGGGGACGGGGACGGGCTTCTGGAGCACCGTGATTACGAGTTGGAGGGAGTCGCAGGCCCCATGTTCGTCGCAGATGACGAGGCAGGCAGTGTCTGTTCCCGTTGCGAGGCCGCTGATTTCCACGCACAAAGAAACAGGGTCGATGTCGAAAGTGGCCGCCTGGCCCTGCAAATTTTGGCAGATGTTCGATACCGAAACCGTGTCACCCTGGAAGAGGCTCGGGTTGGCGCACCACGTCGTCGCCTCTCCAACATATAAGGTGTCGGTGATGACGGCGCCCGTCGCCCGCACTTTGACGGTGAACCAAGTCGTGTCGCAAGTCCCGATGTCGTCGCAGAGGACGACGCAGGCAGTGTCCGGCCCGCCGAGATACTTGCCGAGGTAGCTGACGCACTTCGTGACGGGGTCGATGCTGAAGTCCGTGAAGGTTTGCGACGGCACCGGCATCAAGGTGAAGACCTCGATGGCCGAGTTGAGCCGCGTCGTGTCGAGGCAATATTTCTCCGTTGAACCCAACGGAATTTCCTTGTTCACATAGTTTGTGATGCTCGGAAAGAGGACGCGCACGTCGAAATACGTCGTGTCGCAGAAGCCCGTCCCGTCGCAGACGACCCAGCAGCTTTTCTCCAAACCGTAGTCGTCGCCGATGGCGCGGAGGCAAAGGCCGCTCGCCGTCACCGTGAAATCGACCGAGCCGCCGGGCACGTCGCAGATGTTCGTTACGCTGACCGGCGCGCCGAGCAGGTCGGTCAAGTCGTAGCAGTGCACGACCGTGTCGCCCAGTTGGGTGGTGTAGCCGATGTATTCAGAGCAGGCGACGTGGACATAAAAGGTGTCACGCGAAAGCGTCGCCGTGTCCTCCAAAACGACCTCGTGAAAGCCCCGGTCGAAGCGGTACTCGGTCCCCTTCGGGTCGAAGCCGAGGTTGAAGCCGATCATGGACGGGGTGTTGAACATCAAGACCGTCACGTCCATCATCGTGTAGCCCGAGCCGGGATGGCCGCCGGTGATGAGCAGTTGCGACGGGTTCCATACCCAATGCCCGGCCGTGTCCCAATTGTTCATCAATTGGACGAGCTCGGGGATGTTCAGGAAAGTGTCGCTGTGAACCACGCCGTCGACCGACCAAGAGTTGAGGAGGTACGGCCCGAGCGTCCCCTGCCCGAAAAGGTTGGAGACTGTGTAGGCCATGACCGAGTCGAAATCGCAGCCGGCGAAACTGATTTTGCCCAGCTCGCCGTTGTCGTAGACGTTGAGCTTGAGGGTCTGGGCGAGGGGTTTGTCGTCGCAAAACGTTCCTTTGCCCGCACAGTCGGACAGCCAGATGGTCAGCGTGTCGTGCGACGGCGGCGGGGGGTTAAAAGCGGCCATGTTTTCCCCAAAAACCGGCGCGAGACCGGCCAAAAAGAAGGCGACGCAGAGCATCGGCGCGGCCAGACGGGATAAGATGTGGGACATGATGTAAGCGGTAATTGACAGATTAGATGCCTTTCAAACTGGCTGGGATTTGCCCGCGCCTACCCTGATTCGGGGAGAAGGACATGGACGGTTTGGACACTTTCTAAAACCATGCCAACCGATTTCTACCGGCTTTTTCACCTTGATATGAAGCTCACGCAACTCTCCATCTACCCCATCAAAAGCCTCGGCGGCATCCGCCTCGAAGCATCCGAAATCGAGCTACGCGGCCTCCGCCACGACCGCCGCTGGATGCTCGTCGACGATGAAAACCGCTTCATGACGCAGCGCGAAATTCCCGCGATGGCTTTGTTCAGATTGGAAATCCGCCCGCCTTTTCTCGAAATCTTTCAAAAAGACCGGCCCGCCGTGCGGCTCAAAATCCCGCTCGAGCCCGACTGGCGCAGCCTGCCGTCGGCGCGGGTCACGGTCTTTTCCTGGCAGGGCATGGCGCGGATTTGCGGGCCGGAAGCCGCCGATTTCTTCTCTGAAAAATTGGGCAAAAAGCTCCGCCTCGCCTTCATGCCCGACGCGACGCGCCGGCAGGCCGACCGCAGCTACGCGGCAAAAGGCCAGTTCGTCAGCTTCGCCGACGGCTACTCTTTTTTGGTGATTGGCCAAAAATCGCTTGATGAACTCAACCGGCGGCTGACGGAGAAAGGCTCCCCTGCCCTGCCGATGGAAAGGTTCCGCCCAAATTTTGTCTTTGACGGAGCCGAGGCCGCGCCTTTCATGGAGGACGGCTGGGCCGATTTCCGCATCGGCGACGCCCGGTTTCGAGGGGTGAAAAACTGCGGCCGCTGCGTCATGACGACCATCGACCAGCAGACCGCCGAGCGCGGGAAAGAGCCGCTGCGGACGCTGGCCGACTTCCGCTTTGCGAACAACAAGATTCTTTTCGGGCAAAACCTGCTGTGGACGGGCGGTGGGCGGCGGGTGAAATTGGGCGATGAAATTGCTGTCGAGACGTCGATGAGGCCCCTCATTCAACTTTGAAAACGGCCCCGTCAATGGCCAGATGGCTGTTGGGAAAGACCGACCGGGCCTCCTCCAAAATCAAGTCGAGGTCGAGATAGCGCGTCGAGAAGTGGCCGACGACGAGCTGGCCGACAGCAGCTTTCAGCGCGATTTCCGCTGCCTGTCGAGCGGTCGAGTGACCGGTCAGGGCGGCCTCGGCGGCTTTTTCATGGAGGAAGGTCGCCTCGTGGTAGAGCAGATTTATTCCTGAAATCCGCTCAGCGAGTTCATCGAAAGCTTGTGTGTCGGTCGCGTAGAAGAAGCGGCGCGGCGGGTCGGCGGGCGTTGTAAGTTGCTCGTTTTCAACCAGTTGGCCGGCTTTTGTCGTGAAGCTCGCCCCGGCTTTTATCCCCGGGATTTCGGAAAATGGGATTTCCAGTTCGGCAATCTTCTCCGGTCGGATGTGGCGCGGCCGGGGTTTTTCCTCAAAGAGAAAACCGGCGCACGGGATGCGGTGCCGCAGCGGGACGGCCGTCACCTTCAAATGGTGGTCTTCGAAAAGTAGCACCTCGGAGGTCGGGTCGAACTCGGTGATTTTCAGCGGAAAAGTCTGGTGGGCGGAGGCGACGGAGAGCGCGGTCTCCAAAAAGAGCCGCAGCCCCGTCGGCGCGAAGATTTCGAGCGGCTCCGAGCGTTTGTTCAGTGCCAACGAGGTGACGAGGCCAGGCAGCCCGAAGATGTGGTCGCCGTGCAGGTGCGAAAGGAAGATTTGGCGAATCCGGGCCCTTTTCACCCCGAAACGGCTCATCTGGAGCTGTGTCCCCTCGCCGCAGTCGAGGAGGCAGGAACGGCTTCCCACTGTCAGGACTTGGGCGGAAAGGCCGCGCTCGGTGGTCGGGACGGCGGCGGAGGCGCCGAGGATGGTCAGTTGCATGGCCAAAGGTAGAACGGCGGACGGCGGCGGACAGACGATCAACGGCGAACAAGGCCTGGCTAAATCGGGAAACCCAATTCTGAAATCATTCTACCTTTTCCGCGACAAAACCCGCAGCGAGGCTGCGCTTTCGGTTCCTCGCTTCATCAATTCCTCAACATCAAAAACAATGGCATTGACCGACCTCTTCCGCAAGAAATCCCTCGAAGACGCGATGCACGGCCCCGACTTCGAGGGGGGGCACGGCGGCATGAAGCGCGACCTCGGCGTGGTCGACCTGACCGCCTTCGGCATTGCGGCCATCATCGGGGCGGGCATCTTTTCGACCATCGGGTCGGCCTCGTTTCACGGGGGGCCGGGGGTCATCTTCCTGTTCATTTTCACGGCGCTGGCCTGCGGGTTTGCGGCGCTCTCGTATGCGGAGTTCGCGTCGCTCATCCCGGTCAGCGGGTCGGCGTACACCTATAGTTATGTCGCCTTCGGCGAGATTGTGGCTTGGGTGATCGGTTGGGCATTGCTGATGGAATATGCCGTCGGCAACATCACGGTCGCCGTCTCGTGGTCGGGCTATTTCACGAGTTTGATGGAGAACATCTTCCATTGGCACTGCCCCGACTGGGCGCAGGTCGATTGGGCGAGCGCGCGAAATCTTTCCCGCGAGGTGGCCGAAAAGGGGATCCTGCCGGAGAATTTCAACGACGCGCAAAAAGAGGCCGTCGCCGCTTGGGCGAATGCGCCGCAAATCGGCGGCCTTCGTGCCATACTCGACTTGCCCGCCATCGTCATGTCCGTCCTCATCACATGGCTGGTCTATCGCGGCATCAGCGAGTCGCGCAAGGCGAGCAACCTGATGGTCGCTTTGAAGCTGCTCATCGTCTTCGCGGTCATCGTGGTCGGGGCGTTCTTCGTCGACGCGTCGAACTGGCACCCCTTCGTGCCGAACGGCGCGGGCGGCATCCTGTCGGGCGTGTCGGCGGTGTTCTTTGCGTACATCGGCTTCGACGCCATCTCGACGACGGCCGAGGAGTGCAAGAACCCGCAGCGCGACCTGCCCCGCTCGATGATCTACTCGATTGTGATTTGCACAGTCCTCTACATCATCATCTCGCTCGTGCTGACGGGGATGGTGAAATACGACCAGTTGAACGTGGGCGACCCGCTGGCCTTTGTCTTCGAGAAAATCGGGCTGAAATGGTTTTCGGGCGTCATCGCCGTGTCGGCCGTCGTGGCCATGGCGGGCGTTTTTCTGGTGTTTCAACTCGGCCAGCCGCGCATCTGGATGGTGATGAGCCGCGACGGCCTCCTTCCAAAAAGGTTCTCCGAACTCCACCCGCGCTATCGCACGCCGGGCTTTGCGACCATCGTCACGGGCTTCTTCGTGGTGGTGCCGATGCTGTTCATCCCGAGCGCGACGGTGCTCGACCTGTGCTCGATGGGGACGCTGTTCGCCTTCGTGCTGGTCTGCGCCGGGGTCTTGAAGCTCCAGCTGCGGGCCGACGCGCCGAGAGGGAAGTTCCGGGTGCCCTATGTCAATGCGAAGTTCATTTTCCCCTCGATGCTGGCGGCGGGCGGTTGGGCGGTTTGGAATTATTTCCCCGAGTTCTTCGCGGGCCTTTTCCCGGCCGAGGGCTGGGTCCATCAAATCCCGAACTGGCTTTTCCTCGCCCTCTGCGGTTACATGGCGGTGGCCAGTTTTCGGTGGTCGCTGTCGCTCATTCCGGTGCTTGGGCTGGTGTTTTGCTTTTACATGATGGCACAGATTCCGGCGAGTTCGTGGCTTGGGTTTTTCATCTGGCTGGTGGCGGGGCTGGCGATCTACTTCGGGTTTGGGTACAGGAACAGCAAGCTGGCGCGGTGAGTCCTTTTTGAAAAAACATGGAGAAACAACTTGACCAGGCCGGGCTTTGGGAGAAAATCTCGCCTGAAATAAAGGCGCACGGCCGCCTGCACCGCAAGTTCCGAAACGTTCTCGTCCGCCCCGCTCGGCCGGGCGAGGTCGTCGTCACCTCGACGGCCGACGGCAAGGAGACCGAGAACCGGGCCGAGCCGGGCGACTTCGTGCTGCGCAACCTCACCGCCGCCGCCGAGGAGTATGTCATCAAGCCAAAGGCTCTCGCCGAGCGCTACCGGCTGCTGGAAAAACGGCCCGACGGCCTCGACCTATACGAGCCGACCGGCCGTGCGCTCGCGCTCGAACTGACGGCGGCCTTGCTGAAAAGGACGGGGCTGCCGTCATCCTTCCATTTCACCGCGCCGTGGGGCCAGCCGATGGCGGCCAAAAAGGGCGACTTCCTCGCCGTCGACGAGGCCGAGCGGTCGGCGTACCGCATTGCGCGGCGGGAGTTCTTTGAGACGTACGAGGCGGTGCCCACCCGCGATGAACTCATCGCCAAAGCCCAGGCCTTCCTGCACGGCGGGACCCTTGTCGAGGGCGAAGTTGTCAAGCTCGCCAAATCGCTCGAGGAGATGAACCTCATCTCGTATGCCCGCCGCGTCCGCAAAAAGCTCTACGACAGCCAGCACAGCGACTCGAAAAATGTCCAAAGGGACGAGACCGGCGGCCGAAAGGTCAACATGAAGAACGTCCGCACGCTGGCCGTGATGACCTATAAGGACGACGACCTTCCCATCGACCTGCGGCACGACTACGCCGAGCGGCTAATCCAGTTCCACTACGGCCGCGAGCCGAAGGACATCGACCACTGCGACGCGGCCGGCATCCTCGGCGCCATCCACAAGCGGCGGTGGCGCGCCGACAACCAAGACCGCCACCTCCACGACGCGCTTGCATTCTACTTGCGCGGCAACGCCCTGTGGGCGGAGGCCGCCGGCACCTATCTCGCCGCCAAACAGGTCGATGCGGGCGCCGCAAAGAAGGCGTCGGAGCAGGACAACTTCGCCGACAAGGGCTACTGCGCCCTCAACGCGGCTTTCATCCTCGACCAGCTCGCCCGGCAGATGGCCCTCGGGGAGCACAGCCGCGAGCAAACCGGCCCGCTGCGAGTCTGTGCCGCCCTCCTCCGGTCGCGGGCCGACCAGCTGCGGCAAGCGGTCGCCGATTTTTGCACGTGGTTTGCCAGCGACACGGCACAGGCCATGAACATCGACTACTGGTTCTATGCCACGTGGGCGGAGGCCCTGCTCGGCAAGGCCGAAACAGAGGCCGACATCGAGGCTGCCCTCGGCAAATTGGATGAAGGCATCCAGCTTGCAAGGGAGCCTTGGATGCTCGATTCCACCCTCGAACAACTCCCAGACATGCTCGACACCGTGCTCGCCGACAAGGACAAGTTGCGCAAGTTGGCCATCGAAAAGGTGGAGGGCATCAAATGGAAAATCCGCCAAAACGGGGGCAGCGAAGCATCGACAGGCAGCTCGAACGGCGGGCAGCATGGGGCAAACCTCCATTTTTCCAACAACGAGAAGGTGGGCCTGGCCCTCTCCGGGGGCGGCTTCCGGGCATCACTCTACCACATCGGCGTGCTGGCCAAGCTGGCCGAGGCCGACCTTCTCAAGCGCGTCGAGGTCATCTCCTGCGTGTCGGGCGGCTCCATCATTGGGGCCTATTACTACCTCGAACTGAAAAAGGAGCTGGAGGCAAAACCCGACGGCAAGGGCATCGACTACGAGGGGCTTGTCCGGCGGATCGAGAAGGACTTCCTGCGGAAAATAAGCTCCAACCTGCGGCTGCGCGTCCTCGGGCACTTTTGGCACAACGCGCACATCGGGCTGTTCCGAAAGTTCACGCGGACGATGCGGCTGGCCGACCTCTACGAGCAGGAACTGTACGGCGACCTCGTCGACGACGGCCAGGGAGGCCACAAGCGGCGACCCTTGATGAGCGACCTCATCTTCCGCCGCGACGGAAGGCCCCTCAACCTGCGGGCCGAAAACCGGCGGCGCGAGCACAAATTGCCGCTGCTGGTGCTCAACGCGACGAGCCTCAACACGGGCCACAACTGGCAGTTCACAGCCAAGTCGATGGGCGAGCCGCCCGCGTACATCAACAACGAGCTGGACGCCCGCGACACCTACCGCCGCATGTACTACGACGAGGCCCCCGAGCGCTACCGGGAAGTGCGGCTGGCGGTGGCGGTGGCCGCCTCGTCGTGCGTGCCGGGACTGTTCGCCCCCGTC
>JBGAWE010000140.1:0-12085 GCA_044227705.1 Saprospiraceae bacterium
TTTTCCAAAAAATGGACGATGGACGGGACGAGCGAACTGCGGCCGTCCTCCCCCCGAAGGCAGACCGGCTGCCCGTCCCTCATCACGGCGACGAGCGAGTTGGTCGTGCCGAGGTCGATGCCGATGATGGCCTCTTTTGGGCGGGCGACGGAGCCGGTTTGTATATCAATATTGATTAGAGGCATGGTTGCTTTTTAACCGCGAACTGCACGAATCAGCCTAAAAAACCGCCCGTGCCCGAAGTTGTTCGAGCGCGGGCGGCGCGCATTCACCATTCAAGATTCGCCGTTCACCATTCAAAACCGGTCTCTTTTGGTGAAAAAGCCGACGACCAGCCCGATGATGCAGCCGATGATGAGGCCGCCGATCGGGGCCATGACCATCATCGCCGTCGGGGTGGTGAACCAGCCTGAAAACTTCATGGCCATCTCGATTTGCTCCTCGCTCATGCCGTCGGACTGGAGCTTTTGCAGCATCGATTCGCGCATCAGGTTCGGCTCGACGAGTCCGTAGAAAATCGCCGAGTAGATGCCCGTCGCCACGCCGCTGACCAGGCCGGCGATGGCCCCAAGGCCGACGCAGCGGCCGAGCCGGATGAAGCCGCCCAGCTCGCGGTCGCGGTGCTCGGTCTGCATCCTGAAGTACATGTAAAAGCTCGCGGCGAAGCTCACCAGCGTCCACATGAGCATGGTGCCGCTCCAGCGGTCGGCCGGGTTGAAGGAGCCTGTGAGGTAGCTCAACAGCTCGACGGCGATGCTCACGCCGGCGATGATGAGGCCCCAGCGGAGGCCGGTCGGCCAGGGGGACACTTTGGGTTGGTTGCCGAATCCGGGGTCGTCGAGCGTGGACATTTTCCTGAAAATTTAAGGTGAGAGAAAGTTGGCAGCAGCCGGTGGCCCGGCGCGCCGAAGGTATCCCGGCATGAAGATTTCGGATTTAGGAATTCAGATTTTGGACTTTTGCGCCCCGACCGGCTGCGCCCGATGGCCGACGTTCGGAAAAAGACAGCCCGCTCACGATATGACTTTGAACTACCCGATTGAGATTTTGCACGAGGACGACGCGCTCGTCGTGGTCAACAAACCGCCCGGCCTGCTCACGCTGCCCGACCGGTTCGCAGCGGCCAAGCCCTCGGTTTTGGGCTTTTTGAACAAGAAGTACGGCAAGATTTTTACCGTTCACCGCCTCGACCGAGAGACGAGCGGATTGCTGGTCTTCGCCAAAAACGAGGAGGCGCACAGGCTGTTGAGCATCGCTTTTGAAAAACGGGAGGTCGACAAAATCTACCTCGCCCTTTTGGAAGGCTCGACCCACACGGACGAGGGCGAAATCGACAAGCCCATCGGCGACCACCCGAGCCAAGCGGGGAAGATGGCCATCTCGTCGGCGGGCAAACCGTCACTGACGCTGTGGCGGGTGGCGGAGAGGTTCCGCAACTTCACGCTCGTCGAGGCGAAAATCATGACCGGGCGGACGCACCAAATCCGCGTCCACTTTCAGGCCATCGGCTATCCGCTCGCGGTCGATTCGCTCTACGGACGACGGGCGGAGATTTTTTTGCACGACATCAAGCCGCGCGGCGTGAAAATGGGGAAGGAAGGCGAGGGGCGGCCGCTCATGTCGCGCACGACGTTGCACGCGGCGCGGCTTTCGTTCGACCACCCGGCGACGGGCGAAAGGCTGACCGTCGAGGCGCCGATGCACAAGGATTTCCAGGCGGTGATCAGCCAGTTGAGAAAGTGGGGGAAGTGAAGTTCGCGGCCCTCCGCGAAAGTTGTGGGCCGGAGGCCAACAACGGCCGGGGTTCGCTGTTTTGACCGCAAAACCAGGTTTCCATGCAGTTCAACATTCCCGAATCCAATCAAAAACGGGTCGTCGTCCTCGGCGCGGGCTTTGCCGGGCTGACGCTTGCGCGGCGGTTGGCGGGCAGCGGCTTTCAGGTCGTGCTCATCGACCGGAACAATTTCCATCAGTTCCAGCCGCTGTTTTATCAAGTGGCGATGGCGGGTTTGGAGCCGAGCAGCATCGTCTTCCCGCTGCGGAAGGTTTTTCAAAAGACCAAGAACGTCTTCATCCGAGTTACCGAGTTCGAGTCGGTCGACGTGGCCCAAAAGGAGATTTCGACGCCGCTCGGAAAGCTGCGGTACGACTTCCTCGTCGTCGCGCTCGGGGCGGACACCAACTTCTTCGGCAACCAGATGGCGATGGAAAAGGCCATCCCGATGAAGTCGGTCGGCGAGGCGCTCTTCCTGCGGAACGCGATTTTCGAGGACTATGAAAAGGCTGTCACCTCGCCCGATGCTGCGGCGCGGCAGAAATTCCTCGACATCGTCATCGTCGGCGGAGGCGCGACTGGCGTGGAGGTCGCCGGGGCACTTGCCGAAATGAAAAGGCACATCATCCCGAAGGACTATCCCGATTTCGACGCGATGGAAATTGAAATCCACCTCGTCCACGGCAACGCCCGGCTGCTCAACTCGATGAGCGACGAGGCCCAAACCGCCGCCGAGAAATACCTACGCGAACTCGGTGTGACCCTCTGGCTGGGAAAGCGGGTGAAAAGCTACGACGGCCTCACCGTCACCATCGACGACGGCTCGACCATCATGGCGACGAAGGTCATCTGGGCGGCGGGTATTGTCGGGAACCCGGTTCCCGGTCTGCCGGAAAGCTCGGTCGCGGGCGGTAAACGATTGAAAGTCAACGAGTTCAATCAGGTTGAGGGTGCGCCCGGCGTCTTCGCCATCGGCGACATCGCCCTCCAGACCGCCGACCCGAAATGGGCCAGCGGCCACCCGCAGGTGGCGCAGGTGGCCATCCAACAGGGGAAGCTTTTGGCCAAAAACCTCGAACGGCTGGCCTCGGGCGCCGCGCCGACTCCTTTCGCATACAGAGACCTCGGCTCGATGGCCACCGTCGGGCGCAACAAAGCGGTGGTCGACCTGCCGTTCATCAAGTTTCGCGGCTTCATCGCCTGGGCGGCGTGGCTATTCGTCCACCTGTTCGCCATCCTCGGGGTGAAAAACCGGTTTTTCATCTTCCAAAACTGGGTGTGGAACTACCTGACCTATGACCAGTCGCTGCGCCTCGTCATCCGGCCGAGGCGAAAACCGACGGATTGAGGCGGAATTTTTCTGGCAATGAAGCCCAGCGGGCCGGGGCGTTTTTCAACCGCCAAACCATCTTTGCCCGCCCAAAACGGCAACCCAATTTCTATGGCAAACGAGAAGATCATTTTTTCCATGTCCGGCGTGACGAAGACGTACCCGCCGAGCAAGACCGTCCTGAAGAACATCTGGCTCTCCTTTTATTATGGGGCGAAAATCGGCGTGCTCGGCCTCAACGGCTCGGGCAAGTCGACGCTGTTGCGCATCATCGCGGGCCTCGACCAGAACTACGACGGTAAAATTGAATTCGAGAAGCAGTACAAGATCGGCTACCTCGAGCAGGAGCCGAAGCTCGACGAGACGAAGACCGTCCGCCAAATCGTGGAGGAAGGCGTTCAGCACATCGTCGACCTGTTGAAAGAAAACGAGGACATCGGCGAAAAGCTCGGCGTGGTCACCGACGACGACGAGATGATGAAGCTCATCGAGCGGCAGGGCGAAGTGCTCGAACAGATTGAGCATTTCAACGGCTGGGAACTCGACTACCGACTCGAGACCGCGATGGACGCGCTGCGCTGCCCGCTCGGCGACGTGGCCATCAAGACCTGTTCGGGCGGCGAGCGGCGGCGCGTGGCATTGGCCCGGCTCCTGCTTTCCCAGCCCGACATCCTTTTGCTCGACGAGCCGACGAACCACCTCGACGCGGAATCGGTCGCGTGGCTCGAACAGTTTTTGCAACAGTTCCCCGGCACGGTCATCGCGGTGACGCACGACCGCTACTTCCTCGACAACGTGGCCGGCTGGATCCTCGAACTCGACCGCGGAGAGGGAATCCCGTGGCAGGGCAACTATTCGACGTGGCTGGAAGCAAAGGCCAAGCGGCTGGCGCAAGAGGAAAAGGGCGAGGAAAAACGCCGAAAGACGCTCGAAAAAGAACTCGAATGGGTGCGGATGGCTCCGAAGGCCCGCCAGTCGAAGGGCAAGGCCCGCCTCAACGCCTACGACAAACTGGCCAGCGAGGAGAGCCGCGAGAAGGAGGCCCGCCTCGAACTGACCATCCCGCCCGGCCCGCGCCTCGGCGACAAGGTCATCGACGTGGAAGGCATCTCGAAAGGCTTCGGCGACCGGCTGCTTTTTGAAAACCTCTCTTTCTCCATCCCGAAAAACGCCATCGTCGGCATCATCGGGCCGAACGGGGTGGGGAAGACCACGCTTTTCAAGATGTTGATGGGCCAACTGGCGCCCGACTCGGGCCGCGTCGTAATCGGCGACACGGTCAAAGTCAGCTACGTCGACCAGGCGCACGAGAGCTTGAAAAACGGGGACAAGACCGTCTATGAAGTGATTTCGGGCGGCAACGACCTGATGATGGTCAACGGCATGGCGGTCAACGCGCGGGCCTATGTCTCGCGGTTCAATTTCACGGGCGTCGATCAGCAAAAGAAGGTCGACGTCCTTTCCGGTGGCGAGCGCAACCGTGTCCACCTTGCCATGACGCTCCGCGACGGCGGCAACGTCCTCCTCCTCGACGAGCCTACGAACGACATCGACCACAACACCCTCCGCGCTCTCGAGGACGGGCTGGAGAACTTCGCGGGCTGCGTCCTCGTCATCAGCCACGACCGCTATTTCATCGACCGCTTGGCGACGCACATCTTGAGCTTCGAGGACGAGGGCGAGGTGGTCTTCTTCGAGGGCAACTTCACCAGCTACGAGGAGGCCAAAAAGGAGAGGCTGGGCGACCTCACGCCGCACCGGCCGAGGTTCAAGAACATGATTGGGTAATGAGATAATTGGGGAAGGTGGGGATGAGAGAATAACCGCGCGCTGCCTCCATTGTCTCATTCCCATATTTCCACATTTTCTCATTCTATGGAAAGGAAGATTGTCGTCGCGGTCACCGGTTCGAGCGGTTCGATTTACGCCAAGCTCCTCCTCGACCGGCTGGCGGCGATGCCCGAAAAATGGTCGGCTGTCGGCGTGGTCTTTTCCGACAACGCCCGTTTCAACTGGCAGTTGGAGCTTGGTCAGGAGTTCGACGCCAAGGCCTATCCTTTCCAGTTTTTTGAAAAAAGGGACTTCTTGGCTCCCTTCGCCAGCGGCTCGGCGCGGTTCGGCGCGATGGCCATCTGCCCCTGCTCGATGGGGACGCTGGGCCGCATCGCCTCCGGTGTCTCGGACGATTTGGTCACGCGGGCGGCGGACGTGATGCTCAAGGAGCGGCGGCGGCTCGTCATCGTGCCGCGAGAGACCCCCCTGAACTTGATTCACCTGAAAAACATGGTCAGCCTGACGGAGGCGGGGGCCATCATCGCGCCTGCTTGTCCGGGGTTTTATTCAAAGCCGGAGACGGTCGAGGCGGCTGCGGGGACGGTTGTTGACAGGGTTCTCGATTTGCTCGGATTGGAAGTTGGCGGCGCCTTCAGGTGGGGCGGATAGTTCTTTGGCCTCAAAAATTGAAATAGATGAACGGCTGCACCTCCGCCGACTTCACTTGCATCACCAAAAGCACGACCGCCACGACGAGCGCGGCCTTTCCCAAAAGCGGCATCCGGGCGACCTCCTGTTGGGCCGCCCCCTCCGTTTTTTCGGGCAAGAAATGCAGCGCGAACCCGACGGCCATCGCCAGCAGCGGCGCCGCGTAGCCGCGCACGACCTCGCCGAGGAGGCCGGGCTGGAAGTTCTTGAAAATTCTGGGAGAGCATCTCGCCGACCGTGGCCAAGTCCTGCGCCCGGAAGAAGAGCCAGCAGAAGGTGACAAAGTGGAAGGTCAGAACGACCGAGAGCACGCTGCCCGTCCGGCCTTTCAGAACCGGCAGCTTCTTTTCTCGCCAAAATCTTTCGACTGCCAGCCCGGCCCCGTGCAGCCCACCCCAGATGATGAAGCGGTTGGCCGCCCCGTGCCAGAGGCCGCCTAAAAGCATGGTAATCAACAAGTTGCGATAGGTTTTCCAGCTCCCCAGCCGGTTGCCGCCGAGCGGGATGTAGAGATAGTCGCGCAGCCAAGTCGAGAGCGAGATGTGCCAACGCCGCCAAAACTCCGTGACCGAAGCCGATTGATACGGCGAGTTGAAATTGACCGGGAACTGGAAGCCGAGCAGCAGCGCAATCCCGATGGCCATGTCGGAATAGCCCGAGAAGTCGCAGTAAATCTGCATCGCGTAGCCGTAGGCACCGAGCAGGCACTCGATGCCCGAGTATTTCAAAGGGCTGTCGAAAATGCGGTCGACGAAATTGACCGAGAGATAGTCGGCGATGACCGCCTTCTTGAAAAGGCCCGAGCAAATCAGCATCACCGCCCGCCCGAACTGCTCGCGGCTGACCGTCGGCTCGCGGTCGATTTGGGGCAAAAAGACCGAGGCCCGCACAATCGGCCCCGCCGCGATTTGCGGGAAGAAGGTGACGAAGAAGGCGTAGTCGAGCATCGAATTGAGCGATTTTATCTCCTTTCGATAGACGTCAATCGTGTAGCTCAAGCTCTGAAAGGTGAAAAACGACACGCCGACCGGAAGGAAGACCGCCATCGGATGGAAACTCTGCCCCGAGAGCGCGGCAAGCATCTCCCCAAAATAGTTGGTGTACTTGAAATAGGCCAGCATCCCGAGGTTGGCCGCGAGGCTCAAGACGAGCCAGAGCCGCCGCCGTCGCGGGTCGTCCGACTGGTCGATCCAGCGGGCGAGGTTGAAGTCGACGACGACGCTCGCGACCAGCAGCAGGTAGTACATCCCGCTCGACTTGTAATAGAAAAACAGGCTGAAAGCCGTTAAAAACAGGAGCCGCGCCCGCTTGTCCCGATAGATGCGGGTGTAGACGACGAGCATCCCGAGGAACAGAAACAGGAAGAAGCCGCTGGCAAAAATCAGCGGCGCCGAGGGGTCGTAGCGGAAGAGGTGGAGGACTTTTTGGAAATCGAGCACGGCAGTTTCGGCAGAATCGGGGGCAAACGTAGTGATTTGCCGTTCGGGTCGCCGCCCGAGTTTTTCATCGAAAAGTGAGCGCCGGACCGCCGCCGCCGCCCATTTTCACCCCAAAATCCGCGCCGCCGATGGCCTACCGCATCCTCAAGCACGCCAGTTTCTGGCTCGCCTACCTCCTGCTCAACGTCCGCCTGCAGGCGTTCGAGGAGACGACGAACGTCTGGACGGTGCTCAAGGGCGAGCTGCTCACCATGCCGCCCAAAATCCTGCTGACCTACTTTGTCTTCTACTGGACCATCCCCCGCTTCTTCAATAAGAAAAACAAACTGCTGCTGCTGCTCGAACTCGTGGTCGCCTTCGCCGCTGCGACCCTTTTTTATCGCTGGACGATTGTCCAAATCATCATCCCAAACCTGCACCCCGACCTCGTCGGGAAGCGCGGCTTTTTCGATTCATACACGCTTTGGTGGACGGCTTGGGACATCTTCATCACCATCGCAACGGCGACGGCCATCAAACTTTTCCGCCTTTTCACTCAAAGCCGCGCCCATGAACAGGAACTTCAGCAACAGAAACTCCAATCGGAGTTGAGTTTTTTACGAGCGCAGACCAACCCACATTTTCTATTCAACACACTGAACAACCTGTACGGTCTCGCCCGAAAAAAGAGCGACAAAACAGCCGAATCAATAATGACGCTGTCGAAAATCATGCGCTTCGTCCTCTATGATTGCCGACAGCCTTTTATCAGATTGGAACAAGAGGTTCAAGTAATCGACGACCATGTTTCATTGGAAAAACTGCGCTACAACGACCGCCTCCGCGTCGATTTTCAAAAAGAGATTGACGACGGCAATCAACAGATTGCGCCGCTCCTATTGTTGCCCTTTGTTGAAAACGCATTCAAGCACGGCGGAAAAGGGACGACTGGCGACGCCGTTATTTCCATAAAAATCCAGTCCGGCGGCGGAAAACTTCACTTCGAGGTGGTCAACAACCTCGAACACGACACGCCGCGAGAGTCAGAGGGCATCGGCCTGAAAAACGTCCGCCGCCAGCTTGAACTGACCTACCCCGACCGCCACCAGCTCGAAATCCTTCCCGGCGGCGACCTCTTCCAAATCCGGCTGGACATCGACCTTTCTGAAAAATGACCATCGCGCCCATCGAGTTTGCCTCGCCCGAATATGATTTGACCGTCCGCCTCCGCACCGAGGTCTTGCGAAAACCGCTCGGCCTCGAATTCACCGTCGAGCAGCTCGCCGCCGAGTGGACCGACTTTCACATCGGCTTTTTTGATGAATCGGAAACGCTCGTCGGCTGTCTGATTTTGACCAAAAAGGACGATAAGGTGTTGAAAATGAGGCAAGTAGCCGTCGCCGCCGACCGGCAAAAACAGGGCATCGGTCAAAAACTCGTGGATTGGTCGGAGGCTTGGGCGCGGCGAAACAGGTTCGAGAAAATGTCGCTCCATGCCCGCGAGACGGCGGTCCCTTTTTACGAAAAACTGCGCTACGCCCGCCTCGGCGACCGCTTCGAGGAAGTCGGCATTCCACATTTTTTGATGGAAAAAGCCCTGAAAGAACAGCCTTGAAAACAGAAACGGCAGCCTGTTCTGCAAGCTGCCGTCTCCTCATTTTCCAAATAGCTAATCAGCCGATTCTCACTCCGCGCCGTCCACTTTGGCCCGGTCGATGGAGACTTGCGCAATGTTCTTGCCGCTCGACAGGCCCGCCGTGCAATCGGAGCGGTAGTGGATGCCTCCGTAGATGCGCGACTGAGAAGCTTCGTTGGCTTGACGGTCGAAAGCCTCGGCATCAGCCGGGAACAAATGCGACAGCACGGCCGCCCCGGCCGCCGAGAAGGTCGAGTGGCCGCTTATGTAGGCCGGGAAATTGGGCACGCCGATGACCGTCTTGAACTCCCCGTCGAACGTTGAGGGGCGCAGGTTGTAATACTTGTACTTCGTGCGCCAGCAGAGGATGCCGCCGTTGGCCATCGCCGTATTCACATAGGCGAATGCGCGGGCCGTGCGCAGCGGGTTGAGCTGATTCTTGACGCATTCCTCGCAGGTGGTGCGGTTCCAGTGCCCGGGCGGAGTGTAGGTGCTGGGGCCGTCGCTCCAGAGGTTGGCGATGCGCCGTTGCTCGGAGGTCAGTTTTTTTTGCACGTCACGGAGCTCCTGCATCTCGGCCTCGAACGCGGCGGAGCTGGTCGAGGGCGGCGGGGCCGGGAGGTAGAGGTCGATGTCCGCCGGGGCCATGAGCCACGGAACAACGTTGCCAAAAGCTGGGAGCATCGGCGGACGAGCGGGCGATTCAAGGCTTTTCCAAGCCCGTTCGCCGCTGGCCGTCACGATGGAGTCCTGTTGGCGGGCGAAGGCCTCGTCGTTGGCCTTGCCCATCTTGTCGGTCTTGCCCCGTGCGATGATGAGCGCAGCGACCTTCCGGCCGAGCGAGTCGCCCGCAGCGAGGTCGGATTTGACGTTGACACCAGCCCAGAGGCGGGTGTTTTTGGCGTCCTCCGCCATGTCGAGCAGGTACTGCTTCTCGTTCGGGAATAGCCAAGTCAGGATTTCGCGCGAAGCGGCCGCGACGACTGCATCCTCCGACGGATAGCTCGGCAGGTCGTTCTTTTCCAAAAAGTTGACCGCAATAGTGTTGTCATAAGTGTAAGGGGCCTTCCTGTTGAACTGGTACTTCGCGTTCCAGCAGGCTATGAGCGCGTCGAACTGCCCCACCGACCAGTGCGCGTAGCCCCGCGAGGCATACGGCGGGTTGGCGAAGGGAAAGAGTGGGTACTGGTCGGGCTTCGTCGCGTCAGGCACGGGGTATTTGCCCAAAACGGGGTCATACGCGGGCGGCAGGTTGTACTTCGCCATCAGCTCGTTGGCAATCTCGTTCCAGCGGGCGACGCAATTTCCGCCCCAATATTTGACCGCCTCCTGTTGCTCCGCGCTGAGCGAGGCACTGGAGGTTTTCAGTTCGGCCAGTTCGGCGACGTATTCGGCGCTGGTCGCGTCGTTCGGCGCGGGGACGGCGATTTGCGTTGCGGAAGTCATGACGATGGGCTTCCAATTGCCCCCGTCCTCGTCAATCGAGGCCCACTTGTAGGGCTGGAAGGAGAGGCCGCTCTCGACATCCTTGCCACAGCTGTAGACCAGAAGCGCGGCGGCGACGGCGATGCCTGCTTTGTTGGAAAATTTCATTGCAATTCTATCGGTTTACTGTTCTCCATAGAGAACATGTGATTTTGTTGATTTCTGAATCATGCGGAATTTATATCCGCAATGACGTATGTTGTTCTATCGAAAATAATTAGATATTCAATTTCGCAAAAAACAAGTTATGGCTTACACAGCAACAGTGGTCACTTCTTTTTCGGCATGGGCGCGGGCTTGCTCGGCTCGGCCATTTCCTTGTTTTTGTACGCACCGAACTGGTAGGCCAATCCCCCGCCGAGCGAGGTCGCCTGACCGACGTTGCGCCCCGAGAGCGTGTACGCGCCCATCAAGATGACGCTCAAGCCGCCCGTCTTCGGAACCCAATATTGCACGACACCGCCGACGCGCTCCGCGTCCATGTTGTTCGAGATGAATGGCATGTCGTTGCGGCGGATGTCGGAGTTGGAGCGCGTGTCCATGTAGGTGTAGTTGAGCTGCACCTTGAGGAAGCGGTCTTTGTAATAACCAATGGACGCGCCGTAGTCGAACATGCCGGGCATCTCCACATCATTTGTGTAATAGGGCGTGTCGCCGACGTAGTAAAAGGTGCGGTCGATCGTGCTGTTCGCCCGCGAGGTGAAACCCGCCTGGACGTTGCCAAAAAGGCCCGTGTTCATGTAATACTGCCAAAGGCCGCGCACCGAGGCGGTCTTCGCGCCCAGCCCGACGCAGAGCGGCAGGTAGTCGGCCTTGTACTTGCGCACGGGCGAGGAGAGGCCGCCGGTGGCGATGAAATTGAGGCTGCCCGGCCCGAGGTCCATGACCAGTGGCCGCCATTTGGCGAAAAAGGAGAAGTCCTGCAGCCCTTTTTCAGGCTTCAAAGTCCCGGCCGAGGCCTTGTTGGAGATCCAGGGCAGCGAGGCGATGAGGTTGAGCCGCTTCGTCGCGCCGAACGCCACCATCGGCATCACCATCTTCGATGTGATGGTCCCGATGTTGGGGTTGTCGCGCTTGAGCTTGCCCTCCCAGTAGTGGTCCCATTCGTCCTGCCCGGCCATAACGGCGGCGCAGACTTGCCCCCGGCCCATCATGATGCCGTCGGTCGGGGTTTGGGCCGAGGCGGTCGCCGCCAAAAAGAGGCTGCCGACCATCGGCAAAAGGGCCGCGAAAAGTGCCCGTTTTGTAAAAAGGTGCATGAGTTTGAAGGTTGAAATTGAAGATTTGCGAGGGCAAAAATAGACAGTCGCCCACCCTTCGGCGAACACGTGGAGCCGTTCCGGGTTTTCTTATCCCTTATTTACGGAATGCCGTTCTCGCGGCCCTGACCATTCAAACGATCTAATTTTTTCCTTAAAAATGACCTTTCTAATAGACGGCACCCGCACGCCCATCGGCAGTTTCGGCGGCGGCCTCGGCCCAGTCCGCGCCGACGACCTTGCGGCGCACGCCATCAAATCGCTGGTTGAAAAATTCCCTCGCCTCGACCCGGCAGAGATTGACGAAGTTCTTTTCGGCTGCGCCAACCAAGCGGGCGAGGACAACCGCAACGTCGCCCGCATGGCCAGTTTGCTCGCAGGTTTGGGCGTGTCGGTCGCGGCCGAAACCGTGAATCGCCTCTGCGCCTCGGGCATGGCCGCCGCCGTCAACGCGCACCGGGCCATCGCCGTCGGCGACGCGGAAATCATCGTCGCGGGAGGCGTGGAGCACATGACCCGTGCGCCTTACGTCCTTTCCAAAACCGCAAAGCCCTTCGGAACGGACGCGCAGCTTTTCGACAGCTCGTTCGGCTGGCGCTTCGTCAACCCGAAAATGAAGTCGATGTACGGCACCGACGCGATGGGCGAGACGGCGGAGAACCTCGTCGACATACACAAAATCGGCCGCGAGGACCAAGACCG
>JBGAWE010000141.1:0-11993 GCA_044227705.1 Saprospiraceae bacterium
GCGGGCGTCGACGCCCTCAATGTTGAGGCCCATGCCGCGATAGCTTTCGAGGACGTTTTTGAACTCGTCTTTTCTCAAAAGCCCGTTGTCGACGAAGAAGCAAAAGAGGTTTTTCCCGATCGCACGATGGAGCAAGGTGGCGGCGACCGTCGAGTCCACGCCGCCGCTCAAGGCCATGATAACGTGCTGATTTCCAATGGTTTTCTTCAATTGGGCCACCGTCTCGTCGATGAAATGCTCGCTCGTCCAGTCGCCCGCGCAGCCGCAGATTTTGAGGACGAAGTTTTTCAAAAGCTGAAAGCCCGGCAGCGTGTGCGCCACCTCCGGGTGAAACTGCAGCCCATAAACCGGTTTGGGAAACCGCCCCTTTTTCGACCGGAAGGCTGCGTTGTCGATGCTCTCCGTCGAGGCGAGCAGCTCGAAGCCTTCGGGCAGCCGAAGAATCGTGTCGGCATGGCTCATCCAAACCTGTTGCCGGTCGCCGACTTTTGAAAAGAGCGGGTCGCGCTCCGCTTTTTTCTGCAAAACTGCCTTCCCGTACTCGCGCTTCGAGCTTTTGCCGACCTCGCCGCCCAGTTCGTCGGCGAGCAGCTGGGCACCGTAGCAGATGGCGAGCGTAGGTCTTTTTCCCAAAATTTTGGTCAAGTCGAGCCGAAGCGAGTCGGCCTGTTTCACCGAAAAGGGGCTGCCCGAGAGGATGACGCCTTTTATGGAGTCGTCCAGTTCGGGCATCTTGTTGAACGGGACGATTTCGCAGTAGACGTCCATCTCGCGCACCCGCCGGGCGATGAGCTGCGTGAACTGCGAGCCGAAGTCGAGGATGAGGATTTTCTCCATAGCTGAAAATTGAAGCGGCGAAAGTAGCCAGCCGTCGAAGCGGACCGCCCGTGTGGAGACGCAAAATATTGCGTCTCTGAAGGCGGGCGGCGACGGCAGGTTGGCACGAAATTTTTATCGCCTTTTTCGTCCACAAACGGTCTTTTGGCAGACTATTTGGAGCTACCACACTTGGATATATTTGTTGCATATGGAAAAACTACTGATTGTCGACGGCGACCGTCACGCCCGCGAGGCGTTGTCGGATCGCTTCCGAAAATTGGGGCACCAGTCCGTTGAGGCGGGGAGCGGCTGGTCGTGCCTCCAACTCGTTGAAAGTGAGCAGGTTACGCAAGTCGTGCTCCACGAAAAGCTGCCCGACATGGACGGGCTCCTCGTCCTCCAAATCATCATGGGCAACCACAGCCACCTGCCCGTCCTGTTCGTTTTGGAAGGGGCGGACATTGGCAACCGCGCCCTCGCCACGCAGCTCGGGGCCTGCGAAGTCCTCGAAAAGCCGCTGCCCATGAGCCGCCTCGTGACCGCGCTGCAGGAATGCCGCGCCCGGCACGGGATGCCGCGCCCCTCGTCGGTGGCCGAAATCCTCGCAAACCCTGCCCCGAAACGGGCGGCTTCCTGAATTCTCCTGTTGTCTTCCTTTATTTGGGCCGTCGTTCCAACCCTCGGAGCGACGGCTTTTTTGTTTCCCGAAGCTCCGGTTTCGGGTTGATTTCAATCTCCCGAAGCCGCGTTTCGAGACCTATCGATGAGAGTCGCCATCTTCTCCGCCACCGAGTTCGAGGCCGCGCCGCTGCGGCGGTTCCTCACTGAAAACTGGACGGAGGCCGAGCCGGGGTTTTTCCAAAAAGGCAACGCCGTTGTCCACCTCAACACGAGCGGCATCGGCCCGGTCGAGACGGCCCTGTTTTTAGGCAAGTATTTGACGGTCAACGATTTAGATCTCGCCATCAACATAGGCATCGCCGGCAGCCTCGACCCGAACCTGCCGCTCGGCTCCGTCGTCCAAGTTGTCTCCGAAAGGTTCGGCGACGTCGGCGTGGAGGAGGCGGACGGAAGTTTCACCGACCTTTTCGACCTCGGCTTTTGGGAAAAGGACGCGCCGCCTTTCTCAAACGGCCGCCTCGAAAACCTCGGCGCGGCGGTTTTTGGCTTCCTCCCCAAAAAACACGGGCTGACCGTTTCGAAGGCGCACGGCTCGGAAAGCTCGATCCAAAAAATCCGCGAAAAATTCCCCGACGCGGAGGTCGAATCGATGGAGGGGGCTGCCTTCTTTCGCGCTTGCCTCGACGCGGGGCTGCCGTTCCTCGAAATCCGCGCCGTTTCCAATCTCGTTGAAAAAAGGAACCGGGCCGCGTGGCAAATCGGCCTCGCCATCGACAACCTGAACGCTGTAATCATCGAACTGCTCTCGACTTTCACCAGCAACTAAATCAGTTCAACCATGCAAAAACGCGACTTCCTCCGCTTCCTCGGCATCGTCGGTGCCGCCGCCGCCACCTCCGCCGCGCTGCCCGGCTGCGACCCGGCTAAAAAGGCGGCCGGCAAACCCGCCCCGCCGCAGCCTCCGATGCCCGATTTCAAACCGTCGGTCATGCGCTCGAAGCCGTTCGAGCTGCCCGCACTCGGCTACTCGTTCGACGCGCTCGAGCCGAACATCGACCGGCAGACAATGGAAATCCACCACGACCGGCACCACAAAGCCTACGTCGACAACCTCAACAAGGCGACCGAGACCGGCCGTTTCCAAAACTGGGAGCTGGCCGACATCCTCGCCCACGTCACCGCCGACGACGCGCCCGCCGTCCGAAACAACGCGGGCGGCCACTGGAACCACAGCTTTTTTTGGGAGTCGATGTCGCCGAAGGGGGCCTCGGTCCCGGCCAGCGGCAACCTTTCGACGGCCATCGCGACGGCTTTCGGAAGCCATGAAAAGATGCAGGAACTGTTCACCACCGCCGCGAAGGGCGTCTTCGGCTCGGGCTGGGCGTGGCTCTGCGTCGGAGCGGACAAGAAACTTTTCATCACCTCCACCCCGAATCAGGACAACCCGCTGATGCCCAATCTGGTGAAGATGCCGGGCAAGCCGCTCCTCGGGCTGGATGTCTGGGAGCACGCCTATTATTTGAAATATCAGAACAAGCGGGCCGACTACATCTCCAACTTCTGGAATGTTGTTGATTGGGGAAAGGTCGCTGCGCGGCTCGCGTGATTTTTTTTGGAACACGGATTACGCGGAAAATGCCCGGTTGAACACAGAAATCCGCGCCATACCCGCGTCATCCGGGTTCCCATCCCATCCAATAAATGCTCACAGCTATCTCACCCATCGACGGCCGCTACGCCGCCCAGACTCAGGAGCTCTCGGAATACTTCTCCGAGTACGCGCTCATCCGCTATCGGGTCTTCGTCGAAATCCAGTATTTCATCGCGCTCTGCCAGCACGATCTGCCGCAGCTCGCCGACTTCAAAGAGGAGAGCTTCGACGACCTGAACGCCATTTTCGAGAAGTTCTCGATGGCCGATGCTGAGCGTGTCAAGGCCATCGAGCGGACGACGAACCACGACGTGAAAGCCGTCGAGTATTTCCTAAAAGAAAGGTTCGACTACCTCGGCCTCGACCGCTGGCGCGAGTTCATCCACTTCGGCCTCACCTCGCAAGACATCAACAACACTGCCACGCCGTTGCTGCTCAAAAAAGCCGTCGAGGACATCTACCTGCCTCTCTTTCAGACAGTTAGGGATAGAATAAACGATTTGGCGAACGACTGGGCGCACGTCCCGATGCTCGCCAGGACGCATGGGCAACCCGCCTCGCCGACCATGCTCGGAAAAGAGATGCGGGTCTTCGTCGAAAGGCTCGACGGGCAGATCGGGATGCTTTTGCAGATCCCGCACCGGGCCAAGTTTGGCGGCGCGACGGGCAACCTCAACGCCCACTGGGCCGCCTACCCCGACCACGAATGGCGCGACTTCGCCAACCATTTTGTCGAGGAGTTCCTCGGCCTCGAGCGGTCGCAGACAACGACGCAGATTGAGCCATACGACCATCTCGCTGCGCTTTTCCACTGTTTCATGCGGATCAACACCATCCTCCTCGACTTCTGCCGCGACACCTGGCAGTACGTGGCTATGGAATATTTCAGGCAGAAGACGGTGAAGGACGAGGTCGGCTCGAGCGCGATGCCGCACAAGGTCAACCCTATCGACTTCGAGAACGCGGAGGGCAACCTTGGCCTGGCCAACGCCCTTTTCGACCACATGGCCTCGAAACTGCCCGTCAGCCGCCTGCAGCGCGACTTGACGGACAGCACTGTTTTGCGCAACGTCGGCACACCGATGGCGCACACGGTCATTGCCATGAAGTCGATTTTGAAAGGGATAAACAAGCTCACGCTCAACGACGACAAGCTCTTCACCGATTTGGAGGACAACTGGCTGGTCGTCTCGGAGGGCATCCAGTCGATTTTGCGGCGGGAGAATTTCCCGAAGCCATACGAGGCTTTGAAGGATTTGACGCGCGGCCGGGCGGCCATTTCGCCCGAGGAGCTGCACGATTTCATCGACAGGCTGGAGGTGCGGCCCTCGGTCAAGGCGGAGCTGAAAAGGCTCTCGCCGCACAACTACACGGGCCGCTGAACCTACTTTTTGAAGATGAAATAGACGGCCAGCACCAAGAAGCCGAAGCCGACAAGTTGATTCCAGCGCGGCGGCTCGTTCCTGAAAAAGAGGATGGAAAAGGCGACGAACACGACGAGCGTCACCACCTCTTGGATGACTTTCAGCTGGAGCAGCGAGAACGGCCCCCCCGTCCCCTCGAAGCCGATGCGGTTGGCGGGCACCATAAGCGTGTACTCGAAAAAGGCGATGCCCCAGCTGATGAGGATGACGCCGAAAAAGCCCAGCTTTTTAACCCATTCCAGCTCGCCGAAGCGCAGGTGACCGTACCAGGCGAAGGTCATGAAGATGTTGGAGGCGAGAAGCAGGGCGACGGTCGTGATGGCGCGCATCTTTTGTGGCTGATTTTTTGGGCGAATTTGGGCAAAACCCCGCCTGTCCGCCGTCTTTTGGCTTGCCGCCCGCACTCGCCGAATTTTACCGCAAACCAGTTTTTTCATGAAACTCACGACCTGCCTCACTGCGCTCTGCCTCCTTTTTTTGAAAAACCAGGCGGCCCTTGCCCAGCCGCCAAAGGCCAACGGCATCCAGCACGTTGCCCTCTCGGTGAAAGATCTCGCGGCCAGCGCAAAATTTTACAGAGAAACGCTCGGACTGATGCCGCTGCAGGTGCCGCCGACGCTCGTCGGGACGCGCTACTGGTTCACCATCGCGCCTGGGCAGGAGCTTCACCTGCTCGACGACCGGCAGGAACTCGTCACCAACCAGAGCCGCAACGCCGCGCACTTCGCCCTCGCCATCGACTCGGCCGACGAGTGGGAGGCCTGGTTCAAAAAAATCGGGCTGCCCTATCATCGCCAGCAGCGCGTGGACGGCAACTGGCAGATTTACGTCAGCGACCCCGACGGCTGGGTCATCGAGCTGAACGAGCCGAGGAAGTGATGGAGGTTGCCGTCAAACGGCCACGCGCCGAGCGTCGGCGGGCACCTGTTCGTCGTCGCCGACGAGGCGCGAGGCGGGGATGCTGAAAAAGAACGTCGTCCCCACGCCCGGCTCCGAGCGGAGCCAGATGTCGCCGCCGAGGGAGGCAACGATTTTTTTGCAGGTTGCCAGGCCGATGCCGCTGCCCTCGTAATCGCCCTTTCCGTGCAGCCGCTGGAAGATGGCGAAAACCTTCTCCTGAAACTCTGGCGCGATGCCGATGCCGTTGTCTCGGACACCGAAGACGGCCATGTCGCGGTCGAGTGCCCAGTTGACCTCCACGGTCGGCGGGAGGTTCTTTTTTCGGAACTTGATGGCGTTGCCGACGAGGTTCTGCAGCAGTTGGATGGCCTCCGTCTGCCGGGCGCGGATTTTGGGCAGCGTGCCGGCGATGACGTCCGCCCCGGCCTCCTCGATGCGCACCTTCAGGTTGTTTTTCACCAAAAAGACGACGTCGTTGAGATCGACGGACTGTTCACCGTCGTCCCCATGTCCGATGCGCGAATAGAGGAGCAGGTCGTCGAGCATCCGCTGCATGCGCGAGACGCCGCTCGTGACAAACCCCATGAACTCGGCGTGCTCGGGCGAGAGGCTCGGGCCGAGGCGGCGCTGGAGGAGGGTCGTGTACATCCCGATCATGCGCAGCGGTTCTTTCATATCATGGCTGGCGACGTAGGCGAAGGTCTCCAGCTCGGCGTTCGACTTTCGTAGCTGCTCGGAGATCTCGCCCAGCTTCTCGTTCTTCTCGGTCAGAAGGCGCTCCCTTTCTTTCAAAACCTCCTCGTTGGCCCGCAGGTCGCGGATGATTTCGTCCTGCCCGATGCGGAAGATGAACATCAGCGACACGACCACGAAAAACAGCAGGCTGTAGCTCACCCAGAAATAGGCGGGCGGGAGGCTACGAAGGTGCTCGCTCAACGACTGCGGCTCAACCAGTTCGCGCCGGAAGAGGTAGGCCGTGAAGACCTCCAGTGCCAGCAGCCACACAAAGCCGCTGGCCTTGTTGGAAAAAAGGATGGCGATGAGCGGCGTGAGGACGAGCCACAGGAGGTTGTCGGAATGAAGCCCGCCCGTCTCCATGATGGTCGGCACGAGCGAGATGGGGAAGCCGGCGGCCACGATGTTGCCTGAGATGGCGAGGCTGCCCCATTTTTTGAACACATACATGCACCCCGCGATGAACACGAGGCCCATAAAGAGCGGCGCGTTTTCGGTCGGCGCAACGGTGAACGACAGGACGATGCTGATGAGGAGGAACGACTCGATGAACAGGTGCAGGCACGTCAGAATCCTTGCCTTGCGCAGCTCGTAGCTGGAAGCCTGCAGTTTGCTGTGGAGGAAGAGGCCGTCAAAAACGGCCCAAAATCGGCCCATCGGTAGTCGGATATTCATTTTTTGAAATTGTTCCAAACACCTTGCCACAGATGGCAGCCACTCGACGGGTCGCGAGGAAACAAGGCCCTTCCGACAAAATAGCCCATGAACCAGCGGAAAAGTCAGGTTGAACGGCAGGGATTGGGCAACACCGTCCACACACGGCAAGAAAAGGGCTTACTCAAACTCGGTCGTCTCAACGCGGCGGCTTGTCATCACCATTTCTGCGTTGTGAAAGTCCGGGTGAAGGGTAGTTTCGCCCTCGCCATGTTCCACAAACCATTGATTTTCAGCAACATCGACGGCCTCCTCGCCGTCGAGACCACACGGCTCGGGGGGGTCAGCCCTGCACCGTTCTCCTCGCTCAACCTCGGCCGCTCTTCGGGCGACGAGCCGGAAAACGTCATAGAGAACAAGCGGCTCTTGGCCGCTGCGCTCGGCGTGAAACCAGAGCAGTTCGTCACCGGCCATCAGGTTCACGGTGATGAAATCTGCGTCGTCGAAAAGCCGGGCAACTTCAACGGCTTCGACGCGAAAATCACCGACCGGCCAGGCCTCCTGCTCACCGTCACTGCCGCCGACTGCGTCCCGACCCTCGTTTTTGACAAAAGGAACCGGGCCATCGCTGCCGTTCACGCGGGGTGGCGCGGCACCGTCGCCGGTCTAGTCGGCAAGACTGTTTTGAGGATGAAAAAGGAGTTCGGGACCTTGCCCGAAGACTGTCTCGCATGGGTCGGCACCTGCATCGGGGTGGAAGATTTCGAGGTCGGCAACGAGGTGGCCCGGCTGTTTTCGGGGGAGCACAAAGTTTGGGACGAGGCTCGCGGCAAGTACCGCGTCGATTTGAAGACCGCCAACCGCGACCAGTTGCTGCGCATCGGCGTGCCTGCCGGGCAGGTCGAGGTCAGCCGGTTTTCGACGGTCGGCGACAACGACCGGTTTTTCTCTTTTCGAAAAGAAGGGCCTGCAACGGGTCGTTTTTGGGGAGTGATTGGGATGGTTTGAGGCTTACAGCGCACCGACAAAAACAGAAGGGGCACGGATTGTACAACCCGTGCCCCTTCTGTTTTGGTGCACCGAAACGCTTACCTCACAAGCGTCACCGACCCTTTCAGCAGTTTCGTCTTGTGATCGCAGAGCTGCACTTCCGCCACCCACGCGAAGGCCGCCGGGGGGAGCACATTCCCGTTGAAAGTGCCGTCCCAGCCGAAGTCCGCGTCGAAGGGCGAACGGTCTTTTTGCTCGAAAAGAAGGCTCCCGTTCCGGTCGTAGACGCGCAAACTGACCACCTTTTGGATTTTCGGGTGGGCGTAAATTTTGAAGACGCCGTTGTCCGCCGAGCCTGGCTTGAACACGTTCGGCGCATAGATCGGCGGCTCGTCGCGCACCAAGATGCGCATCGATGCCGAGGCGCGGCAGCCGTTCCCGTCCGTGATTTTGATGGCGAAATCGCCGTGTTTTTCAGGCTTTGCCCAAAAATCCTGCGTCGTCACGCCGGGAATCGGGTGGGTCTCATAGAGCCATTGCCACGAAATCGAGTCCACGCCACCGCTGATGACGGGCGAGAGGAATACCGAGTCGCCACACCAAATGGCCGTGTCGCCGCGCAGCTCGACGGTGAGCGGCGGCGGGTCGGTCAGCTCGACGTTCCGCTCGGTCGAGCAGCCGTCCTTGTCCGTGATGACGAGGTTGAAAACGCCGGGGGCGAGGGCCGAGAACTTCTTGGCAAAGCCCGCCGTGCCGCCGTTCATCGAGATTTTCAGCGGGGGCGAACCGCCCTCGATGCTGTCGATTCTTATCAAACCGTCTGTCCGGCCGTGACAGCTCGGGTCGTCGGCGGTGATGAAAACGTCGGTGATGTAGTTCTGCGAGGCCATGACCTCCGCCTCGTCTGTGCCGGTGCAGCCGGTCAGCGGGTCGGTCGCGGTGAGGAGGTAGAGGCCCGGCTCGGCGACGTCGAACTGGTCGGCCGTCGGGTCGGCGATGAAGGCGTTGTGGCTCGTTTCAACCCAAAGGAGTGTCGCCCCGTCTTTGCCGTTGAGCGAGCTGCCGAGGATGGTCGATGGCTGGTCGCAGGTCAGCACGAAGTCTTGCCCGGCGATGGCGGTCGGGGTTTTGCCCATCGTCACGGCGACGGTCGCCGCGTCGCCCGGGCAGCCCGCGACGCCGAGGATTTCATACTTGAAAACATAGTCGCCCGGCGGCAGCCCGGCCAGTTTCAGGCTGGCGGCGGCCGCGTCGAACAACCCGACCGGGGCCGGTTTCGTGGAAACATCCTTCCAAAATCCGCCCGCATCCTCGCCGGTCAAAATCGTCGAGAGGGAGACGGTCGTCGTCTGGTCTTGACAAAAAACAGAGGCCCCGGCCGTCGCCCCCGCGTCGGGCGAGTCAACGATGGTCAAAAAGTTTCAGCAGAGGAACTCGGGCAGTTCGGCGGCAGCGTCCCCGAGAGTTGATAGGCGACGGTGTAGCTCCCTTGCTTCCCGGCCGGGTCAAATTGGCCGTTCGCCAACGGGATTTGACCCGAAACACCCGGCCCGGCCGTCAAAACCCAGCTTCCCGGCGCGACGCCCGCGCATTCGAGACTTGTCAAATCAAAAGGCGACGTGGCCGCGCTGCACAGGCTGGCCGTCGGCGGGTTCGTGCAGACGAAGGGGCAGCAGTCGAGCACTTTCACAAATACGGTGTCGCGCACCGGCAGGCAGGGCGCGACGGCGTTCGTCGTCGCCACAAAACGGAAGGTGCCGACCGGCCAGCCCGTGAAATCCTTCGCCGTCCACGCTCCGGGCGGGGCGGGCGCGTCGAGGCTCGTCCAGTTCGGGCTGGGGTCGCCCGCCGTGACGAGGGCGTTGAAATCCAGCACGGCCGGTTGGCTACTGGCGAAGTTGCAGACGTCGACCTGCTTTTTGACGGTGAAGACCGTCTGTACGTCCACCGCGACGACCACCGACGTGTCGGCCCCGCAACCGGCCGTCGAGTCGGAGACGAGCAGCCGGTATTTTGTCGAGGAAAAATTGGGCGTTCCGGGCGGGACATAGCTCGCCGAGGTCGCGCCGGGGATGCTCTGCCACAAGCCGTTCGGCTGTTGCACCTGCCATTGATAGGTGATGGAAATGCCGCCCCCGGCCGTCGCGGTCAGCGGTTGATTTCCCCCGAAGCACTCGGAAATCGGCAGCGGCTCCGCCGAAATCGCCGCTTTCGGGTGCAAAACCACTTTCGCCGCCGTCGATGTGGCCGAGGCGCAGCCCGAGGCCGCGGACGAGGCTATGAGTTGGTAAAAGACCGTCCCGGCTGTGCCGAGCGGCGGGTTGAACGTCGGTTGTGTGGCCCCGGCGACGTTTGCCCAGCCGCCCGTTCCCGTCGGCGAGGATTGCCATTGGAAGCTCGTCGCAACGCCGCCCGTCGCGCCGCCGGTCAATGTCAAGTTGCCGCCGATGCAGCCCTCATAGTCCTTCGGCTGCGTCGAAATGGCGGGGTCGGCCACCACCTGGACCGCCGCGACGGGCGACGTGTCCTTGCAAAAACCGTTGGCCGAGGAGAGGACGACTTGATAATAGCTCGTCCCGACCGCCGCGCCGCTGGGGCTGAAAGTGTTTCCGTTCGCCCCGTTTATATTAGTGAAAGGCCCGTTTTGGCTTGCCGAGCTTTGCCATTGGAGGTTCCCGCTGACTGTCGAGACGCTCAAAGTCTGGCTGCCGCCGAGGCATTCCACGACATCAGCAGGCACCGTCGTGAAGCTGACAGCCGGGTCGATGTTGACCGTCACCGCCTGCGAGATGGTCGAGCCGCAGCCCTGTCCGTCGGCGCTGAAAATGACTCGGTAGAAGTAGTTGCCCACCGCGCCCGTCGGCGTGTAGGTCGAGCCCGTCGCGCCCGGAACGTCCATGAAGGGCTGGCTGCCCGAGGTCGTCACCTGCCACTGGTAGCTCGTCGTGCCGAGGCCACCCGCCGTGCCGACGGTCAGCGCCAGGGCCATCCCCTCGCAGCCTGCGTAGCCGACAGGGTCGGCCGTGATGGAGACGTTCGGGGCGATTTGGGCAGCGGCCACGTCGGTCGTGTCCTGGCAAAAGCCGTCCTCCGATTTCACGATGAGCCGGTAATACGTCGTCCCGGCCGCCCCTGAACTGGGGGTGAACGGGATGGCCGTCGCGCCTGCCACGTCGGCAAAGGGGCCGGTCGGGTTGGCCGCGCTCTGCCATTGGAGAGCGAGCAGGCCCGAGCCAGTGGCCAGCGCGGTCATCTGGTCGCCGCCTCCGACGCACTCGAAGACGGGCGCCGGTTGCATGGTGATGGTCACCGTGCCGTCGAGCGTGACGGTCGCCACCTGCGAGGTCGCGGCGGCGCACCCGCTGCCCGCCGCCCCATTGACGACGAGCTGGAAGAACTGGCTCCCCGGCGTGTTCGGCACGGCATAGGTGGCCGCCGTCGCGCCTCCGATGTCGGTGAAAGGCCCGCCCGCCGCCGCCGAGCTTTGCCATTGAAAAACAAGCGGAGCGAGGCCGCCGGTGGCCGTCGCCGAGAGCGAGACGGGGTTGCCGAGGCAGCCCGAGTAGCCGACCGGCTGCGCCGAAATCGCCACGTCGGGCACGATTTGAGCAGCGGCGACATCGGTCGTGTCTTTGCAAAAACCGTTTGGCGAGCTGATTATCAACCTGAAATAAGCCTGGCCGGGAATCGTCGATGGCGGTGTCAGGACTGCCGCCGTCGCGCCGTTCACGTTGACAAACGGCCCGTTTTGATTGGCCGAGCTTTGCCATTGATAGGTCAAGGCCCCGGAGCCGGTGGCTGTCGGCGAAAAGGCGTCCGTCCCGCCGACACATTCAGCAACCGGCAGCGGCTGGGCCGTTATGCTCACCTGCCCGTCCAAAACCACGTTCGCCACCTGTGACGTGACGGCCGGGCAGCCGCTCCCCGCCGCCGGGCTTATCACGACTTGATAGAACTGGCTTCCCGCCGTGTTCGGAGCGGTGAAGGTTGAGGCTGTCGCGCCGCCGATGTCGGTAAAAGGCCCGCCCGCCGCGTTCGAGCTTTGCCATTGATAGTTGAGCGTGGCCGCGCCGCCGCTCGCCGTCGCAGAGAGGGTCACGGGGTTGCCGAGGCAGCCCGAATAGCCGACCGGCTGCGCCGTGATGGTGGTGTTTTGAGAGATTTTGGCCGAAACGACGATGGAAGTATCGGCGCAGCCG
>JBGAWE010000142.1:0-11780 GCA_044227705.1 Saprospiraceae bacterium
GATGATGGCCAGTCTTTCGTGGCAGAGGATGCCGACGGAGGTGAGTAGCGCGTCGCGCTCGTCCGGCCCCCTGTGGCTCATCAGTTGGGATTGTTGGGAGACGAAGGCGACGTCCTTTCGTCCGATGGCTGCAAGAATTCCGCACATGGGATTGAGATTTTTTGATTAGAAAAACTTGGACAAAGGAATTGCATTTAGTAGATGAAATCCAATAGTAAACAACAAAATTTAGAAATCATCTAATCAAAAATAGAATTTTATTTGAAAAAATCTAATCAAGATGTACTCGTTTTAGGCCACCTTTCGACGCCTTTCAAACTGTGTCCATCGCCGACCGCGCCCGGTCATTTTCCACAAAAAGTCCCAAACCTTCGGTCAAAAGCACCATTCCACCGGGAAGGGCGCCCGGCACTTTTGCATTCAAAAAAAGGACATGCTGGTTGCCGGATACTTCGCCTCCGCCCTTATCGGCGTCTCGCTCGGCCTCATCGGCGGGGGCGGCTCCCTCCTGACGGTGCCGGTGCTGGTCTACCTGTTCGGGGTGGAACCGGTGGCGGCGACGTCTTATTCGCTGTTCATCGTCGGCGCGACGAGCCTCGTCGGGACGCTTCCGAAGTACCGCGAGGGGCTGGTCAACCTGAAAACGGCCGCCGTTTTCGGCCTCCCGTCCATCGCGGCGGTCTACGCGACGCGGGCCTGGCTCATGCCCGCCATCCCCGACCCGGTTTTCTCCATCGGCGATTTCGCGGTGACGAAACCGATGTTTTTGATGTCGCTTTTCGCCGTTTTGATGGTCGCTGCCTCGGTCTCGATGATTGTCGGCCGTGAAAACGGCGCATCGGAGGCCCCGCACGAGCAGCGGTTCAACTACCCCATGATTTTGCTGGAAGGCGCGGTCGTCGGCACCCTCACAGGGCTGGTCGGGGCCGGGGGCGGCTTCCTCATCATCCCCGCGCTGGTGGTTTTCAGCGGGCTGCCGATGAAACAGGCCATCGGAACGTCGCTGCTCATCATCGCCATGAAGTCGCTCATGGGCTTCCTCGGCGACCTCTCTCATTACCGGCTCGACTGGTGGCTGCTCGGCGCGATGACCGCGCTGGCCGTCGCCGGGTCGCTGGTCGGCAACCGCTTGAGCCGCCGCATACACAGCTCGAACCTGAAAAAAGGGTTCGGGTGGTTCGTCCTCGCGATGGGCTGCTATATCCTCGCCAAAGAGCTTTTTTTCAAATAACCGGGCGGCCCGCCGCTCGACAGCTTTTCACATAAAATCGCCTTTTTCATGAAAATCGAACAGATTTACACGGGCTGCCTCGCACAGGGCGCCTATTTCATCGAATCCGAGGGCGAGGCCGCCGTCATCGACCCGCTGCGGGAAACGGAGCCTTACCTCGACCGCGCCAAAAAGACAAACACTAAAATCAAGTACGTCTTCGAGACGCACTTCCACGCCGATTTCGTCAGCGGCCACCTCGACTTGGCGAAGAAGACCGGCGCGACCATCGTCTACGGCCCGACGGCCAAGCCCGCCTTTGCAGCGCACATCGCCACCGACGGCGAGGAGTTCCGTATCGGAAAAATCACCATCCGCGTCCTCCACACGCCGGGCCACACGATGGAAAGCTCGTGCTTCCTCCTCATCGACGAGGACGGGGCGGAAAAGGCCCTTTTCTCGGGCGACACCCTTTTCATCGGCGACGTCGGCCGCCCCGACCTCGCCCAAAAGGCCGCCAACCTGACGCAGGAGGGCCTTGCCGAAATCCTCTTCGACTCGCTGCGCAACAAGGTGATGCCGCTGCCGGACGATGTCATCGTCTACCCGGCGCACGGGGCCGGCTCGGCCTGCGGCAAGAACATGTCGAAGGAGACCTCCGACACCCTCGGCCACCAGAAACTGACCAACTACGCCCTCCGCGCCGACATGACGAAGGCCGAGTTCGTCAAGGAGGTCGTCACGGGCCTCGTCGCGCCGCCCGCCTATTTCCCGCTCAACGTGGGCATGAACAAGAACGGCTACGACCCCATCGACCAGGTCATGGAGCGCGGCACGCACCCGCTCTCGCCCCGCGCCTTCGAGGCGGCGGCCAACGAGACCGACGCGCTCATCCTCGACACCCGCGACGCGGAGACCTTCTCGAAGGGCTTCGTGCCGAACTCGGTTTTCATCGGCATCGACGGCTCGTTCGCGCCGTGGGTCGGGACATTGATTCCCGACATCAAGCAGAAAATCCTCGTCGTCGCGCCCGAGGGCCGGGCCGAGGAGGTCGTGCAGCGGCTCGCCCGCGTCGGCTACGACCATTGCATCGGCTACCTCGATGGCGGCATCGAGGCGTGGAAAAAGGCGGGCTTCGAGGTCGACAAAATCGAGCGCATCAACCCTGCCGAGCTGGCAGCCGTTGACGGCGCGACCATCGTCGACGTGCGGAAAAAGTCGGAGTTCGGCTCCGAGCACGTCGTCTCGGCGGAGAATGCCCCGCTTGACTTCGTCAACGAATCGATGAAACAGGTGCCGACGGGCCGGCCGGTCTACGTCCACTGCCAGAGCGGCTACCGGTCGATGGTCTTCTGCTCCATCCTCCGGGCGCGGGGTTTCGACAACCTCGTCGACGTGCGCGGCGGCTTTAAGGCAATAAAAGAGAGCGGCAAGTTTCCGGTAACCGACTACGTCTGCCCGACCACGATGCTTTGAGCGCGGCGGCTCGGACGCGAAAAAGGGGCGACGGCTTTGCGGCCGGTCGCCCCTTTCTTTTTTTCAAGCCTGGGAAAATCACCGTCCGATTTTCTGCCCCAGCGTCAGACGGATGAAGTTCCGGTCGTAGACCGTCGAGCCGGTCGAGCGGAGCTGCCACCACCAGGTGTAGGCCAGCTCGAGGTCGAAGCGTTTGGAGAATTTCCAGTCGGTGCCCGCCGTCAGCCGGTTTTGGTCGAAAAGGCGCTCGATTTGACGGCCTTGCTGGAGGAAGACCTCGTCGCCCGCGAAGGCGTCGAGTTTCTTCCCGACCGGCCTGCGGGCCTGGACGAGGCAGCGCTCGCGCAGCGCGAATGTGGTCGCGGCCCCTTTTTGGCGGAAAAACCGCTCCTCCACGCGGAGCCTGTGGCTGAACCTCCACTTTCCCCAGACGGCCAAATCAGCCCCGAAACCTTGCCACGGGCGAAGCTCGGTGAGCTTCGAGGCCGGTTTCTCGGGGTTTTGCGAGGCGATTTCGGCCACGGCCGCGCCGAGCACCAGCTCGCTGCGGCCGCCGAGCCGCCGGTGGAGGTGCGCGTTTCCGACGAAAAGGTTTTGCCCGTTTTTTGGGAGAAAGAACCGCCGGTCCTCGGCCTCCGCCTGAACCGACCACCGCTCGTTGAGCCGCGAGCGCAGGAGGTACCGCACGCCGAGGACCGATTCGTGGATGGTCGTGTTTTGCGAAAAACCCGATTGGGCGGCCGCGATGAGGAGGGCCGCGAGGAGGCGCTTATTGAGAAGCATGGGAAAATTTGGGCAAAAATGGCTGTTCGCCGCGCTTTCAAGCCGCCTCGACGGCGACGGGCTTCGTCCCGAACTTTTCGACGGCCTTCGGGTCGTAGTGGATGTTGAGGTTAGCCCACATGAGCCGTGAGATGCGGAATATGTAGACGAAATTCAGAGCCAGCAGCGGCAGCAGCATCAAGAACGATGCGTCGATGCTGAACCCCAGTTCCCAGTGGAAAAAAAGGACGAACAAGACGCAGAACCAGCCCGTCCAGATGTAAGAGACGTACATCGCGCCCTGATAGAAGCCCGGCTCGGGGTAGTAGTTGAGGTTGCAGCGGTCACAGCGGCTGTTCATGTCGAACGACTTTTTGAACGACCAACTGCCCGTCTCGAACATCTCCCCCTCGTGGCAGCGGGGGCATTTCAGCTCGAAGATGCTGTGCGCCTTCGAGGCCTTTCCAAAGATTGCCATAGTCTGAAAATGGTTGTTTCCGCCCGCAAAGCTCCGGCGGCCCCGCTCGCCGCGATGGGACTTTACAGGGATTTGTATGGACTTTTTGCGCCGCCGCGAACAGGATTTCTAGCGGCCGAGGTGAAAAGTGCCACAAAATGCGGGAATAGTGCCAGCGGCGGCCGGGCGGTCGTAAGGAGGTTTGCCGTCAGGTTTTCACTTCAATACGCTCGGAAAATGCAGCACCACCAAATCGTCATCGTCGGGGGCGGCAACGCCGGAATCTCGGTCGCCGCCCAGCTCCTGCGCAAGAACAGCGCGCTCGACATCGCCATCATCGACCCCGCCGACAAGCACTACTACCAACCGGCGTGGACGCTGGTCGGCGGCGGCGCGTTCGACATCAACAAGACCGTGCGGCCCGAGGCCAGCGTCATGCCGAAAGGCGTGAAGTGGATAAAACAGAAGGCGACCGGCTTCGCCCCCGATCAGAACCGTGTGGAGCTGGCCGACGGCTCGGTCGGCTACGATTTCCTCGTCGTCTGCCCCGGCATCCAGCTCAACTGGTCGGCCATCAAGGGGCTGCCCGAGACGCTGGGCAAGAACCAGGTTTGCAGCAACTACTCGTTCGAGACGGCGCCCTACACGTTCGAGTGCATCAAGAACTTCGGCGGCGGCCGGGCCGTCTTCCACAACCCCTCGACGCCCGTCAAGTGCGGCGGTGCGCCCCACAAAATCATGTACCTCGCCGCCGACTATTTCAGGAAGCACGGGGTGCTGGACAAGTGCGACATCCAATACTGGTCGGGCGCGGGCAAGCTCTTCGCCGTGCCGGTCTATGAGAAAACACTGCTGGAGGTCGTCCGGCGCGGCAACATCAAGCTCAATTTCCTGTGGGATTTGACCGAAATCGACGGGCCGAGAAAGGTGGCGACGTTCACCGGCATCGGCGAGGCGAACAAGGGCGAGGTGCGCAGCGTGGAGTTCGACATGATCCACGTCACGCCGCCGCAGAGCGCGCCCGACTTCGTGCGGAACAGCCCGCTGGCCAACGCCGCCGGTTGGGTTGATGTGGACAAAAACACCTTGCAGCACACCCGCCACGCGAACATCTACGCGCTCGGCGACGCCTCCGGCCTGCCCATCTCGAAGACCGGCGCGGCCATCCGCAAGCAGGCGCCAGTGCTGGTGGAGAACCTCCTCAACGCCATCGCGGGCCGCGGTGCCTCGGCCAGTTACACCGGCTACACCTCCTGCCCGCTGGTGACGGGCTACGGCAAGCTGGTGCTGGCCGAGTTCGACTACAACAACCAGCCGATGGAGACCTTCCCGTTCGACCAGTCGAAGGAGCGGTGGTCGATGTACCAGTTGAAAAAGCAGGTGCTGCCGAGGATGTACTGGGGTGCCATCCTCAAAGGCACGGCCTGAGCGCGCAGGTTTTCTGTTGGACAAATTCCGCCGTTGGTTATCGGCTTCGGCGGCGAGGGTTCTATTCTTGTCCGTCTTTTTTCTGAAAAAATGGCCAAGAAGATACCCACTTACAGCATCTGCAACCTCGCGGGCCTCCACCGCTGCGGCACCGAAATCGTGGTCACGCGGCTGCGCGAGTTCATCGAATCGATGCCCGGCATCGTCTTCCCGCACCGCCACGACTTCTATCAAATCGTGCTTTTCACGGAGGGCGGCGGCAGCCATACGATTGATTTTCAACGGTTTGCGGCCGTCGCGCACCAAGTCTACTACATGGCACCGGGACAGGTTCACTCGTGGCATTTCGACGACCGGACGGACGGCTACCTGATAAACTTCAACGACTCCTTTTTCACCGCCGCCCTTCAGAACCCGAACTTCGTTAGGGACTTCCCTCTGTTCAGCGCCATCGTCGGCCAGCCGGTCAGCATGCTCGAACTCGACTGCTGCTCGGAGGTCGAACAGGCCTTTTCGCAGATGCTGGCCGAGTTCCGGGGCGGCGGCGAGTTCAAGATGGAGGTGCTGCGCGGCCTGTTGACCATCATCCTGGCCAAGCTCTCGCGGGCCGCGCCGACGCCCTACCAGCAGGTGGCATCGAAGCACAATGTCGCGCTCATGCGCCAGTTCGAGCAGTTGATAGAGGAGAATTTCCGGGAAAAACGCCTGCCGAAGACCTACGCCGAGATGCTCGCCATCACGCCCAACCACCTCAACGCGCTGGCCAACGAAATCACCGGGCAGAGCGCGGGCGCGCTCATCCGAAAGCGGGTGCTGCTCGAGTCGAAGCGGCTCTTGGCCAACTCCGACATGATGGTCTCGCAAATCGCCGACGCGCTCAACTTTGAGGACAACGCCTATTTCACCCGCTTTTTCAAAAAGTACATGGACATGCCGCCCGAGGTTTTTCGGCGGGCGCAGAACGGGCAGTTGCAGGCCAATTGAGGCTTTTTTGGGTTGAAAACTGGAAATTTTTTGGGGCCGGGTTTACGCCCAACCGGCACCCGCGATTAGCCCCCTCGAAAACAGGAGGCGGCACCTATTCAGCGTGATTCCTTTTTTCAACAACCAAAAATTTTCATTCAAATGAAAGCTCTGTTCAATCGTGCAGCCTTGCTGCTGGCCCTTGTCGTGGCCGTCGCCTCCCAATCCCTCACCGCCCAAGTCGGCGGCAACAAGCCCGAGTTCTTCCTCTGGCGCTACAACGGGGCCACCGCCTCGCCCGGCCCGGTCGTCAACGGCGACATCATGGGCACCATCCAATGGAAGGGCACCGTGCCTGGCAACAAGATCCTCACCGGAGCCGACATCCAGGCGGTCTGCACGGGCGCGCCGACCTCCACGACTCTGCCGACGCGCCTCTCGCTGCGCACCGGCACGCCGACCCTCGCCGAGCGGCTCACCGTCCTCGAAAACGGCAACGTCGGCATCAACACGACCAGTCCGACCTATCGACTGCACGTCGTCGGCAACGGCTTTTTCAGCGGTGATTTGACCGTCGGCGGCAACTTTGGCGTCACCGGCAGCATCACCGCCGGGCTTGACGTCATCGCCGGGCGCGACGTGAAAGCGGGTCGCCACGTCGTCGCCGTCGAGAATGTCTCGGGGAAAAATATCATGGCATCCGAGCTGGTTTCGGGCAAAAACGTCAGCGCGACCGACCTCGTCTCGACCAAAGACCTGACGGCGACGAACCTGGTTTCCACCAAAAACCTGACCGCCACCGAGACCGTCGCGGCCAAAAACATCACCGCCTCTCAAAATGTCACGGCCACCGGCACCGTCAGCGGCGCAACGGTCAATTCCTCGGGCAACATGACGGCCGGCGGCACCATCAGCGGCGCGACCGTCAACTCCACCGGCAACATGACAGCGGGCGGAACCATCAGCGGCGCGACCGTCAACGCTACGGGCAACATGACGGCCGGCGGCACCATCACCTCGAACCGCGTCTGCACCCAATCTCAGGCCATCGGCGTGGCGAGCTGCTTCATCCCGACGGGCTTCAAGCTGGCCGTCGGCGGCGGCATCATCGCCGAGGAGGTGCTCGTGCAGCTCCGCGCCGACTGGCCCGACTACGTTTTCGAAAAAGAACACGACTTGCCGACGCTCGACGAGGTCTCCGATTTCGTCCAAAAGGAAAAGCACCTGCCGGGCATCCCGTCGGCCGCAGAAATCTGCGAAAAGGGCCTCGACCTCGGCGACATGCAGCGGCGCACGATGGAGAAACTGGAGGAGCTTTACCTCTTGACAATCCAGCTCAACGGCCGCATCGGCCAGCTCGAAAAGGAGAACGCCGCGCTGAAATCCTCCAAAAACTGAACCCGGGCTGGGCCGTGGAGACGCAAAATATTGGGTCCCCACAGCCGACCACAACCAAGAACTGGGTATGAAAACCATTCTCTCAACCATTAGCCTCGCCGCCTGCCTGCTCTGCACGCTCGCCGCGACGGCGCAAAACGAGCCGCTCCCATACGGCGGCCGCCAGCCCGATTCCATCGTCACCTTGAAAACCATCCTGCCCGGCGCCGACCGGCCGAAGGAGGTGACGGTCGCCGTCGTCGACGGCTGGGCATATTTCGAGGGCGACATAGTCCTCGGCCGCATCGAGGAGCTGGCCGCCGAGGCCAACGAGCGCGGCATCGTCATCGACGGCGGCAGCTTCCGGTGGCCGAGCGCGGTCATCCCTTTCGAGCTGGACCCGTCGCTGTTCACCGCCGCCTACGTCCGGCTCATCCAGTCGGCCATCGACTACATCACCGGCTCGACGCACCTGCTGCTCGTCCCGGCCACGTCGGGCGACCGCATCCGCTTCATCGCGGCCAATGCCTGCTCGTCGCCCGTCGGGCGGCAGGGCGGGGCGCAGAACATCCGGCTGATGGACCCCAACACCAACGGGGGCACGGGTTGCTGGTTCCCACAAATCGTGCACGAAATCGCCCACTCGGCGGGCCTTTTCCACGAGCAATCGCGCGAGGACCGCGACCTGTTCGTGACCATCAACTGGGGAAACATCGAGTCGGGCAAGGCCTTCAATTTTGACAAGGAGGACGCCGTCGCCACCGACATCGGCCCCTACGACTTCAACTCCGTCATGCACTACGGCCCGACGGCCTTCGCCGACCCGCCCGGTGCCATCACCATCGTGGCCATCGGCGGCCAGGCCTTCGGCAACGCCGACGAGTACAGCACGGGCGACGTGGCGACCATCAATTGGATGTACCCGACAAACAACTGCCCGGCCAGTTTCATGCTCTCCGCTGAAATCCCCGACGTGGACCGCCCGCTGATTTTCGAGGCTTCGACGACCGTCACCTCGACGGCCACCATCCGCGCCTCGACCAACGCAACCTACGACGGGGGGACCCTCGTCCGCCTCTCGCCCGGCTTCCATGCCGAGAACGGCTCCACTCTCCATGCGGTGAAAGAGGGCTGCGGCGGGAGCTTCACCCAGATGGTCTCGCCCGAGGTCGCCGGATGGATGAAAGAGGCTGATGAAAAGCTGGCCGAGCGGCAAAACGCCTCGAAGCCCGACACTCGGACGGCCCAATCGCTGGCGGCGACGGTTTTCCCGAACCCGACTTCGGGGTCGGCCACCATCCGATTCACATTGGAAAAAGAAGGCACGGCTACCGTCCGCATCGTCGACGCGCTCGGTCGACTGCGGGCGACCGTCGCCGAAAACCGCGCGTTCCCGGCGGGCGAGACCATCCTCGAAATCGACACCGACGGCTGGGAGAACGGGCTTTACACAGCCCAGGTCGTCAGCGGCCGGGCCGTCGCGGCGGTGCGGCTGGTCGTCTTTACGAGATAAGTGTTAGTTGTCTTTAGAATCGTTTTTGGAGCCGACTTCGCCCGAAGCCGGCTCCTTCTTTTTTCAGTAGAAGAACTGCTCCTTGACCACCTTCCCGTCGCGCACCTGATAGACGCAGACCTCCGCGTCGGTCTGCCGGTCCTTGCCTTTGTACTGGATGTCCATCGAGAAGGCGATGGCGAAATGGTCGCCCGCGATGACCGGCCCGCCGATGGTGCTTCCGTAGAAATGCTCGACCCACTCGGCCCAGTGCTTGCCCTTTTCGATGATGGCGGCGAGGCCCTCGGTGCGGACGGCCATGCCCATCTCGGCGGCCTTGTCCGGCTCGATGCTGACGGCGTCGGCGGCGTAAAGCTCCTGCTGGGCCTCGGTGAATTTGCCCTGGCTGCAGAGGGCGACGAGGCGGTCGGCGACTTGTTCGATTGTCATTTTCGATGAAAATTTTTGTGGTGAAAAGATGGTGGCAAAGGTAAAAAGGCCGATTTTTAAACACAGAAAATTTTAAAAATAAATTTCAGTGTTTTTAAATAGCCGATTTCAACATAAAAAACAAAAGATCGGCGAGTTCGGAGCCAGCCGACGCCCACACTGCCGTCCAAAATTCTGACAGTATTTCACGCCCAAAAACCGCCGCCCATGACGCTGAAAAGAACCGACTCGACCGACCCCGATTTCATCTCCCTCGTCCGCCTGCTCGACGCGGAACTGGCCGAGCGCGACGGTGCCGACCACGCCTTCTATGCCCAGTTCAACAAGATTGATCTGATTCGGAACGCCATCGTCGCCACGGTTGACGGCGAGGCCGCTGGCTGCGGAGCGTTCAAGATTTTCGACGCGCAGACGGTGGAGGTGAAGCGGATGTTCACCCTTCCCGAGCGGCGCGGGATGGGCTTGGCGGCTGCCGTTTTGACGGAACTGGAAAGCTGGGCGGCCGAGCTTGGCTTTGCCCGCGCTGTCCTCGAAACGGGCGAGAAGCAGCCGGAGGCCATCGCGCTCTACCTCAAATCCGGGTACCGGCGCATCGCCAACTACGGCCAATACGCAGGCGTGGAAAACTCCCTTTGCTTTGAGAAAACACTGGCTGGCGGCTGAGCGGCCGGGCGAGGCGGGTTAAAAAAATGGGGGCAGAGACCGCTTCGGGCGGCTCTGCCCTTGTTTGCGTTTCGGGCCGGCGGCGGTGTGCAATCGGTCGACGGCTCGGCATCAGCTTTTTCAAAAACTCGTTCCCATGTCTTTCAAAACACTTGTCCCCGCCGCGCTCGGCTTGTCGCTGGCCGTTGCCTTTTTCAATTGCCAAAACCGGTCGGAGCACCGGCCGGGCCTTTCTCAAAACCAAGCCGCCAAGTCCGCCCAATCGGCTGCCGCCGACCGCTCGACGGGCGACGACGAAGCCAAGCCCGCCGAGCCGACCGCTGAGGCCGAGGGCTTCTCGACCGCCGCCGCCGTCGCCGGGGCGGGCGACAGCATCAAAAAATTCATCCGCACGGCCGACCTGAAATTCCAGGTCAGGAACGCCGTCGCCGCGACCCTCGCCGTCGAACAGGTGGCGGTGGCCAACGGCGGGTTTGTGGTCGAAAGCAGCCTCGACGACCGGCGCGGCCATCAAAAAACCACGCCGGTCAGCCGCGACTCGGCCCTCCAAACGACCGAGACAGAACTGCACAGCACCGTCACGCTGCGCGTCCCATTTCAAAAGCTCGACACCGCGCTGCGCGAAATCGGGCGCCTGGCCACCGTCTTCCACCACCGGAAAGTGACGGCCGAGGACGTGAGCCTGCGCTTTTTGGAAAACGAGCTGGCCCGCCGTGCCTTGACCGATTACCAGGAGGACTTGAGCGCCAAAAAGCTCGCCTCCGGCACGGCCGAACTGGAGCGCAGCCGCCGCATCTTCGACAGCCAGACCAACAAGGACCGCGCCCGCCTCGACGACCTGCGCATGGCCGACGCCGTCCGTTTCAGCACCGTTCGGGTGGAGATGGAGCAGCCGCGAGAGGCTCGGCAGATTGTCGTCGGCAACACCGACGGGCGGGCGGCGCGGGCCGGTCTCGCATTCCGGTTGGGCGAGTCGCTGCGCTCGGGGTGGCTGATTATGGAGGACGTGTTCTTTGGGCTGCTGTCGCTGTGGCCGCTCATTTTACTGGCCGGAGGGGTGGTTTTCTTTTTCAAAAAGAGGATGAGCGTGGCCTGACTGTCGGGGCTTGGAAGTTACCCGAAGCGCTGCTTCGGGAGGCTGAAATCGCGTCCGAAGCAGCGCTTCGGGTTACAGTCAAAGGTCGAGCAGCAAGCTCACCGGGTCTTCGTGCAGGTTTTTCACCGCGCCGCCGACGGCCAACCTTCAAAGCCCCTCCGCCTCTGCCTGCCGCCTGAAATACCCCGTCTCCTTTATTCGCCGCAAAGCCTCGGCCTTGTGCATTTCGGCTTCCGAGTCCAGCCCTTCCAGCCGCCGCAGCCGCGCCATGGCGATGTGGTAATCCACCAAATACAGCCCCATGCTGCCGCTTTCGGCGGTTTCGAGCACCTCGGCGAGGTCTTGGGTGGCTTCTTTTGGGCGATTGCGTTGGATGCGCCAGTTGGCTCGGGCGAGTAGGCCTTTG
>JBGAWE010000143.1:0-12692 GCA_044227705.1 Saprospiraceae bacterium
CAGGTTGCCGACGACGCGCTTGTTCTGGTCAAAAAGGGCGCAGCCCGACGACCCCAACTCGAACGTCCCGAGGTCGGTGACGGTGCGGAAATGGGTGCTGTTCGGCGAAATGACGTTGTTCGACCAACTGATGGTCGGCAGATAAATGGTGGCGGCCTGGTTGTCCTTCGCCCATTTTTTCACGTCGCCCCTCGGATGGCTGATGAAGACGGAGGGCGACGGCAAATCCGTCGTCGAGCGGTTCCAACCGGCCATGTAGACCGAATAGGTGTACGGAATCGTCCCCAAATCGAGGAGCAGGAAGTCCGTCGATTGTTTGCCAGAGAGAAATGTGCAGCCGACGACCGACTGCGGCACCGGCTCCGCTGCCGGGTTTGTGCAAGCTGCGCCCTCGTAGTTGAAATCAAATTTCCACTGGTCGTAGAGGGGTTGATAGCCGTCTTTGCAGTGAAAACCCGTCAGCAAGAGGGGTTTTTTGCTCGAGCCCGGCTGGTTGAGGAGGGTGCCGGTGCACCAGCCCGTGCCGATCGTGAGCACCATCATCACGCGGGCGACAGCCTTTTTCTGAACCTCCCAGCCGGCAGCCTGCGGGCAGTTGACGTTGATGTTGCATCCGAGCGACTCACCGAAGTCGAGCACGTTTGCGTTCTGTCCGCTGGAAGCGAAAACACCTTTGTCGAACACGAAATCGACGCGCGGCAGCTCGATTTCCGACAGGCCCTCGGCCGCCTTTGGCTCGTAAAACTCGATGGTTGCCCGCTCGCCCCGGATTGGGCCGATGGTCATTTTTCCAGAGGAAAGACAGCTCTGGGCAGTGAATGCGCCGATTTTCTGCGACCTGTCCTTGTTGAAAACATACAGCTCGGAGCCAGCCGCCAGCTTGAATTTTTCGAAAATAAGCACCAGCCCGGCCGCGCCAGCCGAGCCGACCTCGATGCGCCACAGCCGGTCGCCGTTGGGCAGCACTGTCCAGTCGCCGGAGGTCTTCAAGGAGACGCCGGCCGTCATCGCCAGCGCGCCGATGGGAGAGCCGTCGAACTTCTCGGGGTGCGCCGCGTCGGGCGGCATGGCCAGTTCTACGGTCGGGACGGGCCGCTCGGACAGTCTTTTTTCAAAAAATGGAACCTCGGAAACCGCCCGGCCCGGCAAGAGGAGCTGCGCCGAGGCGGCGAGCGGGGCCAGCAAAAAGAGGGCGGCACAAATCGGAAAGGTGCGCATGGGAAGTGGTTGGATTGAACTGGAACGCAAGTCTTGGCCTCGGGTTCCGGGATTAATTTCGGGGGAAGGTAGATAAGATTGCCGACCGGCCGGATGCGAGCTAAAAGCACGGGCGGCGGCAATACTTTTCGCGCCCCTTTCCTTTGTCCAAAAACTCGGCTGCCGATGTGCTCCTCACTCTTCTCGTCGAACAAAAGTTGGTTCCTTTTCTATTTGCTGGCCATAGCGGGGTTTGGCGGGCGGTTGGTTTGGCGGCATTTTGAGCCGAAGAACATGGATTTGTTGGCGGATTGGGCAATAGGCACGGTTTATCGGGAGCTTGAAATCTGTCAGAGGACAAACAGCAGCGCCACGAGAGAAATCTCACTAGCGGCCTTTATCAACAAGTGCGATGTCAACAGGGCACTCCGAGAGCAGGCTGAAAAACTCGACTCAATTGGGTATAAACTGGCCGACATGACATATTCGAAAACCAAGGAAAATTGGGAAGCAAACTTTGAGGCAAGCCTCGCCACCGAGGTCGATTTCATCAGACAAGTCATCGCGGGCGATACAGCCGCCGGGCGAAAGCTCTCGACTATTTTTCCTGCAAGTTCGGGTTCCGTCTTTCCGGCCGATGTCGCCAGTTTTGTTGGACACGCGAGGCCCACGTTCTCTGGGGCCACTTTGAAGTCATGGCTGCTGCGTGCCGAACTCGCCCGGGGCATAGCGCTCAACAGCTTGGCAGCTCGCCTTATCCATGAACCTGAAGTTCGCCTCGACCGATTCCAACCTGCCCTTTCCGTGAATGTTGGCCAACTGGCCACCAACGGTAGGCTCTCGGGTGATGTGTTTTTGCTCCACTATTCAGCAGAGCATCAAAACATAACCCTGACTGTGAATGAGAAAGACATCCCGCTTCGAGAAGGTCTTGGAAACTGGTCGAGAACCTACCAAACGGCTGGAAAGAGACAACTCAATACTCGCTTTTCATTGATAAACCCGTTGACCAGAGAAGTGAAAACCTACGAGAAGAGCTACATTTTAACCATTGGAGAATGACCTTTCCCAACATGAGACGAGCTTTATTCCACATCTTCTTTTTGGGAGCCATCGCTTATTTGGCGTTCAAAAACCACCGCGCCGACTATTGGCAGAGCCAGCTCGATTTTATGGTCGTACAAGCTCTCGATGCCGGGCAATTGGCGAAACCAAGGATGCTCGAGGCCCGACAGCTTAAGCTTAAAGCTGTTGAAAAAGGGAGCATGGAAAGCGAGACCAGCACCAACAAAGAGTATGTGCGGCGAGCGCACAGGATTATTGCTCTCGCGCGAGATTTCGAATGCTCATTGGGCAAATCCTTCAAGTGCACCAAAGAACTTGCCGCAAAAACCGCTGTTTGCCGTGACACTCTGACGAAACTGGTTGACGGGGAGCGGGACTTTTCTGCTATCCTCGGGCCTGTCTTTCGGACAGATTCTGCCGACCTCGAGCGCATCTTCAGCGATTTCCAACCCAGACACTTCGCAATAGCCGAAGAGTTGCTTCAAAGCGAGGTTATGGCCAACTCAATGGCTGCGCTCAATTATTGCGAAAGGAAGGTCAGCCCCCAATTGTTGGACGGCTACTATTTTGTGCCGATGGCGATTTTCAAAACAATCAACCCGAAAGTGGGCGAACGGGCAGAGGCGGATTTTTTGTTCGCGTTGTTCGAAGGATTCCCAAAGTACAAGGTGCACTCCTTTTCCATTGATGGAAAGCGCCTGCCAATAAAGGATGGCAAGGCGCCCTTTGCGAAAAAATTCAAGGCTCCAGGCCTTCAAAAGCTCCGCGCCGCCTGCGAGGTGCTCATCGTTAATGACAGCAACCACTTCGACACCCTCCGCGTCGAGCGCGAGTTCGAAGTCAACGTCCCCGAGACCGCCCACTTTTGAAAACCCGCGAGACAAATAGCCCGGTTGGGCAAAACTTTTCGCGCCCAAATCAATTGCCCCAAATCCAGTCCTCACATCCCCGTTTGCATGAAAAAACGTCTCGGCCGCCTTGCCCTTGTCCTATCCATCGTCCTCGCCGCGCTCGTCGGCATCGGCTTTTGGTCGGTGGACAACGTGCTCCCCTACTCCATCGTCCGGCCGTGGAAGCGGGCAGCGCACGAGACGCCCGCTGACCTCGGGCTGCTGGCTGAGCACCTCTCGCTCGACGGTTTTGACGCGGTGAGAATCAACGCCTGGCTCGTCTGCCCGAAGCTCGACACGGTCTTTCCAAACACGGTCATATTCCTGCACGGCATTGGCAACAACTGCTCGGCCTTCAACCGGACCGCCGCCCTCCTTGCCGACCACGGCTGGAACTCCGTCCTCATCGACCTGCGGGCGCACGGCGAGAGCGGCGGCGAGTTCTGCACGTTCGGTTTTTACGAGGAAAAAGACCTCGCCCGCGTCGTCGATTTCCTCGAAAAGGAGCGGCCCGAGCGGTGCCGGAAGCTGGGCGTCTGGGGCAAGTCGCTCGGCGGGGCCATCGCCCTCCAATGCCTCGAAAACGACCCGAGGCTGGACTTCGGCATCATCGAAAGCACGTTCACCGACCTTCCGACCATCGTTTCCGACTATCAAAAAAGGTATGCGCTCGGCATCCGACTGCCGTGGGCAAGCGGCCGGGCGTTGGAAAAGGCGGGTGAAATCGCGCATTTCGACCCGCAGACTGTCCGCCCGCTCGAGTCGGCGCGGAACATCCGGCAACCCGTCCTCCTCGCGCACGGCGACGCGGACGAGCGCATCAGCTTCGAATACGGCCAGCGCATTTACGAGAACCTCGCCTCGGCGGACAAGGAGTTTGTCGCCGTCCACGGGGCGCACCACAACGACGTCCACCGAGTCGGCGGAAAGGCGTACATGGAGAAGTGCCTCGCCTTCCTCGACCGGCAGCGGTTTATGGAGTAGCCGGGTAGTTTTGCCGCCGTTTTCAACCCAAATCATTTTATGAAAGAAGAAAAACCGCTCGACGCCAAGCGCGTCGCCGACAGCCGCAGCGTGATGACCGAGCTGGTCATGCCCAACGACACCAACCCGCTCGGCAACCTCATGGGCGGCTACCTGATGCGCTGGATGGACATCGCCTGCGCCGTCGCCGCCGGGAAGCACTGCGCGTCGCACGTCGTCACGGTCTCCGTCGACCACGTTTCTTTTCAAAACCCCATCCACCTCGGCGACGTCATCACGCTCGAGGCGCAGGTCACGCGGGCGTTCAACACCTCGGTCGAGGTCTACGTCGAGGTCTACGCGGCCGACATCAAGGGCGGCCGGCCGAGGCGTTGCAACCACGCCTATTTCACCTTCGTGGCCGTCGCCGACGACAAGAAGACGCCCGTCGCCGTGCCGCCCGTGCTGCCGCTATCGGCAGAGGAAGAGCGGCTTTATGAAAGCGCCTCTCGGCGGCGCGAGCTGCGGCTGATCCTCGCCGGGCGGCTCAAGCCGAAGGACGCGGAGGAGCTGCGGGCCTTCTTCGCCGACCTGGGCGAAATCGAGGCTGGCAAGCGGGAGGACCTGTAAAAACCCAACCATGAAAATCAGCACACTCGACCTGCGCTTCCTCGGCGAGAAAAGGGCCATCGCCGCTTTTTTGATTGAGAAACGAGGCTGCCCGCCCGCTCTCGTCGAGACCGGGCCGCACTCGACGCTGCCGATTTTGGAGGAAGAACTTTTCAAAAAGGGCCTCCGACTGGCCGACATCGGCCACGTCTTCCTCACCCATATCCACCTCGACCACGCGGGCGCGGCCTGGGCATTTGCCCGCGAGGGTGCCAAAATCCACGTCCACCCGGCGGGGGCGCGGCACCTCATCGACCCTTCGCGGCTGATGGCCTCGGCCAGCCAGATTTACGGCGACCAGATGGAAACGCTATGGGGAAGAATGGAGGCCATCGCGCCCGAGCTGGTTTCGCAGCCGGGGCATGGTGAAAAAATCGCGGTCGGCAGCCTCGAACTGACCGCTTGGCACACGCCGGGCCACGCCGTCCACCACATCGCATGGCAAGCCGGGCGCAAGCTTTTCACGGGCGACGTGGCCGGGGTGAAAATCGGTCGAGGCCCCGTTGTCCCGCCCTGCCCGCCGCCCGACATCAACATCGAGGACTGGCTGGCGAGCATCGAGTTGATGTCGAAACTCGATGTGGACGACCTGTTTTTGACCCATTTCGGTCGGATTTCAGATAGAAGCAGCCACCTCGACGCGCTTGCCGAGCGGCTTCGCGGCTATTCCGACTGGATGCGCCCCTATTTTGAAAAAGGGGTTCCGCAGGCTGAAATCGTCCTGGTTTTCACTGAATTCATCAAAAAGGAACTGGCCGAGAATCGGGTCGGCCGGGCCGGGCTGCGCAAGTACGCGGCGGCCAACCCGCCCGAGATGTCGGTGGCTGGACTGATGCGGTATTGGTCGAAAAAGGGGGGGGGCGCCGCCGCCAACTGTTTGATTTTCAACTAACTATAACAAAATCAAACCACCCCCGCCTGCAGGATGATCAGCACGCCCCGGTCGGCGTCGAGTTCGGCGGTGATGCCAACCGGGAGGGTGCACTGGTCGCTCACATGGCCGAACGGCAGGCCGTAGACAGCCGGGATTCCGAGGCCCGAGAGCCGGTCGCGCAGCATTTCGCGAAGCGAGAAAGAGTCGGAGCCTTCCTTTTTCTCACACCCTTTGAACACGCCGAGCGCGATGCCCGCCGCCCGCCCGAGGTTGAGCGCCGAGAGGCATTGGGTGATCATCCGGTCGCAGCGGTACGGCTCTTCCTCCACCTCTTCGATGAACGCGATTTTGCCAGTGAAATCGGGTGCCCATTCCGTCCCGGCGAGCGCCGCAAGGAGCGAGAGGTTGCCGCCGAGCAAGGGGCCTCGCGCCACGCCTTTTCGCAGGACTTCGGGCTGAAAAACGCCGTCAGGCACGGGCATCGAGGCATCGGGCAGGCCGACCTCGAAGCGCGGGGTGATTTCGAAAAGGACGCGCCGAAGCGAGTCGGTCGTAAATTCCGTGAAGTCCGACGCGCCGACCGGGCCGTGGAAGGTGACAAGGCCTGTCTTTTTTGAGATGGCGCAGTGCAGGGCGGTGATGTCCGAGAAGCCGATTAGCGGCTTGGGGTTCCTTTTTATAAGTTTGAAGTCGACGTTTTCGAGCAGCCGAGAGCAGCCGTAGCCGCCGCGCGCGCACCAGATGGCGTCGATTTCAGGGTCGGCAAAGGCGCGGTGGAGGTCTTCGAGCCGCTGTTCGTCGCTGCCGGCGAGGTAGCCCGTTTTCGAGCGGAGGTGGGCGGCGGGGCGCAGATTGAGGTTGAGGCCGGTCAGGTTGGTCATCGCTTTGACGAACTTCTCGTCGCTCAACGGGCTGGCCGGCGCAACGACGGCGATGCGCATCCCCGTGCGCAGGCGAGCGGGGCGGATGAGTCGCGGCAGCTTCTTTTTGGAAAAAACAGCGGGCGCAACGGCAGCTGCCCCGGCCGTGCCGAGCAGTTTTTGGGTGAAATCGCGTCTGTCCATAGTCATGCTTGGTGGCCCGTCCCGAATGCTGGGAGCGGGCGAGTTCAATGGTTTTTCGTTTTCTGTGTTGTGCTATGCCGGTTCGATTTGAAGCTGGAGCTTCGGGCCACAAAACGCCGTTCTGATGTCCGAATTTGACTACAAACAGGAGCTCGTCCTCGAAGACGACCGCGCCCTCCTTCGCCCGATCCAGCTCGACGACTTCGACCGCCTTGTCCATTTTTCAATTAGCGAGCCAGAAATCTGGCGGTATTCGCTCTCCACGATCAACAGCCCCGAGACGCTGCGAGCCTATGTCGAGGCTGCGGTTGCCGGGCGTGAGGCGGGGGCCTGCTACCCGTTCGCCGTCTATGACAAATTGCTCGGCCGCTGGGCCGGTTCGACGCGCTTTTACGAAATCGACCCGCGCAACGGCTCCGTCGTCGTCGGCTATACTTGGTACGGGAAGGCTTTTCAGGGAACCGGGCTGAACAAGCACTGCAAGTTTCTCTTGCTGCGCCATGCGTTCGAGGTTTGGGGGATGCACCGCGTCGAGCAGCGGGCGGACGTGAAGAATCTGCGCAGCATTGCCGCCATGAAATCAACCGGCTGCACGGTCGAGGGGGTCTTGCGCGACCACCTTCCACTGCCCGACGGCACGCGGCGGAGCAGCATCATCTTGAGCATTTTGAGGAGTGAGTGGCTCGACGGGGCAAGGGAGCGGCTTTTTGAGAAACTTGTTTGAGCCTACTGCACGACCATCTTCACCATCTGCCGCCAACTCCCGCCGTCGACGACCACTTGATAAAGCCCTTTCGGCAGATCGATTTCGCTCATCGGATAGCTCATCGAGGTCTGGTTCAATTCCAGTTCGACCTGCCGCAAGGCCCGACCGTCGCCGCTGAAAATCGAGACAAGCACCGGCCCAGCCGACGGGATTCTGTTGAAATTGATGACAAACGCCCCGTCGTTTGGGTTGGGCTGGATTTGGCAGCCCGGCGCGGCTGTCGGCTCGTCAGTGCCGAGTGCGATGATGCTGACCGTTTTCACTTTCGTGTTCGTCCCGCAGATGCTGGTCGCCGTCAGGCTGACCTGATAATTGCCGGTCGCCGCGTAGTCGTGGACGGGGCTGAGGTCGGTCGAGGTCGTGCCGTCGCCAAAGTTCCAGAGGAAGGCCGTCCCGGCCGTCGTCGTGTTCGCGAAGGTGACGGTGTTGAGGTTGGCAGCCGAGTTGAAGTTGGCCACTGGTGCCGAGCGGACGACGAGCTTGCGACTTGCGGTCGCCTCGCCGATGCCGTTTTTCACCGTCAAATTGATGGTTTTTGTGCCAACGGTCGGGTATTTCACCTTGTGTGGCCCGGCGGTCAGGGCCGTCGCAGGAGACGCACCGGCACCGAAAGCCCAGTTGTACGCAACGTGGCCGTCCCGGTCGATTTATTGCGCAGTCACTGTGTCTCCCCCAGATGGCGGGGCCAGCGGAGGCGGCAAAACTGGCCAATGGTGCGACAATCGGCTCGTTGAGGATGCCGATGTTGTCGAGGTATATGTTGTTGCCGTACCCGTTTTCGAGGGTGAAACGGAATACCACCTTCTGCCCGCTGAACTGCGAGACCAAATGCGTTGCCGTTGCCAGCCGCGCAGAAGCCGTGGGGGCGAACTGCCCACCCTGTGGGTCGGCCGTTGAGAGGTCGTCGGAGCAACGGTGCCAGATGGTGACAGGCCCGTCGGCCCCGCAGTTGCCGAAGGCATCGACCCGCAGACAGTCAAAATAGGCCGGGTCGGTGTAGCGGGCATAGGCCAAATCAAAAACGAGCAACGGCGGCTACGCGCTCCGGTGAGGTCGAAAGGCGGTGTGCGCAAATGGTCGACCTCTGTGGTGTCTGGGTAGTTGAAGATGTTGACGGTCGCCGCATGGGTACCGTCGCTGTCGATGCCGACGACCAACTCGCTCAAGGCCCAGGTCAGGTTCCGTCGGGGTTCTCGATGCTCCAAAAAGCGGGAGGAAAGACTGCGCCCTCGAAAGGCTCCTTCACGCCGAAGCCGACGCCCGCGTTGATGTCGACGGAGAGGTTGAGGGCCAGAGAGTCGTTGTAATGCACTGTCTCGCCGGGCAATTTGGAGAAGGCCTTTAGCCGTTTCGACAGAGAGGTTTGCAGGTCGATTTTTTGTGAGAAACAAAAATCGGTCGTCGCGCCCGGCAACAAGTTTCCGATGAATAGCTCGGTTACCGGCGGATTGTTCCCGAAGAGATAGGTGACGGGAAAATAGCTCGCCGCCTCCGTACCGTCGTTCGTGATTTTGACGGAAACCGGCTGCTGGAAGGGGCCGCACGAGATGAGGTTGGCCGTCGAAGGCTCGCTGGAAACCAATCAGGCCGAAGGTCGTTCGGCTGTGGGCAGTTGACCAATCCGCCTGGAAATTTCACGGTGGTGATGCGCCTCCCTGCTCTGTCGGCGGGTCGGCCCGCACCGACAACCACCTTTCAACCGATGGGTCGTTGATAGGAAAAGTAAGCGACGTCCCGCCCGTCGTGCCGATGCTGTCCATGCGCGTTTGGCCGAGCATGAAAACGTCGTATCGGTCGGCGCCCGCGACGGCAGGCCATGTAGGGCTGGCTTTTTGTCGGGCAAACTTTGTCTATCAGCAAGGTGTCGGGCTGCGTGATGATGGTGAACGGCGCGGGGGTCTTGAACTCTTTGCCGTCGCGCTTTATCCTGAAAAGGCAGTTGCCGCTGACTGCTGACGGCACAGTCCACTCGAAATGCTCTCTCCGTGGGGGCAACCTCGGTGACAAAATTGCCTGACGCGCTGCCGTTTGCTGAAAGCTCGATGGAAAATCCTCGCCCGTTTTGCCGAAAGCGTCCCAATGCACCAGCTCCTTTTCGCCGGGAACCATCCCCTCGCCGCCGATTGGATAGGTAAACTGGACCTCGTCGGTCAAGAACTCATAAACCAAAAAATAGCGCGACGGCCCCTGCGGCACCTCGAAACCGGAAATCTGCACAAGGTAATCGCCCGGCGCGGGGTCAGCGATGGAGACCTGCTCCATGTTGCTGAGGTGGTTCCGCCTGGCGCGCGGCGGGCGCGGAGAGGAGGTCAGGATCGGCAGTCGCTGTTCAAAACAAGCGGCTTCAATGTAGCCCTGCCGGGTGCGAACACGAGCAGGTCGAGGTCGTTGACCAATGCCTTCGCGCCAGCGAGGTCGCTTTCCGGGTCCGGCCAGTAGACCATGATTTTTGCCAGTTTCACCTTCGACGGGGATGGTCAGAGCCGTGTTTGTTCCACCGTTGTCGATCAGGCCGATATAGAAATGGTTGTCTTTCAACAAGTTGAAAAGCCCGCAGGGCATTGAGATGGCCCCATCCGTATTGGAAATCTGGCCCGGGTTGCCGAGGTCGTTGGCAGTGTTGAGCAGCGCGGCTTTCACCAATCCAGCCGACGGCTCGACCTCACGTGTCGCTCGAAATCGGCCTGATGAGTTGTGAGAAAGTCCCCGCTGTGCCGGGCGAGGCGGCGGAGGTCCCGCCGAAGATCTGGTAGGTGTTGTCCGCGTCGGACGAGCCTTTGCTCTGACCGTGCGCGGAGAGGTCGGGCTTGAGCCGTCCGTCGGTTGCGGGCCCCCTGCTCGACGAGCTTTCGAGGGTGAAATCGGCGTAGAGGTTGGCGGTGGCGAGGGCATTCTTGGCCATCTTGTGCCCTCCGGTGATGTTGCCTCAGCCTTGCCCTGCGCCGGTAGCCGTAATCGACGAACAGGCCCTGGTTGCCAGCTGAGAAGCTGTGCATCAGCATCGGGTTGTTGAAAAGCTGCTGGTCGACGGTCTGCGCGCGTGGGAGTCGTAGCCGGCGTTGCAGCCGTCAGAGCAGCTCGTGTTCGTCACAAGGATGTGCTCGGCGAGGCAGAGCGGAAGGGTCGTGTCCTGAAAGTCACTGGCGTAGTCGACGACCCAGATTTTGGAGCCGCTGGCCATTCCCTGCTGTGTCGGGTCGAGGTTCCCACCCCCGGCGAGGACGCCCGCGGTGCCGTCGCCGTGGTTGCTGAACTGGTTGGTGTTCTCCGAGACGTTGGTTATGCGCCCTTTAAAGTCGATGTGCGGCCCAACGGCCCCGTCGTCGCGGGTCATCACGTTCACGCCTGTGCCGTCGAAGTGGAGGTTGCCCGCGTCGTTGTTGATGGCGTTTGAACGGTGCATCGACCGGCCGTGCGTGTCCTCCGGGACGCTGGGCTTCGGCTGGATTTCGAGCCATTTGATGAACGGCAAATCTGCCACTTTTTCAATGTCGGCAATCGGGATAAGGAGGTCGTAAATCCCGTTTTGGGTGCCCGTTTTGGTGATTTCAACCTTTTTCTCTTTGAAAAGCCGCGTCGCGTCGCCTTGCGAAAGCGTCGAAACCACCTGTGCGATGACCGCCACCCGCTCGCCGGTGACTGCCCATTCGCCGAGCGGCCGCTCCGTCAGGCTGCGGGCGAGCTTCCATTTCGTCTCGACCGGCATGACGGACCGGATGCCGAGGCTGGTCATTTTTTTATGATCAAAACCGGCTGGAAAAACCGTCCGCCATGTTCCGTAGGATACGTAGTCGAGCGTCCGAAGGCCCATGTCGGCCATCCGCTGGCGGGCGGCTGCATCGGGGAGTTCGTAAAATTGAATGAACCTGATGGCCTGTCCATCGAAGGTTTCGTCTGTTGAAATGGACGGCTTCGCCTGAAAATCGGCCAAGTTTTCGGGGAAAACGGCTGTTCCAGATTTGAACCGAACGCGGTAGTCGTGGCTCTGCCCGAGCGTTTTCCCACAAAAAATAAGGGAAGCAAAAAGGAGAAAGGAATGGAAGGAGGCGTGCTTCATGTTCGTGGCGAGGAGGATTTGTTGTGCCGGTCGAGGAGCCTGTGGGGCGAAAGTAGACAGCCGCCAATTGTCGGCAATCCGACGCGAAAGCATATAAATTTTGGAAAACTGTTTGGGCCGTCCCCGCACTTGGCGGCGAACCGCACATCGAGCAGTGTTGAACAAAACGGACAGGTTTTGCCTTTTCACCTGTAACTTTTGCCTTCTTTCAACATGAAAATAGACATCGGCTTTTCACCCTGTCCGAACGACTGCTTCATCTTCGACGCGTTGGTTCACGGAAAAATCGACACCGAAGGGCTTGAGTTCAGCCCAGTGATGGAGGATGTGGAAACGCTCAACCAACTGGCTTTCAGGGGCCAGCTTGCGGTGACAAAATTGAGCTACCACGCCTTCGCCCAGCTAACCAACACCTATGCCTTGCTCGACGCGGGCAGCGCACTTGGCTTTGGCTGCGGGCCGCTGCTCATCGGGCGCGAGGTTTTGTCGCCAAACGAAATCAGATGGGCGACAGTCGCCATTCCGGGACGGCTGACGACGGCCAACTTCCTTTTTTCACTCGCCTTCCCAGACGTCGGGGAGAAAAGGGAAATGCTCTTTTCGGAAATCGAGGAGGCCGTCCTTTCGCGGTCTGCCGACGCGGGCCTCATCATCCACGAGAACCGCTTCACCTTCGAGCAAAAGGGCTTGAAGAAAATCCTCGATCTCGGCGAGTTCTGGGAAGAGGAGACCGGTCTGCCCATCCCGTTGGGCGGCATCGTCGTCCGGCGAGACGTGCCGGAGGAGGTTCAAAAAAAAATAAATCGGGTGCTGCGCCGGTCGGTCGAACGGGCTTTTGCCGAGCCAGAGGGGACGATGCCGTTCGTCCGGGAGCACGCCCAGGCCATGTCGGACGAGGTGATGCGGGCGCATATCTCGTTGTATGTCAATGAGTTCAGCGTCAGTTTGGGGGATAAAGGAAGGTCGGCTGTCGAGGCACTTTTCGAGATGGCGCGGGCCAAAAAGGTGGTGGAAAATTTCAATCCAAGAATTTTTTCAAATTGGCCTGTTTAGCAATTTTTGGCACGGTGTTGGCATCAAATAAGGCGTGTAAGTTTTGGTTAAAGAATTGTAAAATTCGTTTTTCAGCCCGAGGCAACGGCCTCGG
>JBGAWE010000144.1:0-11422 GCA_044227705.1 Saprospiraceae bacterium
CGATGTAATAGTCTTCCCCAAAAATGTCGAGCCACCACTCGAATTCCTTCCTCGCATCTTGTTCGCCGTACCTCAAAATCGCCTGCGGGACCATCGCCCCGATGCAGCAGGTGGTGGCTATCAAGCCTTCGTGATGTTTCAAAACCAGCTCCTTGTCGATGCGCGGATACTTTCCGTACATCCCGTCGATAAAGCCTAGTGAGCAGAGCTTCGTGAGGTTTTTATAACCGGTTTCGTTCTTCGCCAGAAAGAGTTGATGGAAACGCTTGTCGCGGTCGTCCTTCGTAAAAGTCTTCCGAAACCGGTCGGAGACGACGTAGAACTCGCAGCCCACAATCGGCTTCACTCCCTCGTGCTTGGCGGCCTCGGCGACGAACTGGAAGGCGCCGAACATGTTGCCGTGGTCGGTGATGGCGAGGCCGCGCATCCCATCGGCCTTCGCCTTTTTGAACATACCCTCGATGCTCGCCGCGCCGTCGAGGAGGCTGAACTGACTGTGGCAGTGGAGGTGGCTGAAAGCTGGCATGACCGCGAGGAGGTGGGAAGTTTTCTCTAAAAAAAAGCTGTCGCTCAAAGGTACCCTCGGGCCTCCGCGGCGGGGATGGGTGTGGAAAAGTTTAGCGCCACATAGGCCTCGAATCGCAGACGGCGAGACCGGAATTGGGGATGTAAAAGTTCAAGGACAACACGTCTGCCGCTTTCGGCACGCCTTTGCAAGCAAGACGCTCTCCGGCCTTCCTCGCGGGCCTCTTGCCGTAAAAAAAACAAGGTGCCGCATATTGCTATGGACACCCTGTATAACCCCAAAAAACCAAATGAAAACTTCTTTATCAAAACTCGGGATGATGTTCTGCCCGGCGATATTTCTGTTTGGCGTACTTGCTTTCGCTTTTCGTCTGGGTCAAAGGTAGAAACGGGTTTTTCTCGCGCAACCCCCTCGCAAATTTTTTTTTCTTCAATTGGTGCTTTCTTTCATCCGAACTGGGGCGTCGGGTGAGCGCTTCCTTTTCTCAAACAATTCAAACAGGGTCAAAACCACCCCGTTTTCCCTGCGTTTCTCAAAAAAACAGGCCGCGTCTGGGGCGGCGGCGGCGGTGTTTCTACTTTCGCGGCAACCGGGCGGAGGCCCAAAAAAAACTTTTCGACCAACATGATTTTCGACCTAAAAATGATTCAGGCCTTCTACAAGGCCCTCCCGGCCCGGGTTGACGCGGCCAAGAAATCGCTCAACCGGCCCCTCACCCTCTCCGAAAAAATCCTCTTCGCCCACCTCCATCCCGACTCGCCGTTGGCCGACTTCAAGCGCGGCGGCGACTACGTCTTCTTCTCGCCCGACCGCGTGGCGATGCAGGACGCGACGGCGCAGATGGCCCTCCTCCAGTTCATGATGTGCGGACGCAAGAAGGTGGCCGTCCCCTCGACCGTCCACTGCGACCACCTCATCCAGGCGAAAACGGGTGCGGCGGCCGACCTCAAAAATGCCCTCGACAAAAGCTCGGAGGTGTTCAACTTCCTCGAAAGCGTCTCCAATAAATACGGCATAGGTTTTTGGAAACCGGGCGCGGGCATCATCCACCAAATCGTCCTCGAAAACTACGCCTTCCCCGGAGGGATGATGATCGGCACCGACTCGCACACGGTCAACGCGGGCGGCCTCGGCATGGTCGCCATCGGCGTGGGCGGGGCGGACGCGGTCGACGCGATGAGCGGCATGGCTTGGGAACTGAAAATGCCGAAGCTCATCGGCGTTCACCTGACCGGAAAGCTGCGCGGCTGGGCCTCGCCGAAGGACGTGATTTTAAAGGTCGCCGGGATTTTGACCGTGAAAGGCGGCACCGGTGCCATCGTCGAGTATTTCGGAAAGGGCGCCCAGTCGATGAGCTGCACCGGCAAGGGCACGATCTGCAACATGGGCGCGGAAATCGGCGCGACGACCTCCACCTTCGGCTACGACAAGTCGATGGCCCGCTACCTCAAGGCGACCGGCCGCGCAAAGGTGGCGACGATGGCCAACCGGGTCGCCGAGCACCTCACGGGCGACCCGGAGTGCTACGCAAACCCCGAGAAGTACTTCGACCAGGTGATTGAAATCGACCTCTCAAAACTCGAGCCGCACGTCAACGGGCCGTTCACGCCCGACCTCGCTTGGCCGCTTTCCAAGTTCGCGGCGGCCGTGAAAAAGAACAACTACCCGCAGAAACTGGAAGTCGGCCTCATCGGTTCCTGTACCAATTCGAGCTACGAGGACCTCGACCGCGCGGCCTCCGTCGCGCGGCAGGCGGCGGACAACCATGTCGAGGCGCAGGCCGAGTTCACCATCACGCCCGGCTCGGAGCAGATCCGGTTCACGGTCGAGCGCGACGGGCTTTTAAAAGAGTTTGAGAAAATCGGGGGCCTTGTGCTGGCCAACGCCTGCGGTCCGTGCATCGGGCAATGGGACCGCCACATCGACGACAAGAACCGGCCGAACTCCATCATCACCTCCTACAACCGCAACTTCACCAAGCGCAACGACGGCAACCCGAACACCCACGCCTTCGTCGCCTCGCCCGAGATTGTCACCGCATTCGCCATCGCGGGCGACCTGACGTTCAACCCGGTGAAGGATTTTCTCACCAATAAAAAAGGAGAGAAAGTCAAGCTCGCCCCGCCGAAGGGCGACGAACTGCCGAAAAACGGCTTCGCCGTCGAGGACGCGGGCTATATCGAGCCGGCCAAAAACGGCGGACGCATCAAGATCGTCGTCGACAAAAAATCGGAGCGTCTGCAGCTTTTGAAGCCCTTCGCCCCCATCACCGACGATCAGTTGAAGGGGATGCGCCTTTTGATAAAAGCAAAAGGGAAGTGCACGACCGACCACATCTCGATGGCCGGGCCGTGGCTCAAGTTCCGGGGCCACCTCGAGAACATCTCGAACAACTGCCTCATCGGGGCCATCAACTTCTACAACGGCGAGGCCAACAAAGTCCTCAATCTTGAATCGGGCAGCTACATGGCCGTGCCGGAATCGGCGCGCCTTTACCAAAAGAAGGGCATCTCGACCATCGTCTTCGGCGAGGAGAACTACGGCGAAGGCTCCTCCCGCGAGCACGCAGCGATGGAGCCGCGCCACCTCGGGGTGAAGGCGGTCATCGTAAAATCGTTCGCACGCATCCACCAGACGAACCTGAAAAAGCAGGGGATGCTGGCTCTGACCTTCAAAAACCCGGCGGACTACGACCTCATCCGGCAGGACGACCGCGTGGACCTCGTCGGGTTCGACAAGTTCTCGCCGACGAGCCAGTTCCACGTCGTTTTGCACCACGCGGACGGCACCTCGGACAAGTTCGAGGTGGAGCACAACTACAACCAGCAGCAAATCGACTGGGTCGTGGCGGGGTCGGCTCTGAACAAGATTCGGAAGGACATGGGGCTTGCGTGAGGCACCTGTTTTCATTGACCTCCGCCTAACGCGGTCTCAGTTCATTGAACTCGAACAAAAAATCGGCCTGTCGGACATCAAGTCCGGCAGGCCGATTGATTTTTGAGGGCTAAAACCTCGACAGGCTCAATGACCCGGGCAGCAGAGCGGAGCGCAAACCTTGTCGCAGCACTCCGTTTGCTCGCCACCGCAACGGCCGCCGTCACCGGCCGAGTGCGCTTTGAGCGCGACGGCCGAGGCGGCCAGCCCGGCCAGCAACAGCCCGGCGAAGAGAAACTTCCTGGATTTCATGTCGTGAAAATTTTTTTTTGAAAAAATGGATGGTTCGATGGCTTTTCGGGAAGGCTGATGGTCAGCAGCAGCCCGACTCTGTCCCGCCGCCACAACACCCGCCTCCGCAGCCCGAGCCACAGCAACCGGGGGCGATTCCGAGGATTTCCATGTTCTTGAAAATTTAGGTTGAGAGAAAAAAATGCGGCCCGCGCGTCGGCCGCTGTCAACAGGATAGACGAGGATCGCAAGGAAAGACGCAGCCCGCGCCCAGCTTTTTCGTGTTCTCCGCGATTTTTTCCCGCACGGCGGCAATCTCGGCCGACGGGTTCGGCCGCCGTTGGAAGTCGATGATGCCGCCCCGCCGGTCGGTCTCGAACGCGCAGCACTCGTCAAACTTTTCGCGCAGCTCGGCCCGCGCCCGCTGCACCCGGCTCTTTGCCCCGGAGAGGCTGATGCCCCAGCGGTCGGCCAGCTCTTTTTGCGGAACTCGTTGAAAATCAGCAAGTTCTATCGCCTCGCGTCGGTCGGGCAACAGCAGTTCGAGGAAAGGGCCGACGCACTCGGCGACGTATTGGCGAAAGTCCCCGCCCTCGCCGTCGGCCGATGCGCTGCTCGCGTCGTCGAGTTCGGCAGTCGGCAGCCGTCGTTTTTTTCGATAGTCGATGAGGGTGTTCTGCGCCAGCCGCCAGACCCAAAACGGGAGGCTGTCGCCGTTGGAGAGCGTGGGCAGCTTGAGGTGGATTTTCACAAAGATTTCCTGCAAAAGATCCTCCGCGTCGGCGCGGCAGGCGACACGCTTTTCGAGGTAGCGCAACATTTTTTGGTGGAAAACAGTCCAGATGGCGGTTGTATCCATGAAAAGCCTATGTTTCTGGGGCTGGTTTTCCCCGAACAAATGGACGATCGCGGGCGGAAAAGACGCAGGTTTTGACCCTTGAATTTTAGCTGGACAAAAAAGCTGGTCGGCTGGCTACAGAGCCGGCTCACCTAAAAATTCGAAACTGTCGCAGCCCAACTCTCGCCTCTGTTCTGTCGGCCATATCGACAATCGTCATAATACAAGCGGCCCAACCATTACGTCTGGTTGGGCCGCTCCCATTTTCAAAATCCTTCAAAAAGCATCCCTCACGCCCCCTGGTACGCCTCCATCGGCGGGCAGGTGCAGACAAGGTTCCTGTCCCCCTTCGCCTGGTCGATGCGCCCGACGGTCGGCCAGAACTTGCGCCCCTCGCGTAGGTAGGGCAGCGGGAAGGCGGCCCGTTCGCGCCCGTAAGGCCGTGTCCACTCGTCGGCGGTGACGGCCTCGACGGTGTGCGGGGCGTTGTGCAGCGGGTTGTTGTCCTCCGTGAAATGGCCAAGTGCGATGTCGTCTATCTCTTTTTTGATGGACAGGAGCGCGTCGCAGAAGCGATCAAGCTCGGCCTTGTTCTCGCTTTCCGTCGGCTCGATCATGATGGTGCCGGCGACGGGGAAGGAGAGCGTCGGGGCATGGAAGCCGTAGTCCATCAGCCGCTTGGCCACGTCCTCCGCGCTGACGAACGCCTTGAAAGGCCGCAGGTCAAGAATCATCTCGTGCGCACAGCGGCCCTGTTCTCCCACATAAAGGACGCTGTAAGCCTTCTCCAATTTCGCCTTCATGTAGTTGGCATTGAGAATCGCGTAGCGGGTGGAATCGGCGACGCCCTGCCCGCCGAGCATCCGAATGTACCCATAGCTAATGAGCAAAATGCTCGCACTGCCCCACGGCGCGGCCGAGACGGCGTGGATGCCCCGGCGGCCGCCCGTTTTCACGACCGCATGGCCTGGGAGGAAGGGCGCCAGTTCAGCCGTGCAGCAAATCGGCCCCATGCCTGGCCCGCCGCCGCCGTGCGGGATGGCAAAGGTCTTGTGGAGGTTGAGGTGGCAGACGTCGGCCCCGATGTTGCCTGGGCTGGTCAGGCCGACCTGAGCGTTCATGTTCGCGCCGTCCATGTAGACGCGACCGCCGTTTTGATGGATGATTTGGCAGATTTCCTTTATTGAAGTCTCGAAAACCCCGTGCGTCGAGGGGTAGGTGACCATCAGGCAGGAAAGGTTTTTGGCGTGCGCCTCGGCCTTTTCTTTCAAGTCGGAGACCATGATGTTGCCCCGCTCGTCGCAGGCGACGACCACCACTTCGAGGCCCACCATGACGGCCGATGCCGGGTTCGTCCCGTGCGCCGACTGCGGGATGAGGACGACGTTGCGATGCCCCTGCCCCTTGCTTTGATGAAAAGCCTGAATGACGAGCAGCCCCGCGTACTCGCCCTGCGCCCCCGAATTTGGCTGGAGAGAGCAAGCCGCGAAACCCGTGATTTCGGTCAAGTACTTTTCGAGTTCGGAGACAATCTGGGCGTAGCCTTTCGTCTGCCCCGCGGGTGCGAACGGGTGCAATCCCCCAAACTCGGGCCACGAAACCGGAATCATCTCCGCCGCCGCGTTCAGCTTCATCGTGCAGGAGCCGAGCGAAATCATCGAGTGGACGAGGCTCAAATCCTTGTTCTCCAACCTTTTCAGATAGCGCATCATCTCGCTCTCCGTGTGGTAGGAGTTAAAAACGGGGTGCGTCAAAAACGCGGTTTCGCGCACCAATCCCGCCGGGATTTTGGGCGCGAGCTGGTCGTTCCATTTCACCATCACCCGGACCAGCGTCTTGTGGACCTGCCCGAAAACATTGACGATGGCCTCGATGTCGCCCTTTGTCGTCGCCTCGTCGAGGCTGATTTGGATGAAATTTTTCGAGGGGTAGAAGAAGTTCAGCCCCGCCTTCTCCGCCGCCTTTCGGATCGCAACTTGCTCATTGTCAGAGACTTCGATGCGGAGCGTGTCGAAATACGCGCCGTTTTTGAGCGTGAAGCCGAGGTCGCGAAGACCCTGTTCGAGGTTCTGCGCCATGAGGTGCGCCCGCCGGGCAATCGACTTGATTCCCGCCGGGCCGTGGTAGACGGCGTACATCGCCGCCATGTTCGCTAGGAGGGCCTGCGCCGTGCAGATGTTCGAAGTCGCCTTCTCACGGCGGATGTGCTGCTCGCGGGTTTGCAGGGCCATGCGGAGGGCGGTGCGACCCGCATTGTCGGTCGAAACGCCAATTATCCGGCCGGGGAGGAGCCGCTTCCAATCTTCTGAGACGGCGAAGAAGGCGGCGTGCGGCCCCCCGAAGCCCATCGGCACCCCGAACCGCTGCGCGTTGCCGACGACCACGTCTGCCCCCCATTCGCCCGGCGGCTTCAACAGCGCGAGCGCCAGCAAATCGGAGGCGACGCAGACAAAGGCCGCGTTGGCCTTTGCCTTCTCGACAAAAGCCCTGTAGTCTTCCACAACTCCCTCGCTGTCAGGGAATTGCAGCATCGCGCCGAAGGTCTTCGGGGTGAAGTTGAACTTCCGCCAGTCGCCCAAAACGATGCGGATGCCGAGCGGTTTGGCCCGTGTGAGGAGCACATCGAGCGTCTGCGGGAAGGTTTTTTCGGATACGAAATACTCGTTCACCAAGTCCTCCGGCCCTTTCGACCTTTTGTTCTTTTCATGGAAAAACATGGTCATCGCCTCGGCGGCAGCCGTCGCCTCGTCGAGCAGCGAGGCGTTGGCGATGGGCAGGCCCGTCAGGTCGCAGACCATCGTCTGGAAATTGAGCAGCGACTCGAGCCGCCCCTGCGCGACCTCTGCCTGATAGGGCGTGTACTGCGTGTACCAACCCGGGTTTTCAAACAGGTTCCGCAGGATGACCGGCGGGGTGAGCGTCCCGAAATAGCCCTGCCCGATGAAGTTTCGGAAGACCTTGTTCTTCGCCGCCACGCCTTTCAGCATGGTGAGGTATTCGGCCTCGCTCATCGCCTCGGGCAGGTCGAGCGGCTTGCCGAGCCGGATGCTGCGCGGCACGGTTTCGGAAATCAACTGGTCGAGGTCGCGGCAACCGACGGCTTTGAGCATGGCTGCGGTTTCGTCTGCATTTGGGCCGATGTGTCGGTTTTGGAACTGGTCGAAATGGTCGAGGCCGGTCATTTTGATGTGTGGATGGTTTGTTTCGAAAAAAGAACGGGCGAAAGTAGAAATCTCTTACTGTCCAGAAGCTCCAGTTTCGGGTGTGCGGCCGGCATTTCAGTTCTGTCCCGAGCCTGGGGCCTCGGGACAGAAAGCGCGCCATTGAAACCAGGCAAAAAAGCCCAATTCTCCCCAAAGTCAAGCTGTGGCCATAGGGGTTTCGGCAAGGGCTTAACCTGCACTTCGATGGTTTCCGGGCCGTGCCCATCATTGGCACCAGCTGTGGCTGGACGAAGCCGCTGAACGGCTTGCTGGGCAGCGCGGCGAAGGAACCTTCACTTCTTTGCGCAGTTCCGGCCCGACCCTCCGGCTAAATCCCTCGACAAGCAAGAAAAAAATAAAAAAGAAGCGGCCTGCCGGGCGATGTCGTTCGGCAGGCCGCTTCCTGTTTTCGGCAACTGGTTGGGTTGGGTTGTCAGTGGGTTACTGCGTCGGGGGTTCTGTGGTGGGCGGGTTGTCAGTTTTGCCACCTTTTTGGCTTTTTCCCTGACCCTCAAAGCGTTTTTTGAGGCGTTGATAGGCTTCTTCGGCACCTGCAACGCCGTGTTTGCGAGCTTCCTTGATGTTGGCATATATGCGGAGGGCGGGCGACCATGCCTCATCCCCGAGGAAGAGCATGATGTCGTGCAGCTTTTGCCAAAACGTGTCGAGGCTATTGCGCACGGGGATGAGCTTGGAAAAGGCGGTGAAGTCCTTCTCTGCCTCCGCAAGGTTGATAAAGGACGGGACGAGCGTCGGCCGGAGCTTCCCTTCCTCGAGGGCCTCGTCCACGAACAGCTTGTTGGCAGAATCGAGCGAGATGCGGCGATTGCGCTCCTCTTTGGTGAGCGTGATGAGGAAATCGAGCAGGGTGTTGAGTTCCTCTATCTTTTGGAAGGCTTCCTCAATGATTCTTTCCTCGATGACGAGGCTCAACCTGTTTTCAGATGAATTTGCTATGATTGTGCAATTGAGATTGGTGAAAAACAGATGCCGAAACCTTAATTCAAAAATAGGCTCTGCACAATACGACGCGGAAGAGCACATCCTTGGACGGAAGAAATATCGAAATATAATGACGAAAAGACGACTTGGCGACGCATTTTGCCTTGCGGGCAGCCGATTTTGGAAGCCTCTTCAACAAACACACTGCTTGACCACTTCATATAACAAGGCGAAGCCTGTTCCCAAGTTTTTGAGAACTGGCTTCGGCGGTTCCGCGCAGAGCGAAAGGAGAAGATGGATACGCTACGCCAGCCGTTCCCACGCCAGCAGGGTTCCTCTTGGCATTGATACAAACCGGGAAGGCGAGGGAGTTGGTGGCGAAGACGCCAATCCCGAAGCCTCGGGAGCAGTGCTTTGACTTAACGAAGATTTATGGGAGCGGTGACGGACGCCAACAACGGCAGAAAAGGAGGCAAGAATTTCACTGCGGCAGTTCTGCGCGGAATTTTGAGACAAGTATTTTGCTGCGAAAGTTCCGCACAGCAATCGGAGACAAGAATTTTGCTGCGGAAGTTTCGCATGGATTTTGGAAACTCTGCTTGCGTTGCGGAATCTCCGAACACCTTGGGGATTTAATTTTTGGCAAGCGGAAGTTTGGCTCAAATATTCGTGCTTGAACTATCTTGTTTTTCCATTATCGGCACTTTTGCCAACCATCTGAGCCAAAATTGTGGGCGAGGACGGAAACAATGGCCCAAATGGGACAGGTGATGGAATTTTTGGCGAAAACGCCATCAACGGCAGGGCTTTGACTCAACGAAGATTTGTGGGAGCGGTGACGGGCACCAACAATGGCAGAAAAGGTGACACTACCTGCTTTTGTGCTATTAATGGTGGTCATTTGCGACCAAAGTATCATGGTTAATATACACATAATCATTGACAGTATGGCAATGCTCCAAAAAGCAAACTTAAAACTTGGTTCAATAATGACATCTTTATTAAGTATTTCATTTATTTTCTTTTCATGCCTCTTAAATACAAAGGAGAGTACAATTAAGGGTATGGTAGCAAAAAACATGTATACAAATTTGTCTATGCTTGTTCTTAAAATAGCAAGCGTAATGTGCAAGATACTTAAGAAATTAAATCCAAAAACAAAGGACAAAACGTCCTTTATTGCGTAAATCCCAGACACACCAACGCCTTTGTTGTATTGGTTGATGTAAATCAAAGTCTTGTTTATTAGTTTGTCCATGAAAGAGGCGTGTATTTGTTAGGAAGTAAGATGGTCTCATTTTATAGCGGCACGTAAATCATTCAATATTTTTTTGCCTTTGTTGGTGTCGGTTCCTGCTCCAACTAATCCTCACAAAATCGTAGAACTGCCGTTGTTGGCGTCCTCTTTCAAACATTCCGTACAGTTGTGGCGAGGCCGCCGAACAACGNACCAATTTAGTCCCCGCCGAAGTGCCATTGGAAACATATAGTTCAGGCCCGCCAGAATCACCAATAGCTTGGAAATAGAGCAGGCCATTGGCAAGCGCAAACTCACTTGGCGATGAACTGAACGAACCTGTTGCAAGGTCTTTAACCAATGTTGTTCCCGCAACTGTTCCATCGGTACGATACAACTCAAACCCCGTTGTACCTTGTTTTCCTGGAAGGTACATATAATCGGCATTCGCCAACATATACCCTGGATCGTTTGAGTACTGTGTAGGCTGAATATCAGCAAATTTCTCCGTACCACTGGCCGTTCCATCGGTTCGCCAAAGAGCTGTATTTGTCGAAAAATATACTTTCCCTTTGAAAGCCGTGAACCAACGAGGATCTGAGCCGCTTGAATTGCCCGATGTTATTTCCTTGAGCTTCAAAGTTCCTGCGGCAGTGCCATCGCTTACGAAAGGTTCGAAATTGATGCTTCCATTGTCGCTATACGCAAAATAAATCCCCCCCCCAATAGGTGTGATATTTTTTATCGTAGCCGAGGCAGTTGGGTCAATGCAAGCTATTTCAGTGATTGCGGATGCATCGCATTTGTACAAACAACCTTTGGTGTTGAAATGGGTAAAGTATACCGCATCGGTATCCGCGACCAATTCTGAAAATCCGCCGCTAATTGAGGCTGTTGAATTGTTTTGAACTATTTTCGTTCCGGCTGCAGTGCCATCACTTATCCAAAGAACGGTGTTGTTAGTCACTTTGTCCTTGGCAGCGAAGTACAAATTGGAAGAAGTTGCAACCAAAGAAAAGGGGTTGGAAATATTGGCACTTGTGCCAACCACTTTTTGTGTCCCGGCAGTCGTCCCGTCGGTCACCCAAATTTCGTTTTCATTGCTATCATCTTTGGCTATAAAATAAACCTTACCGTTTAGCACAGTCATATCCATGTCCGGAAGGCTGGATGCTGTTCCCGGATTGATATCTTTCAGCATCATTGTCCCTGTGCTTGTCCCGTCAGAGATCCAAAGTTCTTTTCCGCTTGTGCCATCATTGGCGTTGAAGTAAATTTTACCATTGAGATTTATCACGTGATTGTGCTCAATGATGTCATCCCCCATTGCACTTGAGCTTCCAGGGTTTATTTCCTTCAATAACACTGGGGTCTGTCCGCCAATGCCCAGTGAGAGGAATAGAACAGAAAAAATAAATATGTTGCGCATGGTTTATTAATTTAATTGTTTTGTTGAATAAATCTTTTGAAATTAACTGAAAATTCCAGTCTTGCTATTGTTTAATACGAAA
>JBGAWE010000145.1:0-11539 GCA_044227705.1 Saprospiraceae bacterium
TCATCAAAGCCCGTCGCCGTCGAGCAGGTTGCCGAGGCCGCCGAGGATGCTGCCCTCTTCTTTCCTGTTGAACGAGCCGTACTGGATGATGCGCCCCGCCAAGCGGCTGATGGGCAGCGACTGAATCCAGACCGTCCCCGGCCCGCGCAGCTCGGCGAAAAAGAGGCCTTCTCCGCCGAAGACCATGTTCCGAATGCCTTTGACGAACTGGATGTCGTAGCTCACGCGGCTCGTGAAGGCGACGAGGCAGCCCGTGTCGACGCGCAGCGACTGGCCGACGTCGAGCTTTTTTTCGAGGATGTGGCCGCCCGCGTGGACAAAGGCCATGCCGTCGCCCTCCAGTTTTTGCATGATGAAGCCCTCGCCGCCGAAGAGGCCAGTTCCGAGTTTCCGTTGGAACTCGATGCCGATGGTCACGCCCTTCGCGGCAGCGAGGAAGCTATCCTTTTGGCAGACGACACGGCCGTCGGGCATCTTGCCGAGGTCCATTGGGATGATCTTGCCGGGGTACGGGGCGGCGAAGGTGACGCGCTGCTTGGTGTGGCCGTGGTTGGTGTAGGTGGTCATGAACAGGCTCTCACCCGTCAGCATCCTCTTTCCGGCGGTCATCAATTTGCCGAAAAAGCCCCCGCCCGTCCCGTCGGAGCCGTCGCCGAAGACGGTGTGCATCTCGATGTCGTCGTCCATGCAGAGGAAGGAGCCGCTCTCGGCGATGGCCGTCTCGTTGGGGTCAAGCTCGACCTCGACGACCTGCATTTCCTCGCCGATGATTTTGTAGTCGATTTCGTGGTTGCGCATGGCTGGTTGTGTTTTAGTTGGTTGAAAATTGGCCGTACAGAATCAATCGGCCTTTCGGAAGTCCCAAGTGTTCAAAAAATTCGTCGTGAAGTTGCCCGCGCGGAAGTCCTCGTTCTTCATCAGTTTTTGGTGGAAGGGGACGGTCGTCTTCACGCCTTCGACGATGAACTCGTCGAGCGCGCGCTCCATTTTCGTCAAAGCCTCCTCCCTCGTCCGCGCCCGGCAGATGACCTTCGCTATCATCGAGTCGTAATACGGCGGGATGGTGTAACCTGCGTAGACGTGCGTGTCGACGCGAACGCCGTGACCTTTCGAGGTGTGCAGCGAGGTGATTTTGCCCGGCGACGGGCGGAAGTCGTTGAACGGGTCCTCCGCGTTGATGCGGCACTCGATGCAGTGCATCTCGGGGATGTAGTTCTTGCCCGAAATCGGGATGCCGGCCGCGATTTTGATTTGCTCCTTTATCAAATCGTGGTCGATGACCTCCTCCGTGACCGTGTGCTCGACCTGAATCCGCGTGTTCATCTCCATGAAATAGAAGTTGCGGTGCTTGTCGACGAGGAACTCGACCGTACCGACGCCCTCGTAGTTGATGGACTTGCAGGCGGCGATGGCGGCCGCGCCCATCTTCTCGCGCAATTCGGGGGTCATAAAAGGAGATGGCGACTCCTCCACGAGTTTTTGGTGCCGCCGCTGAATTGAGCAGTCGCGCTCCGAGAGGTGGCAAGCATTCCCAAACTGGTCGCCCGCGACCTGGATTTCGATGTGGCGCGGCTCCTCGATGTATTTCTCCATGTAGACGCCGTCGTTGTTGAACGACGCCTTTGCCTCGCGGCGGGCCGTGTCGAGCGCGGCCTCGAAATCTTCCTCTTTCCAGACGATGCGCATCCCCTTGCCTCCACCGCCTGCCGTCGCTTTCAGGATGACCGGGTAGCCGACCTCTTTGGCCGATTCGAGGCCGGAGGCGGCGTCCTTAACCAAGCCGCCAGAACCGGGGACGCACGGCACGCCGGCCGCCAGCATGGTCTCCTTCGCGGTGATCTTGTCGCCCATTTTTCGAATCTGCTCGGGCGTCGGGCCGATGAACTTGACCCCGTAGTCGGTGCAGATTTCAGCGAAATCGGCGTTTTCGGCCAAAAAGCCATAGCCCGGGTGCACCGCGTCCGCGTCGGTCAATTCGACGACGGTCATGATGCGCGGGATGTTGAGGTAGCTCTCGCTCGACGGCGGCGGCCCGATGCAGACGGCCTCGTCGGCGAAGCGGACGTGCAGCGAGTCGCGGTCGGCCGTTGAGTAGATGGCGACCGTTTTTATCCCCATTTCCTTGCAGGTGCGGATGACGCGCAGGGCAATCTCGCCTCGGTTTGCGATGAGTATCTTGTTGAACATGCTTCTTTCTAATGGTCAATGGCAAATTGTCAATTGTGAGGCTGTCGCGGCTCCAATCGACAATTCAACATTCACAACTAACAATTCTTACTTGGGGTCGATGAGAAACAGGACTTGGTCGTACTCGACCGGCGACTTGTCCTCGACGAGGACCTTGACGACCTTCCCTTTGACCTCGCTCTCGATCTCGTTGAAGAGCTTCATCGCCTCGATGATGCAGACCTTGGTGCCGACGCCGACCTCGTCGCCGACCTTGATGAACGGCGGCTTTTCCGGCGTGGCACTCCTGTAAAAGGTGCCGACCATCGGGCTTTTGATGGCCACCAGCCCGGCGGTGCTTTCCTCCGCGCTCGCAGCGGGCGCGGCGGCCGGGATTTCGGGTTTGGCGGCGGGTGCGGCGGCTTGCGGCGGGGCCTGTTGCGCGGGCACCGCCACCACTTGCGGCGCGACCGGCATGGCCACCTGCGCGTGGTCGGCCGAGAGGCCCTTGACGGTTATCTTGAAGTCGCCCTCCTTGACCGTCACCTCGCCCAGACCGAGCTTGCTGACGAGCTTGACGAGTTCTTGTATCTCTTTGAAATCCATGCTGTTGAACGGGAATTTGCTTGTTTCTGAATGAAAATCGGGCGGGGAAAAGGGGCGGCGGGCAAATATACACAGGTGCCCCGTTGCGCCAAGTTGGGCAAAAAAAAGCGGCCCCCGCCTCAAAACGAGGGCCGCTTCGTGTCCTGGGAGCTTTGCTTCGAGGTTAAAAATTTCAGCCCGAAGCAATGCCTCGGGGCACAATCAGCCGCGCACCCTTTCGAGGTAGTCACCCGTCTCGCAGTCGATTTTGACCAGGTCGCCCTCGTTGCAGAAGAGCGGCACGCGCACCTCGGCGCCCGTTTCGAGCTTGGCCGGTTTGAGGGTGTTGGTGGCCGTGTCGCCTTTCATGCCCGGCTCGGTGTATTCGATTTTCAGCACCACGTTCTGCGGCATCTCGGTCGAGAGGATTTCCTCGTTGCCCGCATTGTAGATGACGTCGAGCGACTCGCCCTCTTTCAAAAACTGCGAGTTGTCGACGAGGTTGCGCGAGATGCTGATCTGCTCGAACGTCTCGGGGTTCATCAGCTCCATCGTCTCGTCGTCGCCGTAGAGGTACTGGAACTTGCGCCGCTCGATGCGCACGACCGTGATGGGCGCGGCGGTGTTGAAGGTGTGTTCCTTGATTTTGCCCGTCTTCGAGCTTTTGATTTTCGTCCAAATCTTGCCCGAGCCGCGCCCTACCTGAAACTTCGAGAAGTCGATGATTTTCACGATGTCGCCATCGAGTTCGATGCACATGCCCTTGCTGATGTCCGCCGTTGTTGCCATGTCAAATGAGAGTTTGAAAAAGTGGAGGCCCGTTTTTCGGGCGGGCAAAAGTAAGTCGGCGCTTTGGCCAAAAAAGAGGGGTGGCCGAATTTTCTATTTTTTGAAAAGATGAAATTCCTCGAAAAGAGAATGATGTTTGGGAGAGGCTGCCTTCAATAGCTCCATTTAATAAGGATGCTCCCCCAAGTGAACCCGCCGCCGAAGGCCGTCAGCACCACGTTGTCGCCTTTTTTGAGCCGGTCTTCCCATTCCCAGAGGCAGAGCGGCAGGGTCGCGGCGGTCGTGTTTCCAAACTTTTGGATGTTGACCATCACCCTCTCCGTCGGGATGCCGAGACTGTCGCCGACGTAGCTGATGATTCGCAGATTGGCCTGGTGCGGCACCAGCCAATCGACATCCGCGGGGGTCAGGCCGTTTCTTTCAATCACCGTTTTGACGGTCTCAATCATCCCCGTCGTCGCGTATTTGAACACGGATTTCCCCTCTTGATAGACGAAATGCTCTCGCCGAGCCACCGTTTCTGCCGTGGCCGGGCTTAAAGAGCCGCCCGATTTCATGTGCAAAAACTGTCGGCCCGCGCCGTCCGCTTTCAGTTCAAAATCGAGGATGCCCGAGTTTTCCTCCTCCGTTGGCTCGAGGAGGACGGCACCCGCCCCATCGCCGAAGATGATGCACGTCGCCCGGTCGGTGTAGTCGATGATGCTCGACATGACGTCGACGCCGACGACGACTATCTTTTTGTAACGCCCCGTTTCGATGAACTGCGAGGCTGTCGAAAGGGAATAGAGGAAGCCCGAGCAGGCCGCGTTAACGTCGTAGCCGAAGGCGTTTTTAGCCCCGATTTTGTCCAAAATCGTGTTCGCCGTGTCGGGGAAGACCATGTCGGCCGTCACCGTCCCGCAGATGAGCATGTCGATTTCCATCGGGTCGAGCTGCCGCTTTTCGAGGATTTGACGGACGGCCTCGGCCGCCATGTCGCTCGCTGCCCAGCCTTTCTTTTTCAAAATCCGCCGCTCGCGGATGCCCGTGCGGGTGAAAATCCACTCGTCGTTCGTCTCGACCATCTTTTCGAGGTCCTGGTTCGAGAGCACGTCCTCCGGCACCCAGCCGCCCACGGCGGTGATGGCCGCTCTGACTTTTGGCATACTTTTTTCCTTTTTGATTTCGGGAAATCGTGAGCGTACGTTTTGTCACATTGGTTTTTCGACCAAAAAAACGGCGGCACTCCTCCACTGTTCGGCCCTCCGGTCTCCCCTGAAAAATGCGCGGCGAAAGTAGCCAATCCCCGTCCGCGCATCCTCCGGCCTTCATTTTTTCCTCCTCGGCCGGGGCCTCTCCCCTGTTCAGTAATCGCCCTTTCCAGCCTGTGGGCTGTCTTTTTTAACCAATTCATGCTTCGATGCTATGAACCGCTACCTCGTTTTGCTCGCTCCGTTGCTCCTTTTGCTGGGGTTTCACCGGGGTGAGATGCCCGATTTTATCAACAACAACATCCCCGCCGCGACCGACCGTGCCGCCCAAGAGGGCAAGCTGACCGTCGTCGCCTTCGGCGCAAAATGGTGCCAGCCGTGCGTCTTCATGGACGACAACACTTGGTCGAACCCCAATGTGGTGGAGTATATGAAGGCCCACTGCGTCGCCGTGAAGGTTGACGTCGACGACTACAAAGGCCAGGTCTACCGCGACCAGTACGGCATCAAATACTACCCGTCCGTCCTGATTTTCAACTCGAAAGGCCAGCTCCTCCACAAGCACGAGGGGCTTTTGGGCGCGGAGAGTATGGTGGGCCTGCTGCAGACCTACGCCTCTATGGAGAACCAGTCGCGCGTCAACTCTGCCCCGACGGCCGACCGATCCTTCGCCGAGCCAGAGGCGGAGGTGATTGAAAAACCTCACGTCCTGCCGCCAGCCTACACCGACCGGCCGTCGCCGAGCGACAACGACAACCCCGACGACGTGCGCGACCTCGCCCCCGAAAGCGGCCGGGCGCACGTCAACATCAGCCCTCGCGCCCTGCACGGCCGCGACAAAACCACTGCCGTCAAGCCCGGCCGCATCGCCGCCAAACCGGCCAAGCCGTCGCCCGCGCCGAGCATTTCGAGGAAGCCCGCGCCCGCCGCGCCGAAGAGCAAGGCACCTGCCGCCGTCAGCCCGAGGGCGAAAAAACCGTCGGCCAAAAGCGGTTTCACGGTTCAAGTCGGCGTTTACATGGCGAAAGCGGCGGCCGAGAAGGAGGCCCAGAAAGTCGTCAAGAAGTTCGGCAAGACCGGTTCCGCCGTCGGCACGATGCTGAAAGGGAAGACCGTTTTCCGGGGCGTCGTCGGCGAGTTCGGCGACCGGGCAACGGCCGGGGCGTTCCGCCAAAAGATGGAGAAGTCGGGTTTCAAGGGGCTTGTCAAAGCTTGGGCGGAGCTGAATTGAGTCCGTTTTTTGCCACAAAAACACAGAGGGCGCGGAGGGTGAACACTCTCTGCGCCCTCTGTGTTTTTGCGGCAAAACCTATTCCTACTTTCGCCGCCATGAAACCAGAACACGACTTTGGAGAACACCGCCGCGACAAGTCCGCGCGGCTTTTCAAACGGGCGCAGCGCATTTTTCCGGGCGGCGTCCATTCGCCCGTCAGGGCCTTCCGGTCGGTCGTCGGCCCGCCGATTTTCATTGAAAAAGGGCATGGTAGCCACCTCACCGACGCCGACGGGCAGGCCTACCTCGACTTCTGTGGCTCGTGGGGGCCCCTCATCCTCGGGCATTGCCACCCTGCCGTCGAACGGGCCATCATCCGGCAGGTCAAGCGCGGGACGAGCTTCGGCGCGCCCTCGGCCAACGACCTGAAGCTCGGCGAGCTTCTGGTCAAAAACCACCGCTTCTTCGAGATGATCCGCTTCGTGTCGAGCGGCACGGAGGCGGTCATGTCGGCCATCCGCCTCGCCCGAGGCGCAACCGGCCGCTCGAAAATCCTCAAGTTCGAGGGCTGCTACCACGGCCACGTCGACTCGCTCATGGTCAAAGCCGGTTCGGGCCTCGCCACCCTCGGAATCTCCACTTCGGCGGGCATCCCCGAAAGTTTCGTCGGCGAGACCGTCGTCTGCCCGCTGGCCGACCGCGACGCACTGGCAGATATTTTCAAAAAAGAAGGGAAAAACATCGCCGCCGTCATCATCGAGCCGATACCGGCGAACAACGGGCTGCTGCTGCAAACGCCCGAGTTCCTCCAGTTTCTGAATGAAACATGCCGAAAACACGGCTCGCTCCTGATTTTCGACGAGGTCATCAGCGGCTTCCGCGTAGGCTTCGAGGGCGCGGCCGGGCTGTACGGGATCCAGCCCGACATCCTCACTTTTGGGAAAATCATCGGCGGCGGGATGCCCGTAGGGGCGTATGCTGCGAGCCGGAAACTGATGAGCATGGTCGCGCCCGAAGGCCCGGTCTATCAAGCAGGAACTCTTTCCGCCAACCCGGTCGCGATGGCCGCCGGGCACGCGGCGATAAACGAGTTGTTAGCCCCCGATTTCTACCCTGACCTCGCCCGGCGGACGGCGGATTTTGTGTCCGTCCTCCAAAAACACGCTGACGCGCGAGGCTATGAGTTCTCCGTCCCGCACGTCGGAAGCATTTTCTGGCCGAGCTTTTCGAGGAAAAAAATCGAGCGGGCCGACCAAATCGACCCATCGGGGATGGAGCTTTTCAAGATTTTCCACCTCGAATGCCTGAAGCGCGGCGTCTATTTCGGGCCGAGCGGCTACGAGGTCGGCTTCGTCTCTGCGGCGCACTCGGAGGAGGAGTTGAAAGAGGCCGCCGCCAAAATCTGCGCCGCACTCGACGTGGCTTTCTCGAAATAGAAAGGACACAATATTGCCTTTCAAAAAAACCAGCCCAACCGAGTAGGCGGCACCCTCGTGTTTCGTCCGATAGGCTAACTATCCGAAACTCGGCCCTGCGGTGCCTGTCGGCAGTTTGCCAAAAAAGCCGCCAGCCAATCCGCCACGAATCGGACATTTGACCACAGAAAGATTTTCACTCTCATCAATCAGTCACTCACGCATGAAAAAACTTTTCCTCGCTATCTCCCTGATTTTCAGCGGCTTGGCCGCGATGCACGCCCAATGCACGGTCGATTCGGCCGCCCTCAACGGCACCATCCCGGTCTACCCGCCGCCGGAGACCATGGACCATCCCGAGTGGGGCATCAACGCGCCGGCCTGCGCGGGACAGCCGTTCGAGTTCACCATCACCTTCGCCGTGCCCGACACGTTTGTTTACAACGGCGTCCCCGTGGCCCTCAACTACGTCTCTATCGCCTCGAGCGGCGCCATCACGAGCACCCCCTCACTGCCGGCTTGGGTCGGCTACAGTTGCAACCCGACGACTTGCAAGTATTTAAAGAACACGCTCGGCTGCGCCAAAATCTTCGGCAACGTCCCCACCACCGCCACGCTCGACAGCTTCGACCTGCAAATCGCGGTGAAGGTCGGGACGAGCTTCATCGAGCTTCCCATCACCGCCCCGAGCGGGCTGAACATCCCCGGCTACTACCGCCTGCGCACCTACCCGCTCGGCCACCCGCTCTGCACCTCGTCGACCGATGGGCTGGCCTCCGTGATCTACAAAATCGAGGCGTCGCCCAACCCGTTCAGCTACCTGACGACGGTCAACGTCGAGGCTGTTTTGCAGGAAAGCGTTGATTTTCAGGTCTTCAACTGGTCGGGCCAGCGCGTCGAGAGCCGCCGCATCCAGCTCTGGCCAGGCCAAAACCCCATCGAGTTCGACGCATCCGGCCTGCCCAACGGCATCTACCTCTACACCATCGGCAACGAAAAAGGCGTGCGCTCGGGCAAGCTCGCTGTCAATAGGTGATTTGCGAATAGGGATTGGGGATTGGGCCGTGCGCCACCTCCCCAATCCCTACTCCCAAATCCCTGCCCCTCCTTTTCCCTTCTCACTTTAACCGATTGCACATGAACAGCTCCCGCCGCCTCGCGCGGCCTCTTTTGGCGATGCTCGCCTCGGCCCTCGGCCTCTTCCCCGACCTTCTTTTTTCCCAAACCGGCTGCCCCGGCTGCCTGACCGCTCTGCCGCAGGGCATGACCGAGGACACCATTTTCCTCCAAAAAATACCCGACGGGCTGCAAAAACAGCCTTACGACGCAGACATCTCCTTCCGGATGCCGAAGTCGACCACGCCCGTCCACGCAGTCGACTCGACCACGCCGGGCGGTTTCCCGATTTCAAAAATCAAGGTCGTCTCCGTCACCGGCCTGCCGCCAGGGCTCGACTGGACGCCCTCGAAGACCACCTTCGACACCGGCAACGGCGACACCGACGGCTGTTTCAAAATCTGCGGAACACCGCTCTCGGCCGACACCTTCGACATTTTGGTCAACCTCGATGCGACGATTTTCGTCGTGACAAAATCGGCCTCTTTCAAGATGAAGATGGTCGTCCAGCCCGAGGTCTCGACCAATTCAGGCTTCTCGATGACCGGCTTCGAGAGCTGCGGGCCGACGGTCGTGCATTTCATGAACAACGTCCCCAGCGGCGGCGACCCGAACTACACCTACCATTGGGACTTCGGAAACGGCTACTCGACCGGCGACGAAAACCCATTCCCACAAGCCTACTCGCAGCCGGGCAGCTACCCCGTCCATTTCTCAGCGACCATCGACACGGGGGTGCATAAACTGTTGACCGTCAACGTGTTGGCCCTGTCCTGCGACGACCTCAACTTCCCGCCGGTCTCCGGCAAGAACCCCGATGTCTATGTGAAAATAAAGGACGCGGCCGGCCAGACGCTGTTCAACAACAGCGACAACTACATCCTCAACGCCTCCACGCCCGTCCATGTCAGCATCAACAAAGACCTCCTGCCGGGCGAGAACTACACCCTAGAGGTCTGGGACGACGACAACGGCCTCGCCGGGGCCGACGACAACTGCGGCACCATCAATTTTACCACCTCCTCGGGCGGCGGCGTGCCGATTACGAACGGCAACTTGACGGTCACCTTCGACTTCTTCCACGACGTCAACCACGTCGAGACAGTCGACACGGTGCACGTTTTTGAAATACCCGAAAAGCCGGAGCTGGCTGTTTTCCCCTCGAACTCGGTCTGCCTCGGCGACACCATCCGTCTCGCCTCGCCCCACCAGACCGGCAATCAATGGTGGCTCGACGGCCAAAAAATCACCGGCGCGACCGGCCAGTTTTTCGAGACGACCGTCGGCGGCAGCTACCACCTCGTCTTCACCGGCGCGGGCGGCTGCACGGCGGCCTCCGACCCTATTTCGGTGACCATCAAGCCGCTCCCACAGGTGCCGAAATTCTACATCTCACAAAACGTCCTCAAACTGCTCGACCCCGCCGCGCTCCCCGCGAGCTACGAGCTACACTGGTTCCGCAACGACACCCTCACGGCCGACATCGACTTCGACCTTTGCGCCCCCTGGTCGGGCCACTACGCGCTCGAAGTGACCGACCTCTCGACCGGCTGCTCCAACCGCTTCGAGCAGGACGTCGTCACCGACCCGACTGTCGACTGCACAGTCTCCATTTTTGAAAAACCGGCGGCGAGCGGGCGGCCGTTCGACATTTTCCCCAACCCGACGACCGGGCTGATGTGGCTCGTGCCGAAAAAAGCCGGCCTAGGCCCGCTCGAAATCCGGGCTTTTTCGACCTCCGGCACGGCCGTCTGCGAGCCGATTTCGGGACAGGCCGAGCCAACTTCCGGGCTGGCCATCGACTTGTCGGGTTTGCCGGTCGGCTTCTATTTTTTGAAAATCAGGGCAGAAGACGGGCGATTTTGGGTGGAAAAGGCGGTTTTGAGGAATTAGCAGACCGGCAATTTCCAATTCCCGAGCCGGGCAAGGTCGGCGGAGCGAGCCAGTTCCGCCGACCTTTTTTTGACCTTCACCCAAAATTTCACCCGTGAAAAAGAACCCGCTCCTCGCCTTCGTCTCCGACTCCGACCACCCTGCCCTGCCGCCCGACGACCCGCACGTTTTTCCCCACCTCGATGGCAAGGCCGATTATGAAATCGTCGTCTGGGACATCCGAAGTTGACTGGAACACTTCGACCTCGCCGTAGTCCGCGCCCCGTGGGACTATCCGCAAAAGCTCGAAGCTTTCAAAAACTGGCTCGACCGAATGGAAACTGAGGGCATCCCGCTGGCCAACTCGCCGCGCATCATCCGCCCGAATTTAGACAAGAACTACCTCCGCGAACTGGAGGAAAAGGGCGTCCCCTGCGTCCCCACCCGCTGGCTGTGGCCGGGCGAAAGGGCTGATTTTTCCATTGTTTTAAAAGAAAAAGGCTGGGAAAAAGCCGTCGCCAAGCCCGCCGTCTCGAACGGCGCGCTCAACACATGGGTCATCAAACCCGAAAATCTCGAAGAGAGCCGCCGCCGCGCCGAGGAGCTTTTGGCCGCTGGCAACGAGCTTTTAGTCCAACCTTTCCTCTCTGAAATCACGTCCGAGGGCGAATGGTCGCTCATGTTCTTCAATGGAAAATTCAGCCACGCGATTTTGAAGAAGGCGAAGCCGGGCGACTTCCGCGTCCAGTACGTCCACGGCGGCACCGTCCATCCGATGCGGCCAACGGCAAGGATGGTTGAAACGGGGAAAAAACTACTGGAAATGCTGCCCGAAACGCCGCTCTACGCCCGAGTCGACGGGGTTCGGCGCGGCCGAGAGTTCCTGTTGATGGAACTTGAACTCATCGAGCCGGTACTGTTCATCGCCCACGACGACGCGGCGCAGCGGCGGTGGGCACGCGCCATCCTCGACTATTCTGCCAAAAAGTCCTCGTAGATGTTCAGCACGTCCACTTTGCCCGGCAGCGGGCCGAAGTGGGCAAGTTTGAGTTCTGCCATGCGCCGCCCGGCCATGACCGATTCGAGCAGCGACCGTTCCTGAATCCGGGCTGTGAGGAAGCCCGACCAGAAGGCATCTCCCGCGCCCGTCGTGTCCTTCACCTCGACCGGGCGCGAGGGGAGGAAATGTTGCT
>JBGAWE010000146.1:0-11753 GCA_044227705.1 Saprospiraceae bacterium
GCCGGTTTTAAATTTGCCAATATTGGCAACTTTAAAACCCGCGTGGCCGAGGCACATTTGCCCGCGAACATTCAAAAACGACATCATGGACGAGCGAAAAATCGAGGTGCTGGGCCTGCAAATCCGCCTCCAAAAAGTGGAAAAGGGCGATTTCGTCTCGCTCACCGACCTCGCCAAGCAACAGGACAGCGAGAACGCCAGCCACCTCATCATCAACTGGCTGCAACTGGCCGGAACCATCCAGTTCCTCGAGGCCTGGGAGTCGCTCCACAACCCCAGCTTCAAAGTTGGTGATTTTACCAACTTTAAAATCCGTTACGCCGAGAACCGCCGCATCGCCACGCCCCAGCGGTTCATCGAGGAGACCGGTGCCATCGGCATCGTCAGCCGCTCGGGTCGCTACGGCGGCACCTTCGCCCACAAGGACATCGCGCTCGAGTTCTGCTCGTGGCTTTCGCCGAGGTTCAAGGTTTTCCTGCTAAAAAAATTCCAGGAGCTTTTGGAGGAGGACTTCGAGCGCCGCAACCTCTCGTGGCACATCTCGCGCATCACCGACAACGTCGACGAGCTGCGCCACCTGCTCGACACCATTCCGGGGCAGGATCCCGCGCGACGGCGCGTCGGGCCGGGCGAGGATTGACGGGCCGCCCTACCCTACCCTGCTCGTTTCTGATGCCGCTCTGGCCACTGTTGACGTCCCGCCAACAACCCTTGCGCAGGAACCTTGCGTCGTCGCCTCCAACTTCTTTTCTGAATCAAATAATTTTATGAGCGTATAATTCAATAATTCGATGAGCATAAGCTTATAAAATTTATAAAGCTAAAAATCAAAACCTCATTTGAGCGAAAGCTTAAAAAATAAAAGGCTCAAATCATCTTTTAAGCAGGTGATGCTATTTTCGCCTCCGAGACCGCCCGGTTTCGGGCAAAAATCAATCGTAAAAGCATGGCAATCATCGCAGTAGCAAACCTGAAGGGTGGGGTAGGGAAGAGCACCTTGAGCCAGAACCTCGCAGTATTTTTGGCAAAATCCGGCAAAACGGCCTGCATCGTCGACACGGACACGGAGCAGAAATCGACGCTCGAATGGAACGATCGGCGGGCCGAAAACGCCGAGCTCTTGCAAATCCCCGTCTTTCTTTTTGACGAAAAAAGCCTCGCCGCAAAAGCCTCGGAGGAAGCGGAGAACTACGACTTCGTGGTCGTTGACGGCTCGCCCGCGTTGAGCGAGATAACGACGAAAATCGTCCTCATCGCCGACCTCGTCATTGTGCCGGTCATGCCGAGCGGCAACGACTTCGGGGCTTTGCAGAAGTTCCTCGTCCGCTACAACGACACCCGCGCCATCCAAAAAAGGCACGGCATGGAGACGGCGCGGCTGGGCATCGTCTTGAACAACTACGACCCGAAGACCATCGTCAACCGGACGATTTTGCGGGCCATCGAGCAGCTTGGGGTGAACATCTTTTCAACCAAACTGGCCCACCGCGTGGCTTATCGCGAAGCCAATTTGACGGGGGCGAGCGTCTGCGAGCTGGGCGACCGGAAGGCGGTGAGCGAGATTGAGAGCATCGCCGGGGAGGCGTTGGAGCTGCTTAAAAGCTGAATTTTTTAAGCGTTTAATTATTCGCCCATTTAATTCTGAAATCATGGCCAAGAAGAACTTCGACAGCTTTCTGAACACCGTAAAAGCCCCGAAAATATCGCCCGAGGAAATCGAGAAAATGACCCGCGAGGTGCACGGCAAGCCTCAACAAGTGGCCGAAGCAGAGCCGACTGTGCCAGTAACAGCCAAAATCCCGCCCGCAAAAGCCGCCGCGCGGCGCCTAGTGCAGAACACGGCACTAGAGCCGCGCCAGCCTCTGCCTCGCGGCCGAAAACCGAAGCCGCCCCAGCTGGAGCGCACCATCCGCGTCTCTGTCGATTTGCCGGAAACGACGCTCATCAACCTGAAAATCAAGGTCACGCGCGAGCAGACGGACATGAAGAACTTCATCCGGAGGCTGGTTGAAACGGAATTGGCGAAGGAGTTCAAATAGGCCTTTTATGGAACACGCTCGCGCACGGCAGAGTTTGTGCGAGTTTCAGAAAGATTTTTTTTGTTTGAGTAGTTTGGTGAAGAGACAATCAATTGATTTTCAAGGAGTTTAAAGCAAGTTGCCGGACAATTTTAGGGCATCATCAAGACAAATTTAGGGTACTATCAAGACATCTTTAGGGCTAAAACCGGACAATTGTAGGGCAGCAAACAGACAAGTTTAGGGCGAGATTCAGACATTCGGGCCGAGTTTGTCTGAATCGTTTAAAGCATCATGGATGAAAGCCCGTCGCGGCCAATTGTGCCGTTCAACAACCCAGAGCTGGTGGTGCTGCGCAACCCGGTGGCGCGCGCCAAGTTTGGCCTGTCGCTCGTGCAGTCGAAGATATTGTTCGAGATAATCGCGTACCTCAAGACGCGGCCGAGCGAGAATTTCATGACCATCAACGTGGGCGACCTCCTCGACAAAATCGGGGTGGAGACGAAGCGGGTGAAATACTACGTCGACGAGATCGAGGAGATGACGAAGAAGCACCTGCGCATCCCGGAGGGGGACAACGAGGAGGGCATCAACTACCTCGCCGTCAACCTGTTGGCGGGCGCGCGGTTTCGCATCGACAAGGACGGAAGGGGAGCCATAGACATCGAGATTTCGAGCATGCTAAAACCGTACTACCTCGAAATTGCCAAAGGGGATTTCTTTAGCTACCATATCCTAAACACGAGAGTGCTGAAGAGTACCTATTCTGTCAAACTTTATTTGCTTCTCAAATCTTACAAAAGGTTCGGGAAACTGGAGATAGGTCTGGACGAACTGAAGAGCGTTTTGGAACTTTCTGTGAGCGACTACAAGCAATTTCCAGATTTCAAGAAGCGCGTTTTGGAGCGGGCGCGGACGGAGATCATGGAGAAGAACGACATCTTTTTCACCTACGACGAGATACGGCAGTTCCCGCGCAACAGCAAGAGCCCGGTGACGCGCATCATCTTCCACATCCGCGACAACCCCGACCACAAAGAGCGCGTGGCACGGCTGGGTGAGGCCAAACAGGCGCGGCGGGTGGCGAAAAGGGCGGGTGCCGAGGAAATTGAAACTCAAGTTCAAATTCAAAATCAGAAAGCGACCCGGACAGATTTAGGGGCAGGGGAGGATTCAACCCAGACAGATTTAGGGGTGGCTGAAAGCGGACCGTTTTCGCTCGTCGCAGCGGGGAAGAAGGCCGGTTCCAGGCCTAAATCAATCAAAAAAGTCGCCGCCGATAGGGTGGGGGAGGGTGGAACTCAGACAGATTTAGGGCTTGAAAAGATATCAAACACGACAAGTTTAGGGGCCGGTTCGGAGCAAAAGGAGCTGCTCTCTCTGTTCCGAAACTTCGATAAAGCGGCGACCGACGAGTTCATCCTCGACTACGCCAACGGCACCGGCTTCGACCACGAGGCCATCCTCGACGCGCTACTGTACGCAAAAAAGCAGGGCGGCGTGCGCAACATCTTTGCCTACCTGCCGACCATCCTGCGCGGCGGGGCGGGGCGGGGGATGGCCGCGAAGACTCGACAACTCGCCCAAAAAGCGGCTGACGCAGCCGCTCGCGCCGAGCGACTGAACGCGCTGAAAGCGGAAATCGAGGGTGTTTTCGAGGAGGCGGAGGCGGTGAAGCGCGACATCGTCCGGGCCATCGTGGCGGAGGACGAAGGGGCGACGCGTCGCGTCGTCGAGCAGGTCAAGCTCAAGTTTTTGGGCAGTTTCGGCATTACGGAGGGGATGCGGGTCGACGAGTTCCGCGAGAAACCCTTGTTGCGTTCGCTGGTGCTGCACGAGTTCCGGGTGCAGTTCCCCGAGTGCTTCAACGGCGACGCGGGGCTTATCTCACTCGAAAAAAAGTTGAACGGTCTGAAGGGGCAGGCACGGCGGATCGACCCGAGGTTCTCCGTGTAGAGACGAAATGTTTTGTGTCTCTAAAGCTGGGTTCTCGTCGCCCAATTTGTGGGATGGTCTATAAATCACAGCAACGAAATTCTCTATAATCTTATGCTCAAATTCTGGAAAGCAATAGGTTGAAATGAGTCGAGCGGCCGACGGCACTACGAGGAATATTTCCGCAAATCAACTGGTCAACTGGTAGCCGGAGGTAGGAGCAGGACGCCCCCCAAAAACGTAAGTTCAGGTTTCAACCGGTTGAAAATGAGTGGTTTAAGTTGACGGGCGGCTGCCCCAGCGAATGGCAGTCACCGGTTGAGGCGGGGCGAGAAATTCGACGCCTGGGTCGATGTGCTGGTAGCTCCCGCAGCAATCAATTTGGAAACCGGTTCTTGTGGTTGGTGGCCTCGTTTTCGAGCTGTGAGAGCCGCACGCTAAGGGCCTTGAGTTGTTCTGAAAGGCTGTCGTTTTTGGAGAACAACTTGAAAAGCAGAAAAAAAAGGAAGGCGGCGAGGATGGCCATCGCGAGCCAAAGGCTACGGGTGCTGGTAGAAACCTTTGATTTGATGGCGTTTTCAATGGTCAAATTGGGAGTCATGCCTAATTGGTTTTGGTGATGGCAAAAAACTCGGCGTCAATGGCGTGCAGCACATATCCGCCGAACGCGAGGCCAAACTGGCCCACTGGGGCAAAAGTAGACACCTGAAAATCGAATCCCACCCTTTTCAGGGTATCCTGTTTGAACGGCTGGTTGCCGAGGACTTTGAAGATGGCCTGCAGAGCGGCGGCATTTTTCCGTCGGATTTTTTCCTGCTCGAAAAGCGGAGCGTTGCGCTTGACGTAGAGCCGCGTGTTATACAGCGAACGGCATCGCGCGGAGCAGAACTTTTGGCTCGCACGGCCTTCGAACTCGTTTTTGCAAATAGGGCATTTGGTAGGCATAAAAGTAGCAATTGATAGTTAATTGACTGTTCTATCACAAATGAAAGGCAATTTTGCGGAGTCGGCAGTATTCCGGCTTTTTTCATGAACTGGAGAAGCGTGTGGACGCTCAAAACCTTGGTATTTCGAGCACTTTGGGTGGTCAACTTTTTTAGGACAGGACACAGCCGATCCAAGTCTTATAGAACATAGGGGGCGATACCGGTTCATTCAGGGTGATGCACCCACGTTGCGCACCGAGGGCGAGGGCGCGTAAAATTCAAGCTCAAGTTGCTTGAGCTTGAATTTTCATCCCCCCGCCTGTTTCCCTTCCTTCCCCAGCTCCCGTTGAATCCCGTTGAGCAGGTCGTCGAGCGAGAGTGCCGAACGGCCGTCGGCCAGCGCGCGCAGGGCGCAGAGCTGCACGACGTTGAGGATGGAGGCACCCGTCAGCTCGTATTTGGCAGCGAGCGCGCCGAGATCGACGTCCGACTCGAGGGGCAGGCTTTCGGGCAGGGCCTTTTGCCAGAGGAGGAGCCGCTCGCCCGCCTTCGGGAAGGGGAAGTGGACGATGCACTGGAATCGCCGTGTGAACGCCTCGTCGATGTTGCTCTTGAAGTTGGAGGCGAGGATGACCAGCCCCCCGAAGTGCTCTACGCGCTGCAAAAGGTAGCTGACCTCTTGGTTGGCGTACTTGTCGTGTGCGTCGCGGATGCCGGTGCGCTTGCCGAAGAGCGCGTCGGCCTCGTCGAAGAAGAGGATCCAGTCCTTGTCCTCGGCGCGGTCGAAGAGGCCGGCGAGGTTCTTCTCCGTCTCGCCGATGAACTTGGAGACCATCATCGACAGGTCGATTTTGTACACGTCGCGGCCCGCCTGCTTGCCTATCAGCCCAGCGGTCAGGGTCTTCCCTGTCCCCGGCGGCCCCCAGAAAAGGGCTCGGAAGCCGGGCTTCAGCCTTCTTTTCAACGACGGGTCGCTCAACAGTGTCTGCCCGTGGTCGAGCCAAGTGGCCAGTTCGCCGACCTGCGAGCGGGTGTGCGGGTTGAGGACGAGGTCGTCCCACGTCATCTCCGTCTCGACGAGGTCGGCCGGGAAGTTCAGCCCGAAGCGCGGGCGGGCGGCCCGGCCCGTCGTCAGCCATTCGACTGTTTCGGGCGCCATGACGAGGCGGCCGCTCATGGCCGGTTCTCCCGGCGGCACATCGTCGAGCCAGCAGGTTTTCTTTTTTGAAAAAGGATGTTCCGGCGAAAAAAAGGCCTGCGCCCGCAGCCTTGCCGCGAGGTCGGAGGCCCCGGCGAGGAGGAAGATGACCGTCTCGCCAGTCGGCAAGATGGCCCGCGACTGTGCCCCGCGCACGCCGCCCAACTCGGGAAAGTCGCCCGGCTCGGGCAGCAACCGCTGGATTTGCTGGCCAAAGAACGTGGGCTGGACGTGCGCCGCGAGGGCGGTCGTCAGCAGAATTTTTTCCTCGGCGGAAAGGGCTGGGCCGCCGCCCTTCAGTACTGGCCAGTCCATTGCCTCAAAACCAGACAGGTCGACCGCGTCGAGCTGCCCGAAATGGACCGCAAGCCGCTCGCGCAGCAGGTTTTCGAGCAAGGAAAAAGCCCGTTCGAGGTTGGCGGCGATGGTCTGTGGCATGGGTCAGGGCTTGCAGACTTTGGAGCCAGTGGCTTGGTCAATGGTCGTGCCGACGCACTCCGTCCGCTTGATGGAGAAAGCCTCCCCTTTTTTGAACCAAGCGGTGAACGCTTTGCCGAAGGCCGCCTTTGCTTTCTCGAAATCGGCCGTTTTCATGCCCACTTTCCCCGTGAACGCGGGGAAGGGGTTGGCTGCCATGAAGTCGAGGTAGTCCGTGCCGTGGCTGCCCTCGTGAAAGCCTAGGGAGGTGTTCTTCGCCTTTTTGTCCTCGGCGGTCGTGCCGCGGCCGTAGGTGGACTCCATTTTCGAGTTCTCCCCCGGCCCGTAGAAGGTCTGGATGGAGACCTCCGTGACGCCCGGGCCAGTGAAGGCGGTGACCTTCCCGTTTGCAGTTTCGTACTGGATGTCCCACGGGGTCACCGGCCTGAACAGGGTGTGCGTCCACGTGTCGCGGCCGTCGGGGAGGATGATCACTTTAATCCCGCCGACGGTCGTCGTCGCGTCGCCGGTCAGTTCGTCCCGCTGCGCCCCGGCGGGGAGGGGGGTCGAGATGGGCAGGATGGGGTCGCGGCGCACCTCCCCTTGTCCGCCGTTTTGCTGGACGACGTGCGTCAGTTCGTGGGCGAGGAGCCGCTTGCCGTCGGTGCTTTCCGGGCTGAAGTTTCCCTCGTTGAAAAAGACGTGCTGCCCGTTTGTGAAGGCGCGGGCCTGCAAATCTCGGTTCAGCTCGGCCGATTCGCCGTCGGTGTGGATGCGGACGGCCGAGAAATCCGCCCCGATGGCCCGCTCCATTCCCGCTCGGACGGCGGGGGGGAGTGGCCGCCCGCCCGCCTTCGCCCGGTCGAGCCGCGATGAGAGGCCGCGCGGGGCGGTCGGCTGCTTGCCGTCGGCTTTTGATTGGACGGCTGGCTTTTCCTCTTTCTTTTCAGGGGCGTCCATTTTTTGAACTGGCTCTTCCTTCTTTTCGGGCGCGTCGGCTTTTTGAACCGGCTCTTCCTTCTTTTCGGGTGCCTCGGCTTTTTGAACTGGCTCTTCCTTCGTTTCAGGCGCGTCGGCTTTTTGCAAAGGCATTTCCTGAACCTTTTTGTCCTCCGCCATCCGCCCGTCGTTGGTGCCGGGCATTTTTTCCTCGGCGGGCGTGGCGAGTTTTTGGACGGGCTGGATGCTCCCTGTGCGTGCGGCGGGCTGCCCGCTCCCGTTGTTGACGACGGCATCGGCGACGGCGTCGGCCTCCCTTTCATAGGGGTCGCCGGGCTGCCCAATGGCCAGTTTTGTTTGAAAAAAAGGCGCGCGCGCTCCGTGCCGGTCGGCACTGCGGTCGAAGAAGGGGGCCTCGGCCTCGACGGCCTGCTCGTCGGTGGCGGTCGGCTGGCGATGGCGGCGCGAGCGGGCGCTGCTCTGGAAGATGGGAGATTTCATGCCGGAGTTTTTTTAGAGAGTTCGAGCCGCTGTGCGACCTCGTGGGCGAGGGCCATGTAGTTGAGCGCGCCGCTCGAAAGCTCGTCGTGGGCGAAGATGTCGAGGCCGCGCCGCTGCGCCCGGGCTAGGGCGGCGTTGGTCTTGACGACGGTCTTGAAGACGATGCTCCCGAAGGAGGCCTCGATTTCCCGTCTCACCTCTTGGTTGATGGCGATGCGGCCGTCGAAGCGCGTGATGAGGATGCCGAGCAGGTCGAGCGAGGGGTTCATCCGCACAATCTTCGGGAAGACGTTTTCGATGAATGTCCGAAGCCCCTTGAGCGGCAGCGGCTCGGCCTGCAGCGGCATGAGGACGTGGTCGGAGGCGACGAGTGCGTTGACTGTCAGCATCCCGACGGCGGGCGGGCAGTCGATGACCACGAAGTCGTAACCGTCGCGCAAGGGAGCGAGGATGTTGCGCAGCAGCCCCTCGCGGCCGAAGACGGAGACCAGCTCCAGCTCCGCGTCGGAGAGGGAGAGGGCGGCGGGCAGCAGGTCGATGTCGGCCGCCCGGACGATGATGGGCGTCGCGTCGACCGTCCGCCCGGCGGCCTCGGCCTTGAGCAGGGCGTAGATGTTGCGCTCTGGCTCCTCCTCGATGCCGAGGGCGTGGGTGAGGTTGGCCTGCGGGTCGAGGTCGACGAGGAGGACGCGGCGGCCAAGCTCGCGCCAGGCGGCGGCGAGGTTGAGGGCGGTCGTGGTCTTGCCGGAGCCGCCCTTTTGAATGGCTATCGAGATGACGGACATCTTCTTTTGATTTTTAAAACCTTCCCTCCCAGTAAGCGGAGGCCTTTTTCCAAACAAGCTCCGCCACTTTGGCCCCGATGGCACGGCCCTGCAAATCGCCCTGTTCGAAGTGGATGCCACCGTATCGGCGCGACATCCCGGCCTCGTTGGCGGCCTCGGTGAAGGTGCGCCAGTGGAGATCGACGGAGGGCAGCAGATCGGGCACGTTGTCGATGGAGAGGCCTTTCACCGTCGCTGTGTGGCCGAACCAGTCGCTGCCGGTGAACTTCTTCAAAATCTCCGCCGCCGCCCGGCTGAACGTGCTGTGGCCCGAGACGAACTCGGGGAAGGGCGGCGTGATGAAGTCCGCCTTTTGGTAGGGCATCCAGTCGCGGCCGTACATGGTGACGGTGCCGAGGCCGGGGCCGCCCCACGCCTGCACGGCCTTGTCCTTGAAAAGATGGCGGATGACGGTGACTGGGCGGGCGTAGTCGAAGGCGCGCTTGCAGTCCCACGCGGCGATGCCGGCGTCCATCAGGGCGTTGGAGAGGGCGAAGAAGAGCTTGACGCTCTTGCCGATGCCCATGTCGTCGCGGCCGCAGACCAGTAGACGTGCTCACCCGGTGGCCGGGCGAGGTTACGGACTTCCGGGCCGTCCATCCAGTACTCGACGATGGCGGCGCAGCGTTCGTCGGCCCGGCGGAAAGGGCAGGAGCGCCTTTGCCTCGTCGAGCAGTTGGGCCGAGCGGCCGTCGGCAGGCGGCAGCACGGGCCGGAAGTGCGAGCCGTCGGGCAGGGCAAACGGCACGACGCGGCCCCAGTGTGGGACGAGGAACTTCTGGTCCTTGAAAGTGCCGTCGGGCAGCGTCGAGCGGAGGGGCTGCCAGCGGTCGCAGTTTTCGTCGGTCAGGTCGAGGCCGGTGCCGGGCTGGTGGAAGGCTTTGTAGTCTGTCCAGTCCGCGTAGAAATCCGCGCCGCCGAGGGTCTTGAAGGTGTTGGCCCCATCGCCGCCCCGCAGATCGAGGACGGCGAGGGCGGCGCGGCGGCCGATGCCGGTGGGGGTCGAGGGGTCGTCGGAGAGGTCGGTGTGGTCGTGGCCGAGGTTGGCCATCATGGTCTGGTGGACAAGCTCGTTGCCGTCGGCGGTGAGCTTGGCGGTGAAATACTTGTCCATCACTGTGTAGGCGGCGAAGCTGATGGCCTTCTGGCGGTTCTCGCGCGTGCGCTCGGCCTCGGGCCGCCGCATGAGGACGAGGGTGCGGGTGGCGAGGGCGCGGTCGTGGTAGGCGGCCCATGCGTCGTAGATGGCCGTGTGGAAGACGGCGAGGATGCGGGCCGTCTGCGGGGGCGGCGTGGCCGTGAGCTTGACGGCGGAGAGGAGCACCTGGTTCCAGGTGGCGGGGAGGGGGAGGGTGGGCATAACGCGATTGTTTAAATTTGGTGAACTTGAAAAAGCAGTTCAAGGGGTCATTTCCCACTGTATTTCTTGAAGAGCCGCCACGCCCAGAACACGCTGATGGCCGTGAAGGGCAGGACATAGAGCAAGATGCGTGGCAGCTCCCGCAGAAACCAGAAAGGCGAGTCCTTGTCGCGGCTCAATAGCCAGACAGGCACCACCACGAAAACGAGCGCGGCCACGACGACGACGGCTTGGCCGAGGGGGGCGAGGCGGCGGAAGTTGACGCGGCGGCGGTCAGGCATTTTTTCGTTTCTTTAATTTGCCGATTAAGTCTTTGGAAAGCCAACTGCTCACGAAGCCGTCGTCTTTCGCCTCTTCAGTTGGTTGCTCCTTCTGAAGGCTGTCGACGAAGTCATGGAAGCTGTTGGCGATGAGGTAAAACTCCTGACCATCGAGTGCCTCATGGTGCCAATAGAAAAGCTTGCCCTTCTCTGCGCCGTCCATGCAGATGCAGATTTGGTCGCCAGGGCAGCCCTCCGCGATAGCGAAATACCTTTCAGGCATCTGACCCAGATAGGTCTTTCTGATTGATTGAATCGAATCGCTTTCTTTTCCCCAGCCATAGAAATAGGCGATTGGGCAACGGTTGCCGCCGTTTTCAGAAACAGGCAGTTTTTCTATTGCCGCAAATTCGATGTTCTCAATGAAATACTGAGAGCCAAATTCAACGGCAAACCATAGGTAATCGTCCGGGAGAATTAGTTTGTTTGCTCTGAGGTATTCCTCGGCTGCATGGAGCCAGAGTTTTTTTTGTGCAGCGGTTGAGGGTGGTTCCATTCCCCCAAGCAGAAGGATTTTTTTAGCAATATCGGCTTGTGTCATTGTGTCAGATTTATGAGCCTCAACATGGACGCACCGCCTGAATGGCGGACATTTCTATGAAGAGCGGTTGGTATTAAGAGTATGGTTCTTCCATCTTGATGGTGGTGGGGTGTCAAACCTTCCTCACTAAGCCACTTTTTTGCTTGGCTTGGGTTGTCGAAGCCGTGTTCCTTCATAAGCCGTTCGTATACTTTCTTGAAATCTTTAGCGGTGCCGTCCAAGCCCTTGAACACAAATTTTCCCTCTGCAAACGGGCTGAAGTCGGGATAGCCATCCTTGAAGGCAATTCCTCTTCCTTTTGTCACCTTTTTCACCTCGTCAAGCTCGGAGAACCACTTTCCGCTCCCTCTTTCGCCTATCCATTTTCCGCCCGTCTTCGGCATCTTGAGGGTGGCCATGGTATGAGCAGGCGTATCGGAGAACCGTTTTGTGATAGGGTCAAACTCTTCCCCTTTGGCCAACCTTTTTTTGATGTCATCCGGAGTTAATTTTCCTTTGGGCCCCACAGTATCGACATACTCTCCATGAACCCTTGCCGCTTTTTTGTCCAAAAGTTCGGCCTCTAATTGCTCCTGTTGCTTGATCAGCTTCTTCCGCTTGGCCGGGGTCGCGTCCTTCATCTGCGCCTCGATTTTTTTCAATCTCGCGGCCAGCCCTTTGTCTTTCAATTCAGGCCCGTACCTGAGCTTAATGGACGTGCAAGTGCTGCAAATGACGATGGCTCCATTTTCAAGCACTTTGTAGGTGTGCCCTCCCGGTGCAGGGAACTCGTCC
>JBGAWE010000147.1:0-11598 GCA_044227705.1 Saprospiraceae bacterium
CGGCCGCCGCGAGCAGGGCGAGTCGGACAAAGACCACGGGGTGCCCAGCGTCGGTCACGGCCAGCCCCTCGAGCAAGCGGCGGGCATCCTCGAAGCGGCCACTTTGGGTGTAAACCTGACCGAGGAGCATTGCGAACAACAGGCGGCCTCTGCCGCCCTCGATGCCGAGCGCTTTTAGAAGGGCCTTCTCAGCGAGGGGGAGCTTGCCCCATTTCAGGTAGGTCCGCCCGAGGCCGTACCATACCCACTGGTTGCGGGGGTAGAGGCTCGTAAGTTTCTTGTAGGTGCGTTCCGACTCCTCGAAAAGGCCGTTGTCGGCATAGGTTTCGCCGAGCATGTTAAGGGTGCCGCTGCGGACAGAGTCATAGGCCAGTGCCCTAGCGACCAGCGAGCGGCCTTCGTCGAGCCGGCCGGTTTTGAAATAGGTGTTCGCAAGGGTGATCGAGATGCGCGTATCGTTCGGCTCGATCTTAAGCCCTTGCTTGAAGTACTTCTCGGCATTGCCGTAGTCGCCGATGTTGAAGTAGATGGACCCGAGGTAGAGGTAGTTGTTCTCGCTGGGCTTGTCGGCCCGGATGGCGCGGGAGAAATACTCGATGGACTTTTTCGAGTTCCCCCGGTCGAAATAGAGCGACCCGAGCCGGTTGAGCGGGTCCTCGTAGGTGGAGTCCAGCTGGATGGCCTTGAGTAGGTAAGCCTCGCACTCGTCCCGCTTGCCCGACAATAAAAGGCACCCGCCGAACGCCGACCAGTTGGCGGCTTGGGTCGAGTCGATGGCGAGGGCCGCTTCGAGATAGGGCCGCGCCTCCTCGAAACGGTCGTAGTCGGTCAAGCGGCCGGCCATTATTCGGTAGGCAAAGGTCCAGTTCGGCGCCAGCTCGATGGCCTTTTTCAGGCAGTGGACAACGGAATCGCGGTTGAGCGCCACGCCGGAGAAGGCAGCACCCATCGCCAGGTGCGTCAGCGCGGCCCCCGGCTCCCATTTGAGCGATTCGCGGTACTTGCCCAAAATGCGCCGGGCGAGCGCCGAGTCGGGGTTGAGCGGGCTTTCCATCTGCAAGACCCAAGCCTCGAAATAGCTGCGCCGTGCTTGCAGCGTGGGGTACATGTAGTGCGCCGGGCCGAGCAGCTCTGCGGCGCGGTCGAGCATCCGGGGGTAGGTGCGCCGGGCCGAGCAGCTCTGCGGCGCGGTCGAGCATCCGGGGGTAGGGCGCGTACTTTTTGACCCGCTCGGCGCGGTAGAGGCGGGTCTCAGTCCTCTCCATCTTCATCAGGTTGTTGACGGCCTGCTGGGCGTCGTCCTGCAAGGCGGCGGCGTAGTTTCGGCGCATCGAAGGATGGAGGCGGGCCAGCCTCGGCTCGGCGGCGAGACCCGCGTAGAGCGCGTCGGCGGAGGTCGCATCGTCGAAGAAATGCTTCTCTTTCAAAGCCTTTTTGAAAAGTAGGTACCGCTTTCGGATGCTCGAATCGACGGCCGCGAGCACCTCCTCCTCGATCCCCCGGTTGTCGGCCGGGCTGAAGACGAGCGGTTGCCCCGTGCGGCTTTTGCGGACGGCGGCGAGCTGGTCGGGGAAGACCTTGGCCAGTTTCTCCCCCCGGTTCCCAATCACCATCGGCACCTGGCTGTGCGGCGCCACCTCCGTCGAGACATGGTCTTCGAGGTATCGGCCGATTTCGGACAGCGTCACCGCCTGGTCGCCGTTGCCGTCGGCCAGGCCGCAGAGGCCGTCGACGAGGTGGAAGCTGAAAGCCCCGCGCCCGCCTCCCCATTGCTCGCCCTCGAGGCTCTGCTCGTTGGGCTGGCAGCTCAAAATCTTGATTTCGTTGGCAAACTGCTGGGCGAGGTTCTGGCTCGTGAGCTGCGCCCCGCCGATGCCGCTGCCCGCCAGCTTGCCCGCCCGGCAGGCGTCGGTGACCACGACGACGCGGCACTTGTTCTCCAGGCTCAACGTCGAGACGACCTCTTTGAGAAAGAAAATCGGGTATGCGCCCGAGACGTAGGCCTGCGGCGGCGAGTCCCAAAAAAGGAGGAAGCCCTGCTGGCTGCGGGTCTTCGTCTCCACGTCGCCATGGCCGCTGAAATAGATGATGGCCTCGTCGCCCGCCCGGCTCTCGTCGATGAGCCAGCCGAGGGCCGCGTCGAACTGTGCGGTGGTGGCCGCGCTGTTGGTCAAGACCTTCAGGTGGTCGCTGTCGAGCGAGCCGCCCGCCTGGCTTCTCAAAAAATTGGCGAAAGCCTCCGCGTCGCGGTCGGCGAACCTCAAGTTGGGGATGCCAGGGTCTTGATAGTCGCTGATGCCAACGACGACAGCGCGGGTCTGGCAGGGGGCTGGAGAACTGGGATTGGAGATGGTGGCCGCACCTTTTGCCTGTGAAAAAAGCTGGGCAGCGACCATTAAACTGGCGGCGGCGAGCGGAAGCGACTTTTTCATCGGATTGATTTTTGTTAAAAAGCCCTGCAAACAGGAGAATTCCCTCAACAATCGCCTCACCTCATCTGCCTGTAAACCGCCCACCGCTCCACTTTCCCCGCGTTACTCAACTGGAAGACCATCCCGCTGAAGTCGCCCGAGTTCTTGTAGCGCAGCATCGAGCCGCCGCCGAGGTTGACTCGCGCTTGCGGTTCGCCGTATTTTTCGAGGACATCGGCGAGGGGGCTGCCGATTTTGATGCCTTTGGCCGTCGGCTGCGCGTAGCCGTCGGCGGTCATCAGCAGGAAGGTGTTTTTCTTGAACTTCTGCCCTCCCGTGCCAGTGACGGCCGAGTTGGCAAAGGCTTTCGAGGTCGAAAACTCCTTTGCCGCCAGCGTGACCACCCGGTCGGGCGCATCGACGAGCTTGCCTCGGACGTTCGTCGCGTCGAGCCGCAAGTCTTTGATGGCCAGGCCGTCGACGGTCTCCGCCGACAAGTCTATTTCGAGGACGGGTTTGAAAACGGGCTTGATTCCGCGCAGCGCGTCGCGGTTGGCGAGGGCGAGAAAGTTTGAATTTTCGATGGAAAGCGCGTCGGCCAGATGCCCCTCCGATTGAACCGAGTCCTTTTTGACCGCGCTCAAGATGCCGAGCAAAACATGGGCATCGGCCTGCGTGTGCTGCCATTCTTTTTGGTCGGCGCAAAGGCGCAGAGCGCGGCGGGCGGCCACCTCGGAATCCTCCCATTCCAGTTCGCGGAACTCCTTTTGGGCGAGGCCGAGCAGGGCATGGGCGCAGCCCTCGTTCAAGTGGGCGATGGGGTAAAAAGCGTCGAACTGCCGCGCCTTTTCAAAGTAGTCGATGGCCTCGCCGAGCAGTGCCTCCCGCAGCGAGTCGGTGCCGGTGCCGCGCGAGCCGACCCGCATCCGCGATTGCGCGTCCAGCTCGACAGGATACGCGAATCGGTTCTCCGACTGCCCGAAAAGCCGCATCGCCGAGAGCGTCGACAGCACGCCGACGTTGTTGTAAACCTCGCGGCTCTGGAAGTCCTCCAGCACTTTCAAATAGTATTCGAGCGCATCGGGGTACTCGCCGAGCGCGGCCAGGTAGTTGCCCATGTCGAAAAGGTCGAGGAGGCTTTTCAGCTTTTCGGCGGACTTCGCGGCCATGCCCTTTCGCTCCGCTTTCGGGGGGTAATTCGACAAAAGCTCGTCCGTCAGCCCGTATTTTTCATAAACCTTGTCGATGAACTTCGAAGCGATGCCCGCTGTGCTGAAACCCGCCTGATAGGCGAGGAAGCCGCCGAGATAGTCGGCCTGTATCTCGTCCTCCTTCGCGTCGTCGTTGACCATGCCGCCCACCTTTTTGTCGCTGAAATCGTGGGCAAAGAATTCCTCCCAGTCGTGCTTTTCATAACAGTGGACAAGTTCGTGGGCGAGGATGTTGGCCAGCGCGTTGAGCGAGTCCTTCCCGAAACCGGCGCAGATGTCGTAGGCTTTTTCCTCGAAGAGAATCGTCCCAGACTTCGGATAGGCCACCGCTGGGCCGCCGCCGCTCGACTTGACGAAGCGGAGGAAGGGGCGGCGCGAGCGGTGGTCGCCCTTCGCGTTTTTCAGGCGGTTGAACACCTCTCGGACGGCGGCGGATTTGTAGCTCGGCAGGGTGGAATCGGCGACGAACTCGGCAGCCGGGGCAGCCGGCGGACAGATAACCGACCTTTCCCCCATTGGATGAAACAGCGCGGAACTGGCAAGAAGCGAGGCGAGGAGGATTGCTTTCATGTTGAAACCCTTTTTGAAAACGATTCGGGGAGGTTGACGTGAAGGTAAGTGGTTCCGAAAACGGCAGGTTATCAGCAAGCAATCAAGTTGTCCTTTCTGCAAAACAGCCGCGAGGCCTATTTTTACAAAAAATCCGGGCGACCGCATTTCAACATGAAAACCATCTGCCTTGCGGCAATCCTCTGTCTCTCGCAGGCTGTTTTTTCCCAGCAATCAAATCCGGCGCAGCCGAAAGGCGCGACCCCCGTCCGCACACCCTCGCTCGCGGGCATCACCCGGGCGCTCGTCATCGGCATCTCCGACTATCAGGACGCGGGCATCCCCGACCTGCGCTTTGCCCACACCGACGCGGCGGAGTTCGTCGCCTACCTCAAAAGCAGGGGCGGCGGCGGCCTGAAAGACGAGCAAATCCTCCTCCTCACCAACCAGCAGGCGACCACCGCCCAGATTTACGGCGGCCTCGATTGGCTACTCGAAGCCTGCGGCCCCGACGACCAAGTGGCGATTTATTTCAGCGGCCACGGCGACGTGGAGACGAAAACCGTCCGCCAGCAAGGCTTTCTCCTTGCCTACGACACGCCGAAGACCAACTACATGATTGGGGCCGTCCGGCTGAACGACCTCAACGGCTACCTCGAGAGCATCGTGCAGGAGAAAAAAGCGCGGGTCGTCGTCATCACCGACGCCTGCCACAGCGGCAACCTCGCGGGCGGCCGCGACGGCGCGCTGGCCACGGCGACGGCGTTGAGCAGCCAGTTCCAGAACCAGATAAAAATCATGTCGTGCCAGCCCAACGAGCTTTCCCTCGAGAGCGAGCAGTGGGGCGGCGGGCGCGGCGTGTTCTCCTACTACCTCATCGACGGCCTCACGGGCCTCGCCGACGAGAACGCCGACAACGCCGTGACCCTCGTCGAACTCGACCGCTACCTCTCCAACACCGTCCCCGCGCAGACCGACCAACAGCAGTTCCCGTTCACCTCGGGCATGAAGGCGGCGCGGCTCGTCGGGGTGGACGCACAGGCCCTCGTCGACCTGCGCGAGAAGCGGAAACTGCCCGGCGACATGGCACCCGTCGCGCCGAAAGGGTTGATTGAAGACCTCGTCGCCCGCGCCGATTCCTCGGTCGGAGAGCTTTACGACGCCTTTCTCGCGGCGGTAGACGAGCGGTATTTCCTCCCCTCCGACCTGCGCGAGGGCCGCCAGCCGGGCCGCTCGGCGAGCGAGCTTTTCGACAGGCTCTCGGGCGAGGCGTCGCTGCGGACGGCCCTGCCGCTGATGCGCCGCAATTTCGCCGTCGCCTTGCAGAGCGAGTCGCAGCAAGCCATCAATGCCTATCTCCGCGCCGACCAGGCCGAGCTTGCCGCCCGATGGAACCTCGAAATCGACCGCTACAAGACCAACCCCGTCTACCTCGCGAAGGCCGCCTCGCTGCTGGGCGAAAAGCACGTCTTGCACGACCAGTTGGTGGCGAAGCAGTTCTATTTCGAGGGCCTCATAAAGCGCCTCGAGGGCGGCCGGATGGACGACACCGTCCTGCTCAACGAGGCGCTGGCCCTCGAGCTGAAAGCCATCGGGCTGGACAGCGGGGCGGCTTACGTCTTCAATGAGATTGGGCTGATTTATGACGAGATTCGGCTGATTTACAAAGCGAAGGAGGATGAGGTGCGGAACCAGTTTTATTCGAAAAAGCAGTTGGACGCTTATGCAGTGGCCATGGGGCTGGCCCCTAAATGGGTGATGCCGGTGCTGAACACAGCAAACACCTTTTTTGAGATAAGGCGATATAAGGACGCCGGGGAGTTTGCGTTGAAAACCATCGAACTTGACAGCAACCTGATTGTTCCGCAACTCAAATTGCTGTGTTATACCTACTATTTTACTGGCCAGTATGAACAAGCTGTCTCAACCAATGAAAGCCTATTGGCTTACTACCCAGAAGAAGCGCTCTATTATTACAACCTCGCTTGTCTCGAGTCTTTGTTGAAACACCAATCGCAAGCAATTGGCTGGCTTGAAAAAGCAATTCAATTGGGGTATGCGTTTGAGACGATTCAGAGCGATAAAGACCTCGACAACATCCGAGGCACAGAGTCTTTCAAAGTCTTGATCAGAGCATACTTTCCTGACAAGAAAAATTGAAGGCCATGATGAGGATTCACAAAAAGGGCGACGGGATAACCCGTCGCCCGTTTTTGCGTCTGTACTACCTGCTCACCTTGTCGAGGAAAGCAGTGTACATGCGTTTGGCCAACGAGTTGCTCCCGTTCAGTCGAATGGCAGCTTGATACCGCTCGTTGGCAGAGGCCCAGAACTCTAGGTTCTCAAGTTCTGCGGCCTCCATCAGTGATTTCTGCTGTGCGCTGCCCTTGAGATACTCCTTGTCCTTTTTCAACCCGGCCAAAGCATTCTCCACCTGTTCCAGTGGGGCGAAGATGAGCTTGGCTTGCTTCGATTTCACCTTGCCGTCGCTTGCCAGTGCCACTTGAACGAAACAGGGCTGCCCGGTTTTCACGGCCAGTTGTGCCGGGTCGAATGTGAACTCGGCGGCCGAGGTCAGTGCCTCCAAAACGGGCATTTCTTTGGCGGTTTGGTAAACCGTCAGCTTGTACACCGAGCCTCCTTTAAGCGCGTACCATCTGATGGTCGCGGTTTGGAGCGCCAACTTTCCACCGATGGGTGGTTGAAAAACAATGGAATCCTTGCCACCCCACCCTTTTCTCCTCGTGGAAGAATCCTTCGGCAGTTCACCGTAGCCCTTCGCCACAAACGCCATCTGCGCAAACCGCGAACGCTCCCCCTTCGCCGCCACCTCTTTGGCCAGCACGGCCATCGAGTGCGCGCCCTTTTGGGCGAAGGCGAGCGAGCGGTCGCCGCTCACAAGGGTGAGCGACGACTTTTTGCCGACCGTCACCGTCGCGTCGTCGGGGATGACGGTCCCGGCGGTGACGGGCTTGGCCATCGTGCTTCCTTTTTCGGTGTAGGTCACCTTGCCGGTCGCGTCGGAGACGAGGCAGCCGGTCACCGCTTCGAGGTCGAGGCTCTGGGCGAAGGTGGAGGTGGTGGCGGCCAGCAGCACGGCGGCCAGCCAGTTGGAGAGATTGATTTTCATTGATGACTTTATTTGAAAGATGATTGGTGCGAACGAGAAAGGGCGGTGTTCCCTCCTCAACTATTTGAACAAGCCCAAGAACCCGTCGTCCTCCCGCAGCCCGTTCCAATCCGGGTCGTTCTCCAAAACCCGCCGTTGTGTGAAGCCGTTTTCCAGTGCCTTTTTCAGCCATTCCAAAGCCGCCTCTTTCTCCCCCGATCGAGCATGGAGCCGGGCAACGGTGTAGCAAATCGACCCGTTCAGCACCCCCTGTTCGAGGGCCAGTTCCTTTTCAAAAAACCCGACAGCCTCCCTCGGCTGCGATTGCAAAAGGTGCCATTTGCCGCGAAGCTCGGACAGGCCCGCCACCGCTTCCGGCTGCATGGACTCGGCTTTTTTCAACAGGTTATCGGCCTCGGCGAAGCGGCCCGAGCGAGTTTTCAAATCAGCCAGTTTGACGAGGTTTTCAAAATCAATCCGCCCGTTTCGGTCGAGCGAGTCGAGGATGGAAAGTGCGTCGGGATAGTCGAACAGTTCGAGCTGCGCGGCGACGAGGCCGAACTGCGCCGACGGCTCCTCCGGCCGCAGCGCGGCGGCTTTTTGGAAATGCCCCACTGCCCTTTTCAGGACGGCGTCCCGGTCGCCGTCGTCATATTTCAGGGCTTGTTCGAGATAAAAACGGCCCGCCTTTTCATGGATGAAAGCCCGCGCGGAGAAGGCAGTGTCCAGTTCGAGGACTTTCTCCAACCGCTCGACGGCGCGTTTTTGGTGGGCCGGGAAGCGGTCTTGCTCGAAGTCGAAGGCGGCTTTTTTGAAAAGCCAGTCGGCGTCGGCGGGATAGCGCTCGACCATTTCGTCGTAAAGCCCACCGAGTCTTTTGGTCGCGCTTTTCGGGCTGATTCGCTGGAAATCGAGGAGCGTTTTTTCCTTTTCCAAAAAGCGGCCCTGCCTGTCCAACAGGTCGAGCAGGCCCTCGAAAACCCCGATTTTGACCTCCTCGCTGCAAGTGTCCCGCCGCAAAATCTGCCGGTAGATTTCCTCCTCCTTGTCCGGCCGCTTCCATTGGAGGTAGAGGTTGGCGAGGAGGAGCGGCGGCTCGTCCGACCCCGGCCGCAGCGATTGGAGGCGCTGGAAACAGATTTCCGCCTCGCCGAACCGGGCCAGCCGTTGCAGGGCGAGGCCGAGGAAATAGTGGTCGTCGGCGTTCGCGGACCGCATTTTCACGGCTTGCCGGAAAAAGGGCACGGCCTCGGCCCAACGCCCCGCGTCGAAGTGGTGCTTGCCGGTGAGGAAGAACTCCTCTGCCGTTTTCGGATTTTCGAAAAGCCGCTCCGGCTCCTCGGTCAATGGTTCGGCGAAGGCCTTTCTGTCCTCTGCAAAGGTGGGGGGCTTCATCTGCCCGAAGGTTGGCATCGCTGTCGGCAGCAGTGCCCCCTTTTTCCTTGATTCCGCCTCCTCGAACTGCCGCTCGGCCTCCGCGTAGCGCGTCGTCTGGAGCAGCGCGAGGGCCAGCCACTCGAAGGGCAGGTAGTGGTGGCTGTTGAGCGAGGCGGCCTCGCGGTATTCGGTCTCGGCCGAGAGCCAGTCGTTTTCTTTTTCAAAAAGACGGCCCCGGTTGAGGCGGGTGCCGAAATAGTCGGGCTGCAGGGCGAGGGCCCTATCCGCCGCCGCCCGCGCTTTGTCGAGCTGCCCGAGCCGGACGTAGGCACCGCACAGATTTGAATAGGCGACCGCCCAAGTCGGCGACAGCTCGACGGCTTTTTCAAAAAAACGCGCCGCCTCCGCCACCTTGTTTTTCATCAAGTTCAGCACACCCAGCTCGTTGTGGACGTAGGAGGCCGTGCTGTCGAGCGCGAGGGCTTTTTGCTCCTCGGCCACCGCCTCGGCGACACCGGGCGGGGGTTTTCCGTCGAACAGGGCAAGCATTTCGTAGTCCGTGATGGCATCGGACGGAAGTAGCGAGACGAGCTTGATGCCGACGCCGGTGAAATAGTGGAGCTTCACCTGCAACGGGTGCTGCAACGGGTGGTCGGGCGGCAAGAGTTGCATCGCGGCCTTGAGCAACAGGGGGTATTGGGCGTAGACTTTGGCCTGGTCGGCTTGGCAGCGCTTGGCCAGCTCGCCCGCGTCGCCGCGCAGGTAGCCGTTGACGACTTCCTGCGCCCAGTCGTGCAGCGCGACGGCGAGTTGCCGCTTGGTCTCGGGGCGGAGGTTTTCGGCTTCCGAGGCTTTTAGGAACCTGGCCAAGCCCTCCTTTTCGGCTGCGTCGAGGCTGTTTTTCACCTGATTTGAGTCCAGCCATTTGAGTAAATAGGCCAGCAGGCCGTCGCCCCCCTTTTCCACCTTTGTTTGAAACATGGGGCCGTCGAGCAGCCGCCCGAAGTCGATGGCGGTGAAAAAAGTGGTCGATGCCTCCACCGGACCTGCCGAAACCGGGGCGGCCGCGTCGGCCATGCCCTTTGCCACCGAGGCGACCGCGACGAGCGCATCGGTCGGCGTTGCGTTCAACTCGGCGTTGACCGCCGCGAGCGTCGGCCCGTCCACCTTCGAGAGGGTGAAAAGCTCGTCGCCGACGAAGACCGCGTCCTGCCGCCCGTCGAGGCCGTTGTCGCGGATGGATTTTCGGATGCTCGTTTTCAGGTAGCTTTCCATTTCAGAAAGGGCCACCTCCGAGTCGGCCTCCTCGTCGGCCAAGCCTTTCAGGCCGTTGACGAAAAAGAAGGAGAACAGGCCGCGCCCGCCGCCCCACTCCTCCCCTTCGAGCGAGAGCTGGTCGGACTTGCAGGACATGATGCGCACCTCGTTGGCTGTCCGCTTGGCGAGTTGCTCGGCGGTGAGCGAGGGGCCGAGGTTGTCGGCACCGGCCAGCTTGCCCGAGCGGCAGGCGTCCATCACGACGATGACCCGCGCCTCCGCGCCGACCGACATGGTGGTGATGATTTTGTTGAGGTACTCGAGGTCGACGGCGTTGTTCGGGTAGTTGTTGAACGGCGTGTCGTAGGCGAGCAAATAGCCGAGCTGCCAGAGGGTCTGCTTTTCCACGTCGCCGTGCCCGCTGAAATAGAGGATGGCCTCGTCGCCCTTTTTCGATTCTCTGTTCAACCAATAAAGCGCGTCGAGGATGGCGGCCTGCGTGGCTTTTGAATTGGTCAAAAGGCGGATGTTGGCCTCCGGCACCTCGCCGCCCGCTGCCGAGCGGAGGTAGTCGTGGAAGACCTGCGCATCGCGGTCGGCGAAGCGCAGGTCGGTGATTTTGTCGTCGCGGTAGTCGCTGATGCCGACGACTACGGCGCGGGTCTTGGCGGGGATTGGGGAGGAGGGATTGGGGATTGGGGCGGCGCCTCTCGGTTGGGAAAGGAGCGAGACGGCGGCCAGAAGATTGGCGGCGACGAGTGGAAGTGTCCTTTTCATTGGATTGGTTTTCAGTCTTTTGCCTTGTCGGGGAAGTGTTTTTTCATCAAAGCCCGCCAACGCTCTGGCTGCGCGCGCAAGGAGTCCATGTCGGCGTCCTTTTGCACCCAGTCGTGGTCAAAGCCCTGTCGCAAGCAGTTTTCAAGCGCGTCGTAGGCCTCGTCCACCCTGCCCGCGACGGCGAGGCAACAGGCGAGGTTGTAGTAGATATCGTTGGAAGGGCGGGCGGCCACCGCTCGTTCGGCGAATTCCACAGCTCGTTCCAACTGGTTGGTGGCCTTGTAAAGTGAGCTCACCATGTACAGACCCAGAGCGGAGTCCACCTCCATCAGCTTGTTGGCATATGGCCATGCTTTTTCCGGTTCGCCCTTATCCTTGTAGGCTTCGACCATGTTGGCGTAGCCATTGGGATTTGTCGGGTCTGCTTGTATGGACATGAGATAGAACTCCTCCGACTGCTCCTTTTTGCCCAGATTGGAATAGAGGTTGCCCAGTTCGTTGTAGGCCATGCTCCTTCTGCGCTCGTTTTTGGCCTGCCGAATCTCCTTGCGGAAGGCCGCCTCCGACTCTTCGTACCTGCCGAGCAGGTAGTAGACCTTGCCCAGCCGGTTGAGCGTGAGCATGGAGGACGAATCCAGCGCGACGGCCCGCAACAGGACAGCCTCCGCCTCGGGGTATTTGCCGGAGTCCATGTACGAGTTGTCGAGGGCACTGAGGGCACAGTTGAAGCAGAAGCTTTCGCCCGATGTTGAGACGGCCTTTTTGAACCATTCGATGGCGGTCGGCAGTTCCCCCGTCCGTTCGTAGAAGCGCCCTTTGCTGTACCAGACCAGCTCAGAGGCGGTGTCCACCTCGCCCGCTTGCACGAGCAGCGACTCGGCCATTTTGATATCCTTCGCCCGCTCAT
>JBGAWE010000148.1:0-11874 GCA_044227705.1 Saprospiraceae bacterium
GGCTGCGACGGGAAGCCGCCGCTGGCTCCTCGGTTTCACGCTCATGGCATTCGGATACGGGGCCGCCGCGCTCTGGGACTTCTACCGCTGGGGCTACGACTATGGCCACAACCTCAACCCGCACGCCGCCATCGTGGTGCCGGGGATGAGCTACCAGCCGCCGGTCGTCGGCTACAAGAACCTGCTCAACTTCACCGCCTATTCAGGCCCCGACGCGGGCGGCTGGCTCATCATCGCAGTAGGCGCGGTGGCCACCTTGCTGACGGCATGGGAGTTCTTTTTCAAGAACAGGTTTTCAAAAAAAGCGGCGGTGGGCGGCGGCGCAAGGGTCGCGGCGGCGGTCTTTTCGACCCTGCTGATGTCGTCGTGCGCGGGAGGGCCGGAGCCGCTCGAGTACGGCCGCGACCAGTGTTTTCATTGCAAAATGACGCTGACCGACCGCCGTTTCGGGGCGGAGGTCGTCTCGAAAAAAGGGAAGGCTTTCAAATTCGACGACCTCAACTGCCTGGTCGACTTCCTCAACAGCGGCCAGCTCCCGGTCGGTGAGGTCGGGCAGATGCTGGTGGTTGACTTCTCGAAACCGGGCCACTTGATTTCAGCCGAGACGGCTTTTTACGTCAAAAGCCACGACCTGAAAAGCCCGATGGCGGGAAACACGGCGGCCTTCCAGACGCGCGACGCACTCGACAAGGTGATGAAAAACACGGGCGGCGAGCCGCTCGACTGGCTTTTCGTCCGCTCAAATCTTTGACGCATGGCTCGGCTGCTCTCCATTTTGATGCTTTTCTGCCTGCCCTTCGCGGCGGGAGCGGCGCGGATTCGCGTCGGCGAGGGCAATTTTTTCAAAAAAATAAAGCCCGCCATCGCCGCCGCCCGACCGGGCGACACGCTCGTCGTCGAGGCCGGTTTTTATGCCGAGGGGAATATCATCGTCGACAAGCCGCTCGCGCTCCTGGGCTCGGGCTGGCCAGTGGTTGACGGGCAGGGGCGCGACGAGGTCTTCACCATTAAATCCGGCTTTGTCAGCATCCGAGGTTTCGAGGTGCGCGGCTCCGGTCAGATGTCGACGATGGACCTTGCGGGCATCAAAGTGCTGGCCGTCAACGATGTGCGGATAGAAAAAAATCGAATCCACGGCTGCCAGTTCGGCATCTACCTCTCGAACGCGGCCCACTGCCGGGTCGCGTGGAACGAGGTGCGCGGCCCGTTCGCCGGTCGGCCCGACGGCTCGGGTTGCGGCGATACGAGCGGCCAACAGGACGTCGGCAACGGCATCCACCTCTGGAAGTGCGACAGTGCCGACATCGAGCGCAACACCATAACCGGGCAGCGCGACGGTATCTATTTCGAGTTCGTCACCCACTCGACGGTGGCCGACAACCGCAGCGAGGGCAACCAGCGCTACGGCCTGCACTTCATGTTCTCGCACAACGACCGCTACGCAGGCAACACCTTCCGCGACAACGGGGCGGGCGTGGCCGTCATGTTCTCGCACGGCGTGGAGATGCGCGGCAACCTGTTCGAGCTGAACCTGGGCGCATCGGCCTACGGGCTTTTGTTGAAAGAGATAACCGACAGCAGAATCCTCCAAAACCGCTTCGAGCGCAACTCGGCGGGCATCTACATGGAGGGGGCAAACCGAATGCTCGTAGAGGGAAACGTCTTCAAGGAGAACGGCTGGGCGCTGCGCGTGCAGGCCAGTTGCGACGGCGACACGGTGCGCGGCAACGACTTTTTCGGCAACAGCTTCGACGTGTCGACCAACGGCTCGCTCGTCCTCAACACGTTCGACGGCAACTATTGGGACCGCTACGAGGGCTACGACCTCGGCCGCGACGGCTCGGGCGACGTGCCTTTCCGGCCGGTGAGCCTCTACTCGGTGGTGGTCGAACGGGTGCCGATCGGGCTGGTCTTGATGCGCTCTTTCATGGTCTACCTGCTCGACAAGGCAGAGAAGTTCATGCCTTCGCTCACGCCTGAGGGGCTGGTCGATAGGTGGCCAAGGATGCGGCCGGTTTGTTGAACGCCGCTTTTTCTGTTCATTTCTAAAATGCTCAATCGCATGAAAATCAACCATTTGCCGCTGGCTTTGGCCACATTGCTGGCCGCTGCGACCCTGACCAACTGCGCCCAAAACGCCCCGTCGGCCAGCACCACCACCTCCGAGGCGACGCCGCCGGTGGGCGGCGGACAGGCTTCTGTAAAAGACGACATCTCCCAAAAGGACATCGTCAAAGTGGCCGCCGGAAGCCCCGACCACACGACGCTCGTGGCGGCCGTGACCGCCGCAGATTTGGTCAATGTGCTGTCGAATGCCGGGCCGTTCACGGTCTTCGCGCCGACCAACGCCGCCTTCTCCGCGCTGCCCACCGGGACGGTCGAGGGCCTGCTCAAGCCGGAGAAAAAGGGCGACCTGCAGAACATCCTCCAATACCACGTTGCCGTGGCGGTCTACAAGCCGGAGATGCTGCAGGACGGGCAGGTCATCAACATGGCCAACGGCGACAACATCAAAATCGGGGTCGCGGGCGGCAAAATCACGGTGAACGGGACGGCGCACGTCATCGCCAGCATCCCGGCTTCCAACGGCATCATCCATGTAGTCGACGGGGTGCTCTTGCCGCCGAGCAAATAAGCCAGTCGATGCTCGAAACCATTTCGCTCACCAAAAATTTCGGCAAGCTCCTCGCCCTTGACGGCGTCGGCGTCCGCATGGTCGAGGGGCAGGCCGTCGCCCTAGTCGGGCCGAACGGGTCGGGGAAGACCACTTTTTTGAAGTGTGTCCTCGGCCTCGTCGTGCCCGACGGGGGCGATGTTTTGCTCGAAGGCCGCTCGGTTTTGGGGAAATGGGAGCATCGAAAAAGCATCGGCTATATGCCCCAAATCGGCCGGTACCCGGAGAATCTGCGCGTCCGGCAACTGTTCGAGATGATGAAAGAGCTGCGCGAAGGCCCGGCCGCCATTGACGACGACTTGATGAAAGGCTTCGGCGTGAAAAACTTCGAGGACAAAGCGATGCGCACCCTCTCCGGCGGGACGCGGCAAAAGGTCTCGGCCTGCCTCGCCTTCCTGTTCTCCCCGCCCGTGCTTGTGCTCGACGAGCCGACGGCCGGGCTGGATCCGTTGTCGGCGGAGATTTTGAAAGAAAAAGTCCTTTTGGAGAAGAAAAAAGGGCGGCTCGTGCTCGTCACGTCGCACATCCTGAGCGACCTCGAGGACATGGCGACCGACGTTCTTTATCTGATGGACGGTCGCGTCCGCCTGTTCGAGCCGATTGAGAAACTCAAGCGCGACCACGGCTCCGACCGCCTCGACCGCGCCATCGCCCACCTCATGAAACAAGGCGCATGACTCTGAAAATCGTCAAGCACGTCCTCTTCGACATCCTGCAAAGCCGGACGGTCGTCGGCTATGCGGGTTTCCTGCTGGCGGTCTCAACGGGCCTTTTCCGCGTCAGCGACGACGCGGCGAAAGGGCTGGTCGGCCTGCTCAACGTCGTTTTGACGGTCGTTCCGCTCGTCTCGACGGTCTTCGCGACCGTCCATTTTTACAACGCCTCCGAGTTTGTCGAGCTGCTGGCTGCGCAGCCGTTGCGCCGCTCGGCCATCCTTTGGGGAGAATTTGTCGGCGCGGCGGGCGCGCTCGCGGCGGCCATTTTGCTGGGCCTCGGGCTTCCCATCCTGCTTTTTTCGCCCAATCTCACGGGGCTTTTCCTCCTACTCGCCGCGCTGGCTTTGAACAAGGTTTTTGTCGCCATCGCCCTGCTGGTCTTCGTCTGCGCCCGCGACAAGGCTCGGGGCATCGGGGCGGCGCTGCTCGTGTGGTTCTTTTTCTCGGTGCTTTATGACGCGCTGGTTTTGCTACTCATGTTCGGCCTCGCCGACTGGCCGCTCGAACAGCCGATGCTCGCCCTCACCGCCCTCAACCCCATCGACCTGGCCCGCGTGGCCATGCTTTTGCAAATGGACTCGGCCGCGCTGATGGGCTACACGGGGGCGCTTTTCCGTGATTTTTTGGGGACGGGTTGGGGCATCGCGGTGGCGTTGCTGCTCATCTCGCTGTGGGTGCTTGTGCCGCTCGGGCTGGCGCTGCGTGTTTTCAGGAGGAAGGATTTGTAGGTCGGCAGCTGGGGAAGTCCGTCAGAAAATCGTGACAAAATCCTCGCGGCAGCTTTTTCTACCTTTGGCGAACCTTCTCATACACAAAAGCTCCGAGCATGAAGCAACTCGCCATTCTCCTTTTTTCCCTTTTTTTCATCGCAAAAACCTCGGCCCAGTGCGGCGTTACCGTCAATGCGGGGCCTGACATCCACTACTGCCAGGGCGACCCCGACCCCGAGCTGCACGGCTCCTTCAGCGGCACCCCATTTTGGTGGCACTGGACGCCCGCTACCGGCTTGAGCAACGGAAAGACCCTCAACCCGATGGTCCTTGGCCTCAACGGCAACCGCAAGTACAAGCTGCAGGCCAGCGGCTGGTCGGCGCAGAACCTCGTATTCAACGGCGACTTCGAGCAGGGGAACACCGGCTTCGTCACGGAGCTGACCAATTCGACCAACCTCGCAGTTGCCAACCGGTACGCCGTCACCGACCAACTGGTGCCGCTCAACCCGGCCTCGCTCAGCAACTGCGCCGACCACACGACCGGCTCGGGGAAAATGTTCGTCGCCAACATGAGCGGCCCCGGCAAAAAGGTGATGCAGTTCGACCTCCCAGCGAAGGTCGGCTCGCAGTACCGCCTGCGTTTTTGGGTGATGAACCCCAGTTGGCAGACCAACTCGAGCAGCGTTCAGGTCCATTTCAACGGCGGGCCGATGTCGCCGTGGATAATCTCGCCAGCGGCGGGCGGCATCTGCGAATGGGTCATGTATGAATACACCATCTTCAGCAACTGGAACGTGATGGCCTTCCAAGTCTTCGCCAACGCGGCGGGCTACATCGCGATCGACGACGTCGAAATCGTCGAACAGTGCGAGGTCGAGGATGAGGTCTCGGTCATCTACCACCCGAAGCCGCCGCTGACCACCGTCAGCGCGACCATCTGCGAGGGCGACAGCTACACCGTCGGCAACGAGACCTTCGACTCGGAGGGGAACTACTACATCCCCGTCCAAACCTGGTACGGCTGCGACTCGATCGTCCAGCTCCAGTTGCACACCGTCCGCATCAAGCCGACCATCCTGCCGAGCGACCCGGCGTTCAGCTGCTACATCCCCAACGTCCTCCTCACGGCGGGCAACACAGGAGCCTTCCCACCGGGGACAAAGTTCCATTGGACCACATCTGGCGGCGGCACCATTCAGGGCAACCCCAACTCGACCGGCGTTTTCGCCGCCACGCCCGGCACCTATTTTTTGAAAACCACCTACGACCTCAACGGCCTCCACTGCGCCGACTCGACGGACACGCAGGTGACGGTCCCGGTCGATGTGCCGGTGGCGAAGGCCGGGGCACCCAAGGCCATCGGGTGCGTCAGCCCGACCGTCGCGCTGGCGGGGAGCTACCTGGGCGGGCAGAATTTTCAGGTGAACTGGACGACGCCAAACGGGCAGATTCTTTCTGGTCAAAACACCGTCACGCCGACCGTCGGCGCGGGCGGCACCTATATTTTAACGGTGACGAACCTCGCCAATGGCTGCTCCGACGTCGACACGACGACCGTCGCCGTCAACATGGACGTGCCGCTGGCCAACGCCGGGCAACCCGCGACGCTCAATTGTCTGGCTACGACTGTTAGCCTTTCAGGGCAAGCAGCGACGGGGCCGAATTTTGAGTTCACGTGGACGACGCCCGACGGGCATTTCACCGGCGGGCTGAACACCCTCTCGCCGACGGTCGACAAGCCGGGACAGTATTTTTTGAGTGTTTTGAACAAGAACAACGGCTGCATCGGCACCTCTTCTGTCACCATCCCACAGGACATCACGAAGCCGGATGCGCAAATCGGGCAGCCTTTCACCATCAACTGCTACGCGCCGAACCCGGCCATCAACGCCAGTTCGTCGAGCGGCTTCGCGCCACAATGGACGACGGTCGGCGGGCATTTCACGGGCGGGACGAACACCTTCCAGCCGACGGTCGACGAGGCGGGGCTTTACTTTTTGAAAGTCGTCAACCCCGTCAATTTCTGCGAGACGAACCTCTCGGTGCAGGTTTCCAAAAACATCTCCTTCCCCTCCGCGAGCATCGCGCCGCCGCCCCAGCTCGATTGCGCCAGCCAGACGGGGACGCTCATCGGCGGCTACTCGAACGCGGGGAACAGCCCGGCATTCAACTGGACGACCGCCGACGGCCACGTCGCCAGCGGCCAGAACTCGCCCACGCCGACAGTCGACGCGACGGGCAACTACCTGTTCACCGTGACGAACCCGGACAACGGCTGCTCCGCCTCCGCGCAGGTGACAGTGACGGGGAGCCTCGTGCTGCCGGTCTTCAGCATCGCGCCGCCCGCCCGGCTGAACTGTTACAACCAGACCGTCGCCCTTTCGGCCACGCCGGGAAACTTCAGCTATCAATGGACGACGAGCGGGGGCCAAATCCTCGGCGGCGGCAACACGCCGAACGCGACGGCCGGCGCGCCCGGCACCTATCAACTCGTGGTGACCAGCAACTTCAACAGCTGCACAGCAGCGAAAACGGTGCTGGTTGAAAAGACGCAGCCGCCGACCGTCTCGGTTTCCTCGACTCAAAACGCGGCCTGTTTTGGTCAAAATTCCGGCTCTGCGACGGCCTCGGCAGCGAACGGCTGGGGGACTTACAGCTTTGTTTGGTCGAGCGGCCAGTTCGGCCCGACGGCCAGCAACCTGCCATCCGGCCCGGTCAGCGTGACGGTGACGGACGCGGATTTCTGCACCGCAACGGCCACGACCTTCGTCGCGCAGCCGCCGCAGCTCCTCGCCGGGGCGACCTCGACGCCGCAGACCAACGTCAACAGCATCGACGGGACGGCAACCGCCTCGGGCAACGGCGGCACGCCGGGCTACACCTTCCTCTGGTCGAACGGCATGACATCGCCGACCATCACGGGCCTTTTCCCCGGCCCGTACACCGTGACCGTGACCGACGCGAACGGCTGCAAAGCGGTGGCAACCGTCACGGTCTCCGAGGCCCCCTGCCAAATCTCGCTGACCGGCACGGCGACCGACGAGCTTTGCCACGATTCGCACGACGGAAGCATCACGGCACTGGCCGTGAACGATGCGGCACCCACCTTTTTCGTCTGGTCGACGGGCGAGTTCGGGCCGAAAATCTCGAACCTGCCCGCCGGGAGCTACACCGTCACGGCGACAGACGCAAACGGCTGCACCACCTCGAAAACCTTTACGATTAGCCAACCCGACGAGCTGGTCCTTGCCGAAACGCATCAAGACGTCCAATGCCCGGCCGACCTGACTGGTTCGGCGACCGTCGCGGCCAGCGGCGGGACGGGCGGCGTTTCCTACCTCTGGCAAAACGGGCCGTCGGGGCCGACGTGGTCGGGCATCGGCGCGGGCAACTACTCGGTCGTCGCGGCCGATGCAAACGGCTGCACCGCCTCGATTTCGGTCGAGATAAAGGCTGTCGACAACCTCGCCCCGGTCTTGAAAGTGAAAAACCGCAAATTCCCCATCGACGTGAACGGCAAGGCCCAGATCGTCGCCGCAGACTTCGACGACGGCTCCTCCGACAACTGCGGCATCACCAAATGGACTGCCGTCCCGTCCTCCTTCGACTGCTCGCAGCTTGGCCTCCACGACATCACGCTGACGGCGACCGACGGCGCGGGCAACGCCACGACGACCACCGCCCAGGCGGAGATCGTCGACGAAACGGCCCCGATTTTGACCTGCCCATCGAATAAACAGGCATGGTGGTGCTCGCCGACGGTGGCCTTCCCCTACCCCGTCGCCATCGACAACTGCCTCGACAACGGCGGCCAGTTCGAGCTGCTCGGCGGCTTGCAGAGCGGCTCCGTTTTCCCCGTCGGGAAGACCATAAACACGTGGAAATTCACGGACGGGAGCGGCAACTCGTCGACCTGCGCCTTCTCGGTGACGGTCCATGAGCAGTTCGACCTCTCCGTTTCGGAAATTCTTCCGACCTGCCACGGCGACTGCGACGGCGTCCTTTCAGCCATCACGTCGGGCGGCGCCGGGCCGTTCGATTTTATCTGGGAAATGGGCCAGCCGACGCAAACCATCACCGGCGTCTGCGCCGGGCCGCACGTCGTGGCCGCGACCGATGGCGGCGGGTGCGAGGTGCAAGTCTCCGTCTCGCTCGATGAACCGGCCGCCCTCTCGCTCTCCAACCCGTTGTTTGTCAACGACACCGGCGCGGCGGGCATCGGTGCCTTCCCGGTCTCCGTCGCTGGCGGGACAGCTCGGTATTTTTACGAATGGCCGAAAAACGGCCAGTTCTTTTCAACCGATCAAAACCTGACGGGGCTGAAAACGGGCGAGTACGAACTGAAAATCATCGACTCGAACGGCTGTGTCCTCACCTCGACCGGCGAGCCGGGCTGGGCGGCAGGCATGGGCCTCTTTCCGAATCCGTCGGACGGTCGAGCGGAGCTTCTTTTCCATGAAAAACTGGGGGGAGAAGTCCGGGTCGATGCGTTCGACGCTACGGGTAGACTGATCGAGACTTTCGGTTTGATGGCGCGAAAGCTGGCTGTCAACTCGATTTTGGGGGAGCAGGCCGCCGGGGTTTACTGCTGCGCATCCTCGTCGGCGACGGGGTGGCGGTGCGGCGGCTGGTCAGGCAGTAAACTCGGTTTGGAACACGGATTATTCGACGAATCCGTGTTCCAAAAATCAATCAGAAAGGTCATCTCCTCAACAGCTCAACCATGAAGCATCTCGCCATCTTCCTCTCGCTGCTTTCCTGCGGGGAAATGTGGCCCAATGCTCGGCCGTCCCTGATGCAGGGGCGGACATCCACTATTACAGGGTGACCCGCCGCCGACGATAGAAGCCTCCATCAGCGGCGAGTCAGAGAGCTTTAAATGGACGCCGACCACCGGGCTTTCCGACCCGAACTCGCTCAACCCGACGGTGCTCAACATCGTCGGCAACCGCAAGTACAAACTCTACGCCACCGGCTGGGACGGCACCAACCTCATCCCCAACGGCGACTTAGAGCAAGGAAACACAGGCTTCACCAGCGGTCTGACCTTCTCGCCGACCTCTCTGGTGGCAGACGGCACATACACCGTCACCAACGACCTGACCTCGCTCACCCCAGCTTTTTCCGACTGCGGCGACCACACGAGCGGCTCGGGGAACATGCTGATTGCCCATTTCAGCACAACCTCGGCCTATATCTACAAGTCGACCGCGGCCGTCAAGTCCGGCCGCCGCTACCGCTTTTCCTATTGGCGGATGAACCCGGTTTTGCCCGACGTGAGCAACGTGGCCATTCCCGTGCTCGAGATAAACGGCAAGGTTGTGGACTACTACAACCTTGACGTGTTCAACAGTTGTGAATGGGTGCAGTGGAAAACCACCCTGGTCGCGGCCTCCTCTACGATGACATTTCGCCTTTACCCGTTGCCCCCAAAGCCGTTCAGCAGCACGTTCAACGGCTTCGGCGCCTTCGACGATTTCGAGCTGGTGGAGGAGTGCGAGGCCGTCGACTCGATGCGCGTCGTCTTCCACCCGAAGGTGGTCAAAAACATCAGTGCCGCCGTCTGCGAGGGCGCGAGCTACCAGGTCGGCAACGACTTTTTCGACACAGACGGCGACTTTGAGGTTCTGTTGCAAACCGATTTCGGCTGCGACTCGACCGTCAAGCTCAAGCTGAAAACCATCAAACTGCCCACCGACATCTCCCCCGCCGACCCGGCGATGACCTGCACCGGCCCCAAGCTCTTCCTCTCCGGGCCCAGCGCGGGCGGCCTGGCGCCGTTTCTCACTTATCAATGGACGGCCAGCGGCGGCGGAAGCATCTCGGGCAACCCGAGCGCGCCCAACATCTTCGCAGCCAGTTCCGGCACCTACAAACTGATGTTGAAGTACACCGGCAACGGCCTTAACTGCTTGGACTCGGCCTCTGTGTTTGTGGCACCGCCCGCCGCCCCCGTGGCTTCGGCCGGGCCGCCAAAGAAAATAGACTGCGACAACCCGACCGTCAAAATGGCAGGCAGCTACCCAGGCTCGCAGACCGCGACCACCGTCTGGACGACTCCGAACGGCAACATCCTATCCGGCGACAGCACCCTTACCCCGACCGTCGCCTCAACAGGTATTTACATCCTCACCATCACCAGCCCGGCCAACGGGTGCACCGACGCCGACTCCGTGCTCGTCTCCGTCAGCCCCGATGTGCCGTTCGCCTCGGCAGGCAGCCCGGCAACGCTCGATTGCGCTGCGCCGACCGTGACGCTCCACGGCTCGGCCTCGACCGGCCCTGATTTCGAGTTCAACTGGACGACCGCCGACGGCCACTTTTTGAGCGACCAAACCACCCTCTCGCCCTTAGTCGACCAGCCCGGGCAGTATTTTTTGACGGTCGTCAACAAAAAGACCGGTTGCATCGGCTCCTCCTCCGTAACCATCCCGCAAGACGTGTCGGTGCCGGACGCGCAAGTCGGGCAGCCGTTCACCCTGACCTGTTCGACACCCTCGGCTCCCATTTTGGGGAATTCAACGAGCGGCTTCCCGCCAATTTGGACGACCGTCGGCGGCCATTTCGTCGGCTCGACGGACACCTTTCAGCCAACCGTCGACGAGGCGGGGATTTACTTTTTGAAAATTGTCAACCCCGTAAATCATTGTGAATCAACGGTTTCGGTTGAAATCTCGAAAGACGACTCGCCTCCGATTCTCTCGATTGACCCCGCCGGGCCGCTGACTTGCGCCAGCCCGACGGCCGAACTCATCCCCAAAATATCGAACGCCGGAGCCGCTTGGGACACCTATTGGACGACGGCCAACGGCTCCATTTTGACCGACGCGTTAAGCTCCTACCCCATCGTCTCGGCGGCGGGCGACTACTTTTTGACCGTCGTCAAAATGAACGGCTGCTCGGCGACGGCGCAGGTCACAGTCGCCGCCGACCCGAACGTGCCGATATTCAGCATCGCGCCGCCTGCCCGGCTGAACTGTTGGAACCCGACCGTCATCCTTTCCGCCTCCGGTGGCAATTTCACCTACAACTGGACGACGGACGACGGCCAAATCCTCTCCGGTGCCTCGACGGCCAGCCCGACTGTCGGCGCGGCGGGGACTTACTCGCTCATCGTGACCAGCTTGGCAAACGGCTGTACGGCCATCTCGTCGGTCGTCGTCGAAAAGTCGGAGCCGCCCGTCACGGACATCATTTTCACGGAAGACCCGACGTGCTATGGGCAAAACAACGGCTCGGCGCATGCCACCGGCGTGACCCATTTCAACTTCCTGTGGTCGAACGGCGAGACGGGGCCTTCTGCCCTGAATCTGCCTGCCGGGCCAGTATCCGTCACCGTGACCGATGCCGAAGGCTGCACGGCGACAGCCTCGGCCGAGCTATCGCAACCGCCGCTTTTGACGGTTTCGGCAAATCCGACCAGCCAAACATCCATCAATCAAAACGACGGAACGGCCACTGCAATCGTGGCTGGCGGAACAGCGAGCTACACGTTCATTTGGTCGAACGGGCAAACCACAGAAAGCATCGACAGTCTCGCCCCTGGCCAATATTCGGTCACTGCGACGGATGCGAACGGCTGCTCGGCCTCGGCGACGACCGTTGTCGGTGTCGCGCCCTGCCAAATCTCGCTCGACGGCACGGCCGCCGACGCGCTCTGCCACGGCTCTGCCGACGGCTCGGTTTCCATCCAAGCTCTCCATGAGAGCGGCACCGTCAATTTCCTCGGGTCGAACGGGCAGACGAGCCAGCAAATCAGCGGCCTCGCGGC
>JBGAWE010000149.1:0-11543 GCA_044227705.1 Saprospiraceae bacterium
TGCGCTGTGCCTCTGCGTCTACGCGGGCGGCGAAGTCCGCCTGGCACTTCGCGTCCATCTCCGCCGTCACGGCGGCGGTCTGCGCGGCAACGCCGGCGGCCACAGCGGCCTCCTGCTCGGCGGGCGTCAGGAGCTTCTCGCCGCACGAGGCGAGGCCCATCGCGGCCACCGCGAGCATTCCGAAAATGAGTTTTTTCATGTTCAATTCAGGTTTTAAAAAATGAGTGAATGAATGGGGCAAAAGTAGAAACTGCCCCGATTGTGGTAGCCCGCCTCAAACGCAATTTTTGGTGAACGAGTGCGGCAGACGGTGGCCGCCAAACGACCGCCGGGGGCTTGATGCCGGACAAGTTTTGTTTTGCACAAACGCCCAGATTTTCTCAAAAAAAATGACCGCCACGCATCGCAAAGCAGTCATTGAAAAGTGAACCGCTGACAGGAGGTTTCAGAATTTAGGGCAAATAATCTCCTCGTTCTCGTATTCGCCGAGGTAGGTCAGCGTCAGCTCGAAGGCACCCTGCCGCTGACGGTATTTCGAGGCCGCCCGCAGGTTGAGGTCGTACGACATCCCAATCAGAACGCCGCCCGTCTCGATGCCCGTCAGCAAAACGAGCGCGTCGAGGCCGAAGCCGTTGTCGGCCCGGACAGGCCGCGCCCACGTCCCGATATGCCACGCGCTGCCGCCGTACTGGCCGTACTTGAATTTCAAATTTGCCCCCGCGTTCACCTCCATGTGCGGCCCTTGCATCGCAAAGAGCGCGCGCGGCAACAGATAGACGCGGTCGCCCATCGGCACTTGAACCGCGACGTGGCCGGTGGTTTTTGGAAAGAGTTTCTGCCCTTCTTCTTTCCCGCCGTAAAAACTGATGGACGGGCTTAAAAAATGGTGGTAAGCCCCGCCGACGAAAAGCCCATAGCCGCTCGCATAGCTGCCAGAATAGTTCAGTCCGGTCGAGAAGTCGCTGAACGAGAAGTTGTTTTCCGGCAGCACCTCCGCCGTCGCGCCGGTGTAGCCTGAGAGCAGGTCGAACTCGTCGTGGAACTGGAGGCTGCCGTAGTTGACGTTGCGCTGGTTGAGGCTGTACTGGATGCCCGCGCTCAGGAACTGCCGCGCCTGCTGGTCGAGGACCTTGTGGTAGGCGGCGGAGAAGGCCATCTGCGTCGTGGAAAAGTCGATGACGCCCGTCTTGTCGTTCGTCACGAGCATGCCGACGCCGAGCTGGTCCTTTGTCCGGTACTTCCAGCGGCCGGGCGGGCGGAAGCGCAAATCGGCCCCGATGCCGAACGACTTGAGCGGCTCGTCGAGCACCCGCCGCCACTGGTCGCGGTAGACGGTCGAGACCCTGTACTTGCCCTCGATGCTCCCCGTCAGCGCGGGGTTGAGAGCGAGGGGGACGGCGTAGAACTGAGTGAAGTGCTTGTCCTGCGCCTGCACATTTCCCACAAAGAGGAGCAAAAAAAGGGCGGCAACGGCTTTTTTCATGCTGAAAACTGGTTGAGGAATCGGTTTCGAGCGGGCGAAGGTAGAACCATTTCCGCCCGGCCGACGAACGCCTCCCGCCCCGAAGTTCTTGCTCGCCGCACTTTTTTAAAGGTCGATCTGGAAGCTCAAAACCGGCGTCAGCCCCGACTGCTTCCTGAAAACCCACTCGTTCCTGTCGGGGTCGTACGTCCGCGAAATCGCGTCAATGTTCTTCCGGTTCATGAAGTTTTGCACGTCGAGGGCGAGCGTCCAAGCGGCCTTCCGACCGTTCTGTCGCCACGCAAGCCGCGCGTCGGGCCTGAAATAGGGATCGACCTCCTCCGTGAAAGGGCGGTGCTCGTCAATCGGCGGGTCCTGCTGGTAGCGGTCGACCGGCTGGCCGGGCAACAGGGGCGAGAGCCGCTGACCGCCGTTCGCCAAGATTTTCCACCCGAGTTGGAAGACCCCGTTTTCCGTCAAATTCCACTCTTTTCCGCCCATGCAAGAGGCCGAAAAACCGCTGTCAAAAATGGTCGGATGCTCCCGGCCGTCGCCGTCGGTGTATCGGCTGCGGAAAATCGAGCCGCCGAGAATCAGGAAAAAGCTCCGGTCGAAGGCCTTTTCGATGGAAAGGTCGAGGCCGTAGTTCGTCCCAGTCCCCGTCGATTCGAGGATGCGGCTGGGGAAGCCGCTCGTCGTGTTGAGCAGCGACCACGCCACGCCCTCCGCCTCGGCCACCGGCACGTCGAACAGCCTTTGGAAATAAAGCTCGGGGTGGATTTTGAAGCCGCCGCGCAGCCGCAGGTCGTAGGCCGCGACGGCGTGGTGGGCTTTCAGCAGCGGCAAGTCGGTGTTCGGCTTAAAAGAGCTATAGTCCGTCCCGCCGACCCATTGGATGTACTCATAAGTCCCGAGTGGGAGGTATCGGCTGTGCAATCCGTAGGCGACGCTAACCCGCTGATTGTCAGCGAGTTGATAGCTCAAGTTCACTCGAGGCTCGACGGCCTTCGACTTTTTGTTTATCGAAAAATAGGTGAAGTGCAGCCCCAGGTTCGCGGTCAGCCGCTCGGTCGGCCGCAGTCGCAAATTGACGAACGGCTCGACGAGCCACGGATGGCCGGTCGCGTAGATGTCGGGCAGGTATGCGCCCAATGAGGTGTATTCCCGCCTTTTTAGGTCGTAAAAAATCCGGCTCACCGACCCGCCGATTTTCAGCCCCGCCCTCGGCGACAGCTTTTTGTTGAAAACAGAGGCCAACGAATACCGCCCTTCTAAATAGTTCTGGTCTTTGAAAATGCCCGGCTGGAGGTTCAAGTCGAGCGTGTCGTCGACAATCTCAATCGTCTGCGCCATCGCCGCGAGGCTCGTTTTCAAAAATGCGTCGTCGCCAATGAGGTGCGTCTGTGTCAGCCCAACCGCGCCCATTTTTGTCGTGAAATCGTATTCGTGGTAGTCGTCGAAGCTCTGCCAGTCCGCCTGCTTTTTTGCCGAAAAAACCTCCTTGCTCACCCCGCCGATGCCCCAGACGCCGAGGATGTCGCGGTTGTTCTTCGACGGAAAATTGAGGTTGAGGCTCAAGTCCTGAAAGGTGTTGTCCGTGCGCGGCCCGACGAGGTGGATGCCCATCTTGTTTAGTATGCCGAGCGTCGAGTAGCGGTAATTGACGAGGTAGCTGGCGCGGCTGCCCTTTTTGAAAGGCCCCTCTGTCGCGAAGTCGAGGCCCAGCAGCCCGGCCTTGAAGGTGTGCTCCCTTTTATCCGCGTTGCCTTTCCTGAATTTTATGTCGAACACGCCCGACGTGGCCGAGCCGTACTCAGCCGGAAAGGCACCCGTCGAAAAGTCCGACTGACCGAGGAGCGAGGTCGAGAAGACCGTGATGCCGCCTCCCGACGTGCCGACGCGGGCAAAATGGTTCGGGTTCGGAATATCAATTCCTTCCAGCCGCCACGCCAGCCCGATGCCCGAATTGCCCCGCACGACGATGTCGGAGCGCGAATCGCGGCTGACCTGCACGCCGGGGAAGCCCATCGCCATGCGGCCGGGGTCGTTGGCCGAGGCGGCGTAGCGCTGTGTTTCGTCGACGGAAAAGCTGCGCGTCGAGACGGCGGCCAGCTCGTTGAGCGGTTCGTTGCCCTGTTTTCGAGCGGTGATGACGGCCTCGCCGGTCGTGCTTTTCGGAGCGAGGGCTTCGAGGAGTTCGATGTTCAGAACGACCTCTTTGGCCGAGTTGACGACGAGGTTGTCGCTCACGAAAGGTTCGTAGCCGAGGAAGCTACACTCGACGCGGTGCCGCCCGACGGGGATGTTTTTGATGGAAAAACTGCCGTCCAAGTCCGTCGCCGCGCCCATCGCCGGGCCGAGGTCGGCGATGCGCACCGTCGCCCCGATGAGCGGCTGGCGCGTGTCGCGGTCGACGACGAGGCCACGAACGGTCTGCGTCAGAATTTGCGAAAACAGCTGGGAAGCGGCCAGAAGGAGGCCGAAAAAGAGGATTGTTTTGATGATTTTCATGTCAAGACAGGTTGCTTGCTGAATGGTGAGCCGGAAAATATTGCGTCTCTATATCGGCCCAAATGTGCAATGTCGAGCGGAAGTAACATCCGTGCCTTGTGTCCCAAAGCCCCACCTTCGGGCATGCACCGTTAGTTTTGACCAAAACTTCGACCATGAAAAAAGCCATCCTCTTCATCCCCGAGCCTTGCGACAAGAACTGGCTCGACATGGCACCGACCGGCCGCGCCGACTGCCGTTTCTGCGACCGCTGCGAGCGGCAAATCCGCGACTTCACCTTTTCGACCGATGCCGAGATTGCCGAGCAGTTCCGGCTGGGCGGCGGCAAGATCTGCGGCCGATTCCGCGCCGACCAGCTCGACAGGCCCATCCGGCTCGAGGCGCGGCCGTCTGTTTTCGGCCGGGCGGCGGGGCTGGTCTTTGGCGGGGCCTTGGCCGCGTCGGGGGCGGAGGCGCAGAGCGTGAAGCCGCAGGAAGTGTTTGTAAATCAACCTGTTGTGATTGGGAACACGGTCATAGTTGCTCAAAAAGAAGCTGGCCAGAAGCGGCGGATTTCAGGCAAAATTGTCGAAGCGGAGACCGGCGAGGCACTCATAGGGGCACTTGTTTACAGCGTCAAATTCCCCAAAATCGGAACCCACACCGATGTCGACGGCAAATTCAGCTTGGAACTTCCTGACGATGCTTTCATCAACCGCGAGACCTTAATTACAAGCTATACCGGATACCTGCCGCAGTCGTTTTCGATTCCGAAAACTCCTGACAATCACGAAGTCTCTGTTTTGGTCAAAATGGAATTCAATCCCGGATTGATAGGTGAGGTCGTGATAAAAAAGGCACCTTTCCGCAACCGCGTCCGCCGTTTTTTCAAAAGAATTTTCTGACAAACCCCTCGCCGTTTCGGACGTTTGGCCCGCCCCGCCGACCGCCGAACTGCACCATTTTCCATTGATAAACACAGTTTTTCTATGAAGAACACTCACTGGATCGCGCTTGCCGCGGCCGCCTCCCTCCTGTTCACTTTTTGCAAACCACAGAAAAAAGCCATGCCCACGCCCGCCGGCAACCCCTTGACCGTTTGGGAAAAAATCGACTCGCTCGACCGCGCGGGGCTGCCCAAATCGGCCCTCGAACTGGTCGAGCCGCTCGTCGGAAAGGCCCGCGCCGAGGGCAACCCCGCCGAGCTTGTCAAGGCCCTCATCTACCGAGCGAAGTACCAGACACAGCTCGACGAGAACGGCCTGACGACCGCCATCCAGGACCTCCGCGCCGAGACCGACGCGGCAGCGATGCCCGAAAAGGCCATCCTCCAGAGCATGACGGCGGAGCTTTACCACACCTATCTGCAGAACCAGCAATGGCGAATCCGGCAGCGGTCGGACGGCGGCGCGACCTTCTCGATGGGCGACATCTCGACCTGGTCGGTCGCCGATTTTGAGCGGGAGGCGCAGTCGCTTTATGTCGCGTCGGTCAGCCAGCCGGAGGTTTTGAAAAATGTCCAACTGACTGATTTTCAGGCCGTTGTCGTAAAAGGGATGGTCGACAGCATCGATGGGCAACCGCTCCGCCCCACCCTCTTCGACCTGCTCGGGCAGCGGGCCATCGAATTTTTTTCGAACGAGTCGAACTACCTGACGGAGCCGCAGAACCGCTTCCTGCTCTCGCAGCCGGAGGCTTTCGCGCCGTTCCTGACGTTCCTCTCCGCCGATTTTTCGACAGCCGACTCGACGTCGCGGAAGGCGCAAGCCGTGCGCGTCTTTCAGCAAATCCTCGCAGCGCACCAGACGGACGCGCACCCGGGGCCGCTCGTCGTGGCCGACCTCCAGCGGCTCCTTTTTGCAAAGAACAACTCGACGCTCGACGACCGCGACGAGCGTTATCTCGCTGGTCTCTCCGTGTTGAAACGCCAACACGGCGGAAAGCCCGTCGATGCCGAGATTGGGCTTGCCATGGCGCAGTATTGGTTTGAACACGGCCAGCAATTCGACCCGACGAAAGGCGAGACCGGCCGCTTCGACCTCAAAACCGCCCATGACCTCGCGGCCGACGTCATCCGCCGTTTTCCCGAAAGCCAGGCGGCCTCGGGCTGCAAAGCGTTGGTTTTCATCGTCTTACAAAAAGAAGTCTATCCAGGTGGAGGAGGGTGAACCTGCTGTGCGTGCCGATTTGGCGGCCGCCACCTTCCGGAACATCGAACGACTCCACGTCCGAACCGTCCGCTGGTCAGCCGAACTAGACGAGGCACTCGGCAAGCTGAACGAAGAGCGCGAAATCCTCGCTTTCCTCAAAAATCAGGCGACACTCAACAGCTTTTCCGTCGAATTGACGGCCCCTGGCGACTACCGGAACCACTTCACGGAGTTCAAAATCCCAGCCCTGCCGATGGGCTGGTACGCGGTGCAAGTCGCTGACAATCAGGAGTTTGCGGGGCGCGTGTCGCTCATCCGGTTCCATGTTTCGAGCATGGCCTGCCTGACTGAAATGGGGCGCGAATCGGCCAACCTACACGTCTCCGACCGCTCGACGGGCGCACCGATGGCTGGCGTGCGGGCCGAGTTTTGGAAGGTCGAATACTTCTATGAACCGACGGGCCAGCGGGTTTCCAAAATCAAAATCGGCGAGGCGACGACCGACGCGGAAGGCCGCGCCGAGTTCGCCGGGCCGGTCAACACGGGGGTTCAGGTGCTGCTCATCAACGGGCGCGACTCGCTGCCGGGCAACTCGATTTACCGTCAAGAAAGGTATCAGGAAAAGCCGCGCATCGTCCCGACGCTGTTCACCGACCGGGCGATTTACCGGCCTGGGCAGACTGTCTTTTTCAAAGGAATTTTGACTGAAGTATCGGCCGACGGGCGGGCCAAAATCCTGCCCGGCCGCGACGTGACGGCCACTTTTTTCGATGCCAACTATCAGAAAATCAACGAGTTGCACTTGCGGACGAACGAGTACGGGTCGTGCAACGGGAGCTTCGCCGCGCCGTCCGGCGGGCTGACCGGGCAGATGCACATCGAGCTGCACGAGGCGGTGAACACGGGCATCGGGCAGGCCTATTTTTCTGTTGAAGAATATAAACGGCCGCGCTTCGAGGCGAAAATTTTGGCTGTCGAGGGCATCTACAAACTCGGCTCGGAGGTCGCCGCGACGGGCGAGGCGATAAACCTCGCCGGGTCGCCGGTCGACGGGGCGAAGGTCAGCTGGCGCGTCGTGCGCAACGCCCGGCGGATATACGACTGGGGTTTTTGGGCAAAAACTTGGTGGAACCCGCAGCCCGACCAAGAGGTCGCGCACGGCGAGACAACGACCGACGAGGCCGGGAAATTCACCGTCAAATTCACGGCGAAACCGGACCCGGCGGTGCGGAAAGAGGACGAGGAGAACACCTCCTACACCTATTCCATCACCGCCGACGTGACCGACGCAGCGGGCGAGACGCGCACCGCAACTTACTCGCTGTCAATGAGTTACGCCTCGATGCAGGTCGATTGGTCGGTCGGCGACAGGATGCTGGCGGACAGTTTGAAATCTGTACGAGTATTTACAAAAAACCTCAATGGGCAGCCGGTCGCGGCGAAAGGGAAGCTTGTCATCCAGCCGGTCGAGCGACCGTTTTTCAAAACTCGGTATTGGCAAAAACCGGACGTGTGGGCAATGAGCGAGGGCGAATACCGGCGCGAGTTCCCCGGCTTCTCTTTCAAAGACGAGGACGACCCGAAGAACTGGAAAACCGCCGACTACCTCATCGGTGCCGACTGGGACACGGGAAAAAACGGTCGAGCCGACCTCTCCGACAAGCCGCTCGGCGCCGGTGTCTACCGGTTCAAGCTGACGACGACCGACCCGGCGACAGGGAAAGAAATCATGCTCGAAAAAATCGTGGAGGTCACCCAAAAATCGGCCAACCAGCCGCCGTCGCCGATGCCGTTTTCCGTGGATTTGGACAAAGTGAAAATCGAGCCGGGCGAGGCGGCCGTGCTGCGTTTGGGCGCGACAGGCGAGACGAATTTCCTCGTCAAAATCTCGCGGCCTGATGCCGAAAAACCAGCCAAGTGGTTCAAAATCAACGGGTTGCAAGCCGTCCGCATCGAGGCGACCGAGGCCGACCGTGGCTCGTGGATAAACGTAGATGTGATGGCAGTGCGCGACAACCGGAGCTATTCGAAAAGGGAAAGCATTGAGGTTCCGTGGTCGAACAAGGAGCTGAAAATCGAGTATTCGACCTTCCGCGACAAAATCACGCCGGGCGCGAAAGAGGAATGGCAACTGAAAATCAGTGGGCCGAAGCGCGAAAAAGTGGCAGCCGAGGTGCTCGCCTCGATGTACGACGCTTCGCTCGACCAGTTCGCCAGCAGGGATTGGGACCGCAATTTTTGGGGGATGCGGCAGGCGGAAAACTGGTTCAGCCTCAATCAGTTCGGCGCGGCCTCGGCGATGACATGGGGCTACAGCGGAGGCTTCGAGAGCGGACCGGGGCGGCGGTTCCCTGAATTGAACTGGTTTGATTTTCCAATGTACGGCGGCTTTGGCATGGGCGGAGGACGGATGATGATGGCAGCCTCGCCAATGTCCGTACGAATGGAGGCGGCCGACGGCATGGTGATGCGAAAAGGTGGAGAAGAGAAGGTGATGCTGCTATCAGCCGAAGCCGATATGGCAACCGGTGCGGCTGGAGGAAAAGCGCCGCCGCCGCCTGTCGTACCGCCGAATCCCGCCGCGCCGCCGCCCGCCCCGCGCAAAAATTTGAACGAAACCGTCTTCTTCTTCCCCGACCTGCGGACGGACGCGGAGGGCAACCTCATCGTCAAGTTCACGATGGGCGAGGCGCTGACGCGGTGGAAATTCCGCGCCCTCACCCACACAAGGGAGCTGGCCAGCGGCTACTCGGAAAAAGAGGTCGTCACCCAAAAAGAGCTGATGGTTCTGCCCAACCCGCCGCGCTTTTTGCGGGCGGGCGACGAGGTGGAGTTCGTCTCGAAAGTCTCGAATCTATCCCAAAACGACCTTTCGGGCACGGCCACCATCTCGCTCTCCGACGCCGTCTCCGGCCGCGACGTGACGGACAGGTTTTTCCAAAACTGGCTCAAATCGCCGGTTCAACAGAAATTTTCCGCTCAAAAAGGGCGCAGCTCGGCCGTCGCGTGGCGGCTAAAGGTTCCGGAGGAAATGACGGAGCCGGTCGTCTGGCGGGTGACGGCACAGAGCAGCCAGTTCAGCGACGGCGAGGAGAACGCGCTGCCCGTCGTCACGAACAGGATGCTGGTGACGGAGTCGCTGGTGATGTCGGTGCGGGGCGGGCAGACGAAAAACTTTGACCTGAAAAGCCTCTCGGAGAACACGTCGAGGACGGCGAAGACGCAGGGCTTCACGCTCGAATTCACGCCGAACCCGGCTTGGTACGCGGTGCAGGCACTGCCGTATTTGATGGAATACCCGCACGAGTGCACGGAGCAAATCATGTCGCGGCTCTTTGCGAACACGCTGGCAACTTCGGTGGCGAACTCGAACCCGAAAATCCGGGCCGTCTTCGACCGTTGGAAGGGCGACGGGAAGGCATTGGCCAGCAACCTCTCAAAAAACCAGGAACTCAAAACGGCGCTTTTGGAGGAAACCCCGTGGGTCATCGAGTCGCAATCGGAGGCGCAGCAGAAGCAGCAGATTGCACTCCTTTTCGACCTCAACAAAATGGCCAACGAGCAAGCCAGCGCCATCCGAAAACTGACCGAGCGGCAACAGCCTGACGGCGGTTGGCCGTGGTTCCCGGGTGGGCCGACGGACTGGTTCATCACACAGAACGTCGTCGAGAATTTTGGGCACTTGGAAAAACTCGGGGCGATGCAAGTCTCTCAAAATCAGGAGGTTAACTCCGTTTTGGAGCGGGCCGTTGGCTTCTGCGACCGGAAGGTTTTGGAGGATTTGAAGGAGATAAAAAAGGCCATCGAGAAGAACCCAGCGAGCGCGACGGACGACCATCTAGGCTCGCTCGAAGTGCAGTGGCTCTATGCCCGCAGCTTTTTCAAAAACTGGGAAATGCCGAAAGAGGCCCGCGACTTCTTCCTCGGCGAAGCCGAAAAGCATTGGCTGAAAAAGGGATTGCAACAACAAGCCATGCTCGCCATCGCGCTTTCCCGAAACGGGCGGGCAGACGCTGCGAAGGCCATCACGCGCAGCCTCCGCGAGCGGTCGCAGCAGAGCGAGGAATTGGGGATGTTTTGGAATTTCCAGCCCGGTTTTTATTGGTTCGACCTGCCGATTGAGACGCAGTCGCTGCTCATCGAGGCGTTCCTCGAAGTCGAAAACGACGCGCAAAGTGCTGACAATCAACGCATTTGGCTGCTAAAGAACAAGCAGACCAACCGCTGGGAATCGACGAAGGCGACCGCCTCCGCTGTATACGCGCTTTTGATTGGAAACTCGAAATGGCTTGACGACACGAAGGCATTGGCCATCAAGGTCGCGGGAAAGACCGTCGACCAAAAAGAGGTGCAGCCCGAGGCGGGGACGGGGTATTTCAAAAAGGCATGGCCCGGCGAGGCGGTCAAAAACGACTTCGGCAAAATCGAGGTCTCCAACCCGAACCCCGGCGTGGCTTGGGGCGCGGCCTACTGGCAATACTTCGAGGACATGGACAAGGTGAAATCCTTCCGCGAGACGCCGCTCAAGATTTCAAAAAACCTGTTCAAAATCGAGCGGACAGACGCGGGCGAGCGGCTCGTCGCGGCCGAAAACCTGAAGCCTGGCGACCGCCTGAAAGTCCGCGTAGAGCTGAAAACCGATCGGCCAATGGAATACATCCACCTGAAAGACGCACGGGCGGCGGGATTCGAGCCGATCGATGTTCTGTCTCAATACAGATGGCAGGACGGCCTCGGCTACTACCAATCGACGCGCGATTTGGCGACGCACTTTTTCATCTCGTACATGCCAAAGGGAACCTATGTGCTTGAATATCAGCTCGTTGTGCAGCAGCGGGGAGATTTTTCGGGCGGGGTCTCGTCGGCGCAGTGCATGTACGCGCCGGAGTTTTCGAGCCACTCGACAGGGGGGAGAGTGAAGGTCAATTGACGGTTTGGCAACCAATTGGCAGCCACGGCCCGGCGAGCCACAAAAACAGATGCCAGCAATGGGACTCATTGCTGGCATCTTTTTGCTGGCATGAATGCCTACAGATCAGCGGGGCATAAGGTCGAGGGCAGCGGTTTGTCAAGACCGCTCCCGCTCATGACAAGGTCGTTGCTGGCTGGCGGCGGGCGGCTCATTGGCTGCGGTTGCATGGGAAACTTGATCTCCATGGGCATCCCGTCCGTCTTTTCCCTGTGCAGATTGGCAGATCCGAGGTTGCGCGCCTTCGTATAAGCTATGGTGGAACTCCGCCTGCGACCCTTCCAGCGGGTCGAGCAGGTCGAGTACGCCATCCATTGTATTGTAATAGCGCGGAAAGCTTGAGCGAGTCGCTGGCGCGGACGGGCTTCGGGGTGTTGATTTTGGCAGCGAAGCTGTCGACGTACAGCAACAGCGAAATCAGCACACCGCTCACCTGCCACTCGCTTTGAACTTTTTGGACTGGTTTTTCAAA
>JBGAWE010000150.1:0-11410 GCA_044227705.1 Saprospiraceae bacterium
GACCTGTCTGGCCACTTGGCTGGCTGTCCTTTTTGGACTTGCAGTTTTGAAAAAGCAGGAAAACAGGCAGCAGCCAATAGAAGCTTCGCATAAAACAGGCGATTGTCGGGCGAATGTAGCTCAACGAGAACATGGGCCGTCCCGAATTTCTGCTGCCTTCCAGGGTGGAGAAAAGAAAACCTCCTGTAGTTTGGCTTACCACTCAATGGTACAAGAGGCCCTCTTTTCTAACTGATTCCTATCCCCAGCCCGGGACAGCCCATGTTTTCTTTCAGAAAGCCTGTCAAGCCATTGCAGCGACGACCCCGCCCATCAGCGAAAGGCAGGCAATCCAATAGCTTGCGTTTGCCACGATGTACTTCCAGCCGCGGCCCGAGTAGAGCGCGTTGTTGGCCACGATGGGCAGCGCGATGAACAGCCCCGAGATGAGGAAGCCGTGAAAGGCCCCGTGCTTGAAGGTGTGGTTGGAGGCCATGAGGTTGTCGTTGTAGAAGGCCAGCCACTTGGCCGACTCCGAGCCCGGCTCGGGCGCGCCGCCGTGGTTGAGGTAGTAGAGCGCGCCCTGGATCCAACTGTCGTGAACAGCGATGAGGTTCATGATGAAGGCCAGCATCAGGCAGAATACGAACGAGCCGACATAGGTCATCGGGCCGTGGCCCTTGCCGTCGTTGTTGGTGTTGCCGACCCACGAGCCGAGGACGCGCGGGCTGAACCAGATGGCGCCGAGCACCATCGGGATGGCGGCGGCGATGAACAGGGAGAGCGGATTGATACCCATGATTTGAAAAAGTTGGTTAGCAAATGATGAAAAAAAAGCCCGCCTCGACGGTCTGCCGGGCGGACTTGCTTTTTACGAAAAACGGGCGGCAGGGTTTTGCATCAGTTCTCGACTAGCTCGAAGTCCGTCCGCCGGTTCTTGCTGCGCCCCGCCTCGGTGTCGTTGGTTTCCACAGGGTTGTCGGCCCCGTTGCCCACGACTATGAAGCGGTTGCGCGGCATCCCGTGCTGCGAGACGAGGTAGTCGACCACCGCTTGCGCCCGCTTTTGGGAAAGGGCGCGGTTGGCGGTGTCGTTGCCAACGTTGTCGGTGTTTCCCTCGACGCGGATGCGGCTCCCGGCAAAGGCCTTCGCCAGTTCGACCATCTCCTTGTCGACGATGTACTTCGCGTTTTCGTCCAGCCGGAACTGGCCGCTCGGAAAGGTGATAGAGACGCGCTTCGTGGCAACCGCCTCCTTTGTCTTCTCGGCCGCCGTTGGGGCGGAGAAGCCTTTCTGCGCCTCGGCCGCGTTCTGCGGGCCGGTGAGCGAGGTCATTTTGACCGCCTCGGGCCACGCGACGATGCGGAAGTTGGGCACCTTCCCGTCGATGTAGCCGAGGCCCCGGTATACGTTCGTCATGCGCGAATAGAGTGCCTCGCCCGCGATGCCCTGATAGGCGGTATTGAGGCCGAAAAAGTTCTGGTTGTCGCCGTGCGTGGTCAGCCGGACGTTGTCGATGGACTGCCTCGCGTCGGCCGTCGAGATGTTGAACTGCGAGGCGAGGATTTCGGCGGCCCGCGTTTTCGCCGACGGGACAGTGTTTATCTCGGCCGCGCCTTTCATCCAGCCCTCGTATAGCTGCTGGAGCTTTTCGCGGTTGGCCTCCGCCCATTTCCTTTTGGCTATGAAAACGTCGGCGATGATGTTCGTCGCCGAGCGCGTGCTTTGAAGCACCCGCGCCCCGGCGACCGCCTGAACGCAAAGCGCATCGTCGGGCGACCAGACGACGGCCGCATCGACAGCTTGGCTTTTGAAAGCCGCCGCCGCGTCGATGGCCGAGGCTTGTTTGACAATCTCGACGTCGCTCATCTTCAGGCCGCCCGCTTCCAAAAACCAGAGCAAAAAAGAGTGTGATGGCGTGAGTTCGGCCACCGCGATCTTCTTACCGCGCAAGTCCTCAACTTTGGAAATGCCGCGCCGCACCACATTGGCGTCGCCCCCCCGAGACCAGTCGTATTGAAAAACAACAACCGGGTCGTAGTCGGCCAACGCACCGGCCTCGGTCGGAAAGGCGTCGATGGTCGCCCAGAGGAGGTTGACATCGTCGGATTTGAACGCGTTGCGGCTGGCCTCGAAATCGTCGAGGACTTTGAAATCGACGTTGAAACCGTAGTCGCGCTTGAAGCGGCTGTTGGCGTTCGGCACGAAGCCGTCGTTCCAGTACTGGCCACCGGCGTATCCGCCCCAGGTGACCACGCCGACTTTGATGGCGTTTTTGTCGGAGGACAACGAACTGCCTCCGCCAAACAGGCCGCCGCCCGGCTTGGACGACTGCTCGGAACCCTGTTGCTTGATTTTCTGCCCTGCCTCGGTGTTCTGCACGAAGTACCGGAAGGCGAAATACACCCCGCCCACGATGAGCAGCGTGATGAGGAATTTTGAGAAGGTGGTTAGACGTGCCATTGTGTTTAAATTGGTGATTAGGGATTGAGGATTGGGGACTGGCCTGACCCAATCCCCAATCGCCAATCCCAATTATTCAAAGAAGGAGTCGTATTGGTTCCCCGTGCGAACGGCCTTTTGCATCGGCGCGTTGAGGTCGAGCACCGAGTCGGATTTCGATTGCAGGAGGATTTTGTCCTTGTCGCCGCCGAGGAGCATCGACACGCCCTCGGTCTCCCATTTTTCGAGCATTTCGAGGCCCTCTTGTTCGAAGACGCCGTTCTGCAGGTCGATGGAGTCCATGAACTTCGAGGAGACGTCCATGAACCGCTCCATTTCGCCCACCTTTTGGGAGACGTCGTCGGCCACCGCCTCGAGGGCCATGTCGAACATGTATCGCTTGTCGGAGTTGCCGGAGATGATGTTCATGGCCGAGGTCATGGCCGAGTGGCTAGCGCGGATGGCCTTGCGCTCCTGCTCTTTCACGACGACTTGGTCGCTGATGTCCTCGAGCATGACCTCCGAGTTCTCGTACATCTTTCGGAGGACGCGGTAGAGAATTTCCATCCTTTTATAAAGGTCGTCGTACTTCATGTTCGAGTCCTGCAAGCGGCCGGCCTTCCGGGCTTTCAGCACCATTTGCGCCTGCATATTGGAGTCGCGGGCGGCGGAGGCGAGCTTGAGGTTGTTCTGGATGTCGCGCTGGTTCTGGTCCATGATCGACTTCAGTTGCGACATCTGCCCGCGCAGCTTCCCAATTTGGACGTTCATCTTCGAGAGGTTCCCCTTCAGGTCGTCGATGTAGCTTTTGAGCACGCCGATGGGGTCGATGTTGACGAAGATGCCCGTTATCCAGCGCATGATGCTCTTGTAGATGTACCAGATGAGGTTGCGCATCTTCGGGTCGAGCACGACATAGACCAGCGCGGCCAGCCCCGTCAGCGCGAGGCCGAGGCGCAGCCCGTTCTCCGCCATGTTGGCCAGATACGGCAGGATTTTGTAGAGCAGCCAGCCGCCGCCGACCAGCAGCCCGGCCCCGAATAGCATCCCGGTGACGCCCTCGGGCCTGTCCCAAAAGCCTTTGGGTTTGATTGGTTGAATTTCGTTCGACATTGTTGTTGAGTGATTTTGATGTGATTGAGGAATCGAGGGGTTGAGGAATTGAGGAATTGAGGAGTTGAGGAGTTGAGCGCGGTTCGGGTTCGATTCCTTCATTCATGGTTTATTCAGCTTTTGAAGATCCGCCGAAGGAAAGCCTCGACCGTCCCTCGCGTCGACGGGTTGATGTAAAGGACTATGCCCGCAAAGAGCGCAATCCAGAACAGCGTCGCCGCCAGCGAGAAGAACATCGGCAGGATGCGCGTCAGCAGGATGATGACGGCCACGATGGCCAGCAGGACAATGAGGGGGTCGCGGAAGTTGATGTTCATTGTGTGGTTGAGTTTTGATGAAACGTGCGGTTCTGGGTTCATTTCAGATAAGCCTGCATCTTCCCGATGTCCTCCTGAATCTGCCCGACGACCGTCTGATAGGTCGCCGCGAAGTCCGCCGCCGTCGCCTCGACCTTCTCGGTCGCGTCGGAAATCTCGTCTTTCAGCTTCTCGATGCGGTTTTGGTGCTGCTCGATTTGTGCGGTCAGCTCCTTTATCTGCTCGGCCTTGTTGCGCCACGTCGCGTCGAGTTGCCGCATCTCCTCTTCGCGCGAGCCAACGAGCTTCGACCGCTGCTGCGCGACCGCTTCGCCGAACTTCTGCTCCTCCTTTTTGAGAACATCGAGGTAAAACTGCGCCGACGACACGAGCTTTTGCGGCGTCGCGCCCATCGTCGCCGCCATCGCGAAGGCCGACTGGAAGCGCGTCTGGTCGTCCATCGGCATCTTGGCCAGCGATTTCAGCGAGCCTCTGAACTCGAAAAAATCGAACCCCTCCTGGTTGTTGTCCTCGAGGGCCTTGGTCAGAACTTCGACGAACTTCTCGGTCGTCCGCCCGCCAACCGCAGCGACCGGCGCGGGGGCAACCGGGGCCGAACTCGTTGACTGTGAGGAAGTTGCGTTCGCCGTGGGAGTAGGAGCGGCCGGTTTTGCGGCTACTGCGTTCGGGTCTTCGACGACGAAGATGGACTTGAACTTGTTGAGGAAATCACTCATAGCTGCGCTTGCCGCGCCGGGTCTGGGAATTTGCGGGCAAGTATTCGAGGGCGGCGAGCGGGCCACCCAAAATTGCCGACGACCACGCCGCTTTTACCGACAAAGTAATTGAAAACAGGGCCGCAGTTTCGCCGCGTCCTTTTCCAAAATTTTGCGGCAGGCCTCCGCCCTCACTGGAAATTGAGCGCCCGACGCAGGTATTCCCGCACGTTGACCGCCCCGCAGTCGATGCTGCAATCGACCGACAGGCCCGTGTTGAGCCGCTCGCCCGGCGCGGTTTCGACCATCGCCTCGAGCATCTGCGTCCGTCGCCCGCTCAACACCTCGACGGTCGGGGAGAAGTCGAGGAACTTTCCCAAAAAGAGCCGCCCGGTCTGCACGTCCTTGATTTCTATTTTCGACGACGGCCCAATCCAGCGCAAATCCTCCACTTTCACCGGGATTTGGAGGAAAAACTCCCTCGCCGACTGCATCATAAAAACCTCGCCGGGCAAGGCCGTCCGCCGCCGCAGCCCGTCGAAGGGGGCGGTGAGGACGTACTTCGTCGTCTGTTTTTCGAGGAAGGAAATCTGCCCCGCAAGGTTTTGGATGCGCGAGTGCAGCACGTCGATGTCGGCCGGTTTCAGCCCGGTTCGCGCGGATTCGAGGCTCTTTTGCTCGATGCCAATCTGGATTTCGGCCTTTCGCAGCAAGTTTCGAGCGTTCTCAACCTCTTGTGCGCTCACGTTTTTGTCGACAAAGAGCTGCTCCATTCGAGCGCAGGTCGTCTTCTGGTTTGAAAATTCCTGTTCGGCAAACCGCAGGCGGTTCTCCGCCTCCTCGACGATAGGCGGCTTCTCCCCCACCGAGCCGCTCGAGAGCTGGCTTTTCGCCTCCGCAAGCTGCCCCCGAAGTGTCGTCAATCTGTCCTCGATGCGCGTCGTTCGGATGGCCAAAACGGTGTCGCCCCGATTGACGGGCGCCAGCGAATCCTGCCCCGGCCGCAGCCGCGCCTCGACAAGGTCGCCGCGCTCGAACTGATAGTTGCTCGAGACGCTCGTCTCGCCCGTGCGCCAGTCCTGTTCGTTGACGAGGAGGTTGCCGGTGGCGTCCTGCGCGATTTTCCACGACTTGCGCGGGAAGACTTGCCCGATGCTCACCACCTTCCAGGGCACGGAGATGGGCGCGTAGAGAATCGCAGTGATGAGGGCGACGGCCACCAAAAGCGGGATGATGCGCATGGTTTTTCCTGAAAAATTATCGGCGGCGAAAATGCCACCCGTTCCCTTCCCGGCGGCCTTTCGGTTGAAAATTGGCGGAAAACCGTTCGGCTTTTGGCCGTTTTGAAAATTTTTGACCATCTACGAAAAAAGTCGTACCAAAAGCTTGACACTACGAAACTCGTCGTACACCTTTGCCCTACGAATTTGTTCGTACCAATTTCGGGCTTGAGAAGTTGTCGGCGAGGGCACCGGCAACGACCCGTAAATCGTCAATCAATCCAATCCAAAATCGCATGAAGCCCACAGAATCTGAGCTAGAAATCCTCCAAATCCTTTGGCAGTCGGGCGGCGAGCTGGCCGTCCGAGCCGTCAACGACCGCCTCAACGAGCGGCGCGAGGTCGGCTACACGACCACCCTGAAGACGATGCAAATCATGCTCGAAAAAGGCCTCCTCTCGCGCCGCGACGACGAGCGGCAGCACTTCTACCGCCCGGCCACGGAGCAGTCGTCGACGCAGGGTTTGCTGGTTTCAAACCTCGTCAACTCCGCGTTCAGCGGCTCGGCGGCTCGGCTCGTCATGCAGGCCCTCGGCAATCACCAGGCATCGGCCGAGGAGCTTGCTGAAATCAAAAGACTTATCGAATCCATCGAAAACCAGCAGGGCTAGCCATGAAAGACTCCCTCCTCCTCGCCGCCGACCCGGACCTCCGCGCCCTCGGTCTTGCGCTCGTCCATTCGATTTGGCAGGGCGCGGCGGTTGCGCTCATAGCGGCCGTTTTTTTAAAAAAGACCGCATCGGCCGACGGCCGATATCGCATCGGCATGGCCTCGCTGTTGGCCGTGCTGGGGGCGGCGGTCGCCACTTTTTTCTTCTTTTTCGAGAAGGAGAACTGGCTCCCGGGTGCTTCCGGTTTCAAAATCCTGCAGCTCGACGGCGGCCCGCTGGCCATCGAACCAGGCATGGCCAGCCAGCTTTCCGAGCCGAGTATTTGGGAGCGCGCGACGGCCTGGTTCGAGGCAAACCACGCCCTCGTCGTCGGGCTGTGGATGCTCGGCGCGGCCTTCTTTTTGGTAAAACTGGTCGGCGGCTGGCTCCTCGCCGAGCAGATGCGGACTCGCTGGACACGTCCGGTTCTCGCCGATTTTGGGGAGATTTTGACTGATTTGCTGAAGAAAATGCCGGTCGCCGGCCCCGTCCACCTGCTCGAATCTGCCGTGGCGCGGGTGCCGATGACGCTCGGCTGGCTGCGGCCGGTCATCCTTTTGCCCGTCGGTTTGGTCAACAATCTGACGGTCGAGGAGGTCGAGTTCGTCCTCGCCCACGAGCTGGCGCACATCGCCCGCCGCGACTGGTTGGCCAACATTGCACAGGCCGTTGTCGAGTCGCTCTTTTATTTCAATCCGGCCGTCTGGTGGCTCTCGGCCCGCATCCGCGAGGAGCGCGAGAACGTGGCCGACGACCTCGCCCTTTCCATCACCGGAGGCCCGGCGGTCGGCTACGCGAAGACGCTCGTCCGGGTTCAAGAGGCAGCCTCGACGACTTCCCAACCCGCGCTCGCACTGGCCTTTTCGGGCAAAAAAAAGCCCGAGCTGCTGGCCCGCGTCCGTCGCATCGTCTTTCAATCACCACCTTCTAAAAATTTCACCATGGAAAAAATGCTTGCCACGGGCCTCATCGTCGCCCTCGCCGCCGTGTTCTCGCTGCGCGCAAACCCCGATTTTCCGGTCTCCCAAAAACTGGCGCAGCTGGCCGAGAACCCCGCCATCCTCTTTCAAAACGCCGTCGCCGTGCCCGACAGCGCCGCGCCGAAAGCCCGAGTCAAGATGAAAGGCGACGGCTTCGTCAACGCCAATGCCGACGGGAAGACCGTCCAAATCAACTACCGCGACGGCGAGGTGAGCCGCCTCGTCGTCAACGGCGAGGAGGTTCCGAAAACCGATTTCGGCAAGTACGACAAGCTCATCGAACTGCCCGCACCGCCGTCGCAGCCGTCGCCTTTTTCGACGCCGTTCCCGGCCTTCCCGCAGATGGCCCCGATGCCGCCCATGCCCACACTGGCCCCGATGGCTCCGATGCCGCCGGCCATGCCGGACGACATCTGGATGTCGGGCACGCTCAACATGTACGACGACAGCGAGTTCTCGACGACCGACGGGCAAGGGCGGCTCCACATCCATCTCAACGGGAAGGGCGGGAAAAACGAGGTCGTCGTCGATGGCGGTCGCGCCTTTTTGAACGGAAAACCCCTCGAAACCGGGCAGAAGACCCAGATACTCAAAAGGTCGGACACCAACGACTTTGTCGCCATCACCGGCGACGGGCAGGTTTTCCAACTGAAAGACGGCGAGCTGACTTGGAATCCGCAAGACCCGGAGTTGCGGGTTTTCATCGCCCAAAGGCAAAAAGAGGCGGCCGAAGAGCAGGCCCGGGCTGTCGAGGAAGAGGCGCGCGCCGCCGCCGAAGAGGCTCGCGCCGTCGAACAAGAAAGGAGACTCTATCGCCATGAAGAGCGCGCCGCCCAGCGAGAGGCCCGCGCCGAGGAGCGGGAGGCAAGGGTGGAAGAACTCGAAGCCCGCGCTGCAGCGATGGCCGACCGGAAAAGGGCCGCCGAGGGCTGGGGCTGGTCAAATGGCGGCGCGGAGGCCCGTGCTTTCGGCACGGAAGGGTCGACGGTCGTCGTCACGGCGGGCGGCGACGGGCAGAACTGGCTGCGCGAGCAACTGGCCGCTGACGGGTTCAACCCCCTGGAGTTCAGCATCTCGCTGAGCAATAAATCGTTGAAAATCAACGGGAAGAAGCGCGACAAGGAGATGCACCAGCGGTACCTAGAACGCTATTACGCCAACGGCGGCGGGCGGCCCGGCTCGTCGTTCAGCATCAGCGTCTCGGAGGACAGCGGGGAATGATGAGTTTTGAGTAGGCGCCGTTTTCAAGGCCCGGAGTTGCCAATCGCAGCTCCGGGCTTTGCTTTTGCGGCCATTTGACCCCGGCTGGCAATTCCGGTTTTTAGAGAAAAGGGAATGCGGCCCCTTTTTTCAACTTTGCCAACGGTTTAGCAACCGCCTCTTTCAACAAACAAAACCTCGCAAGGCATGGCTTACTGCAAAAACATCCTCCTTTTCTCCCTTCTATTTTTCGTAAAAATCTCGTCGGCGCAAGTCGTCGTCAACGAGTTCTCCGCCGCCAACTGGCAGCAGTTCCTCGACAACTACGGCAAGGCCGAGGACTGGATTGAGCTTTACAACACCTCCGCGACGGCGAAGGACATCGGCGGCTGGTGGCTCTCCGACAAGGCTTCGAACCCGCAGAAGTGGCAGTTCCCGGCCGGAACGAGCCGCGCCGGGCACGGGTTTTTGAAAGTCTGGTGCTCGAAAAGGGACGAGGCAAAACCCGACGGGCTGCACACCAATTTCAGCCTCACGCAGACGAAGGGCAACGACTACGCTATCCTCGCAAACGCGGCGGGCGCCATCGTCGATTCCATAAAAGTGGATAAGACGCAGACCCATCAATCGTGGGCGAGGTCGACGGACGGCGCGGCGACCTGGAAAATCTGCACCGACCCCTCGCCCGGCAGCTCGAACAACGGAACGGCGCAGTCCGACGGCTTCGCCGGGAGGCCGGTGATGGACCTTGCCGCCGGTTTTTACACAGGCCCGCAGACCGTGAACATCACGGCCGCCGACCCAACGGACATCATTCGCTACACGCTCGACGGGCACGAGCCGACGGAGTTTTCGGACGAGTACACCGGGCCGATAAGCATCACGCAGACTACGGTCGTCAAGGCAAAGGCATTCTCGCAGAACCCGGCCGTGCTTCCGAGTTTTATCCAGTTCAACACCTATTTCATTGACGAAGACTTCTCGCTCGTCGTCGTCTCGGTCGCGGCCGACAACATCCTCGAACTGGCCAACGGCGACAAAGACCTCAAGCCTGTCGGAACCATCGAGTATTTTGGGCAGGACAAGCTGCGCCACGCCCGGAGCTACGGCGAACTGAACTCGCACGGGCAGGATTCGTGGGTCAACGACCAGCGCAGCATCGACTGGGTGAGCCGCGACGAGATGGGCTATTCAAACGCCCTCAACGAAAAGCTCTTTGGGTACAGCGACCGCGACGAGTATCAGCGCATCATCCTGCGCGCCTCGGGCGACGACAACTACCCCGGCAACTTCCTCCCGCAGCACAAGGGCTGCGCCCATATCCGTGACGAGTACACACAGACCCTCGCCAAGCTCGGCGGCCTCAAGCTCGACGTGCGCTCGGCCGAGCGGATGGTGGTCTTTTTGAACGGAAACTATTGGGGCGTCTATGGCCTGCGCGAATACCCCGACGACAGCGACTACACCGAATACTATTACGGGCAGGACAAGTACCATATCCAGATGCTCGAAACTTGGGGCGACACTTGGGCCCAGTACGGCGGCGACGAGGCCTTCGCCGACTGGGCGCAGCTCCGAAAGTTTATCCTCAACAACGACATGGGCGACCCGGCCAACTACCAAAAAGTCGACGACGCGCTCAACACGACCTCGATGTGCGACTACTTCATCTGCGGGCTGAACTACGTCGCCTCCGACTGGATAAACTACAACACCGCTTGGTGGCGCGGCACCGACCCCAGCGGCGACCACAAGAAATGGGGCTACCTGCTCTGGGACTTCGACGCCGTTTTCAATTATTACATCAACTATTCGGGCGTGCCGAACACCAGTGCCAACGCCGCGCCCTGCGACATTGAGCAGATTTCGGACTATTGCCAGAACCAGTTTTGGCAGGGCCAGCAGAACGACACCTGCCTCTGGTGGGTCCAGGGCAATGACTCCATTTATTATTGCAACCACGTCGACGGGAAACACGACCTCCTCTTTTTGAAACTTCAGCAGGAAAGCCCAGAGTTTAGGCAGCTCTACTACTCGCGGCAGGCCGACTTGCAGAACACAGTCTTCACCTGCGACAACATGCTGCACGTCCTCGACAGCATGGTGGCCGTGATTGACCCCGAGATGACGCGGCACACCCAGCGCTGGGGCGGCACGAAGGCCAAGTGGCTGGCGAACGTCAAGAAGATGCGAGACTTCATCGCCGACCGATGCAACAAGTTCGACGGCGGCATGGTCGGCTGCTTCGACCTGACGGGGCCGTTCCCGCTGACCATCGACGTGCAACCGCCAGGCGCGGGCCGCATCGACTTCAACACCTTGAAGCTGAAGACCTTCCCGTGGACGGGCAGCTACTACGGCAAGATGCAGCAGAAAATACAGGCAAAGCCGAACAGCGGCTACCTGTTCGACCACTGGGAGACAAAGGCCGGCACGGCGCTCATCCTCCCCTCGGAGCAGGACTCCAGCGGCACGATGGAATACGACCAGATGGACACGCTCGTGGCCGTTTTCACACCGACCTCTGGGGTAAAAATTGTGGAGAACCCGCTCGGCCTTCGCCTTTTCCCGAGCATCACCCGGAGGGGTGACTGCACGGCTGAATTCAACTTGAAGGCTGCCTCGCCAGTGGATGTGCGGCTGGTTTCGGCACTCGGGCAGCAGGTCGCGGTAATGCCGGGGATGGCCGGCGTGGCCGGCCGAAACGTCTTGAAACTCGATTTCTCCAACAAAAAGCTCTCGCCGGGGGCCTAT